>NZ_CP061179.1:300000-421392 GCF_017355405.1 Roseomonas haemaphysalidis
GCCCCGGAGCAGCGCTTCTGCGCCGGCCGCGCCGTCGTGCCCAACATCTACGGCTTGCCCATCGACATCGCCCGCCGCCTTCTGGACATCAAGCAATGGGCCCCGCTCCCGGGCGAGCCGGTTGCGGGCGGCATCGCGGAAGGGCGTGAAGGCGAGCTGGCGAAACGCGGCATCGTCGAAGTAGAGTCCTGTTCCGGCACGGGGTTCGGCTATTGCGCGTTCCGCTACCGAAGCGCGGCCGCCCGGCTGAATGTGACCACCGTCGGCGATGCCGACCTGCCCGTCGTGTCCGGATACGACGTGCGCTGCGACGGTTGAATCTCGGGCGCTCCGCGATCCGGCGCCGGTGCAGGCACGGCGGCGCAGCCTGCGGGATGACAGCCTTTGCCCTGCACCACCCCGCCCGGCTTATCGAGACCGGTTCCGCCTCGCATGTTGTGCGTGAGCGTGCCGGGGACCACGCCTTCCATCGCGACGGTCGTGGTCGGCGTGACGTCGCTGAACAGCCGGCCGGTCACCGCGACGAAGCGGCGCGGCGTCGCAGCAGCAAGGCGCCGCCGGCCAGAAGCCCCACGCACAGCACCGCGAAGGGCAGGCTAAGCATCAGCACGAACAATGCGGCCACTGCCGCGTCGTTGCCGTCCTGCCCGGAATGCGCGGCGGTGAGATGGCCCAGCACGCCGCTCGGCAGCAGGATAACCGCCCCGTTCAATAGCATTGTGCTGCCGAGCGTGAGGCACCCCCAGCCCAGCCGGCGCCGCGCATCCGCCACGCGTGCCAGCAGCACCGTAGCCACCACCGCGACGGCGACCTGCACGGCCAGGGCGGCAATGGCCAGCAGGGTGAAACGGACATCCTGCTCCTCCGCCCCCGGCAGGCCGGATGGGTCCGGCAAGCCGAGCAACCAGCTTAGCACGGGATAAAGCGCGCTGCCGCACCCCAAGCCCACCAGCAGGCCGAAGACACCGCTGGTGAGCCAGCGCCACGCGGCCGAATTCACCGGACCCGCCCCGCGCACCGCGCGGCGGCACCAGGCCGTGCTTGCGTAGCGGTCTGCCCGGAGGGACGGACGGGGGTGGTGGCCAGGCCTCTCATCGGGGCGACAGCACGGAGTACCTGCCGCGAAGAGGAGACCGCCACTCCTTTGCCCTTCACGGCCCGATGCCGGTGGACTGCCGGCTCGCGGCACGGCTCGGGCGGGGCGCGATGGAGACGGCGCCGTTGGGGTAGGAAATCCAGACCCGGCGGCCGCGAAGGAGGTTCATGCCGATGAGCATCTCTACGTCGGCAGGAAGTTCCACGATGGCGAAAGTCGGATTATTGAAGATGTCACTGCCGACGCGGATGGTGCTGAAGCGGTGAAGGTGGCCCGCGACCGGCCGGCCGCTGATGCCGAATACCTTGACCTCCCGGGTATTGGCGCCTGGATCGAAGCCCAGCTTCCTGGCGGTCGCAGACGAGACGGCGCTGATCTCCGCGCCGGTGTCGAGGATGGCCTGCACCGGCGTGCCGTCCAGCATGACCGTGACCGCGACCTTGCCGGATGCCTGGCGGACGCCCGGCAGCGTGGTGTAGCCATCTTCCCACAGCGGCTTCGTGGATTGGCAGGCGGCGGCGGGATACAGGGTGGCCTGTTGGCGGGCGAAGTCGAGATCGATGTCGCCGTATCCCAGGAAATCGATGCCGAGCCACCCGTCGGCTGACCAAGCCCGCAGGTTGGGCCGCTCCACGGTGTTGATCGTCGGCAGTTGCAAGCCGCTCAGCTGGATCGGGCCCACCGACATCTCCGACACGGCCACCATGGGAACCTCCGTGGGTCCACCCACCGCGACGACCCAGGGAGAACGGGTCAGCGCCGCCGGAAGCTGCAATCGTTGCGCCGCCGCCTGCCGCAGCAGCGTCCGGGATGCTCCGGTGTCGAAGATCAGCCGGGCAGGCTGGCCATTGATGGTCGCCTGCACAATGGGACGATTGTCGGCCCACTCGATGGGAAGCGCCATGCCATGCGATGGCATGCAGTCGGAGCCCGCCGCGCAACCGGCCAGCAACCCCAGGAACAGCCAGGCAGCCAGCCGCCGCATCAGCGGTTCAATCCTCATCCCAGCTCATGTTGGATCGCAGTCTAGGGTCGGAGGCACGACGAGTAAATTGCACCGCTTCCGGTTATCGGTAGCGCCTGGGTGGTTGCCTTCCCCAGACGGCTGTTCGCACCGCGGGTTCCGGCCGCATCGCCACCCCCCGCCGGGCGGCGCGCATCTTATCAAAATGGCCGGCAGCATCAGATACCGCATGCCCCTCCAGACATGGAATCTCATTCCTTGCCCGATACCGTCCGCCTGCTCATCGCCTTCTACTCCCGCTCCGGTTCGGTGGAACGCCTGGCCGTCGCGGCCGCGGCGGCGGCCGAGGCCGCGGGGGCCACGGTGCGCCTGCGCCGCGCCCGCGAAGTGGTCGACGAGGCGACAATGCGGAAATCGGACGGCTGGCTTGACAACGCCCAACGTCAGAATGCGCTGTACGAGGCGCCCGCGACAGCGGATGCCGAATGGGCTGATGCCATCTTGTTCGGCACACCCTGCTACTTCGGTGCCATGGCCACCGAGCTGAAGGCGTTTTTCGACCAGCTCGGCCCGCAATGGAAGCGTGGCGCCCTGGCGGGCAAGGTCGGCGGTGCCTTCGCGACGGCATCCTGGCCGCATGGCGGCACGGAGATCGTCACCTTCTCGCTCTACGCACCCATGGCGCATCTGGGCATGGTGGTCGTGCCCACCGGATACACGGACGAGGCGATGCTGGAAGCGGGTTCCCCCTACGGCGCCTCCGCCATTGTCGGTGCCGAGAACCGCCCGCCGCGCACGGAGGACCTGGACGCCGTGCGCCATCAGGCCCGCCGCATGTGCGCCATCGCCGGCGCCCTGCTCGCGGCGGACGAGATGCCCAACCGCAAGGACTGAGTGTCATTCACCGTCCTCGCCCAACAAGGCGAGGACGACCTCGGCGGTCACGCCGATATGGCCGGCGAGCATGGGGGCCGCCTCCGCCGCGCGGGCCAGCACGGCTTCCGCCAGCACCTCATGCACCTCCAGCATGCGCGCCCAGTCCTGCTGCGCGGTTTCCATCAGCCGGCGGTAGCGGGTCTTCTGCAGATACAGGTCATCGCAGAAGCGCAGCAGCGAGGGCAGCGGGCAGGCGGCGATCAGCGAGCGGTGGAACCGGTGGTGCCGGGCTTCATAGCGGTCCAGCCATTCCTCGCTCGCCGGGTCGCGCCGGCCGATCTCGTGGCGCAGAAGCGACAGCGCGGTGACGATCCCATCTTCCCACGCGGCGCCCCCCGCCTCCATCGCTAGCCGCAGCGCTTCCGGCTCCACCACCTGTCGGGAGCGGGTGACGTCCAGCAGGTGGGCGCGGGTGACGGGGGGCACCGAAAACCCCTTCTGCCCTTGCAGCAGCACGAAGCCTTCCGCTGCCAGTCGCGCCAGCGCTTCCCGCAAAGGCGTGGCGCCGACGCCGTAGCGCTGCGTCAGGTCACGCATCCGCAGCCGGGTGGCCGGTGCCAACCCGCCGCCGACAATGTCCTGCCGCAACCGGTGCGCCGCCGCCTCGGCCAAGGTGGGGGAGTCCGCTGGGGATGATTTATCGATTTCCACCAAAAATATATATTTTATCTTCCCATGCTCCGTCCAGTGCGGAAGGATGCCGGCATGAACGCTCCAGATCGCACTCACGACCCGGAACGCCGGGCGTGGCTCCCTTCCGCCCAGGCGGAAACTGATTTTCCCATCCAGAACCTTCCCTTCGGCATCTTCTCGCGTGGCGGGGAAGCGCCGCGCGGCGGCGTCGCCATCGGTGATCACGTGCTGGACCTGCGCGCCGGGCTCGATGCCGGGCTGCTGTCCGGAGCGGCGGCGGAAGCCGCGGCGGGACCCAGCCTGAACCCGCTGATGGCGCTGGGCCGCGATGCCGCCCGCGCCCTGCGCCACCAATTGTCCGACTTGCTGGCCGAGGGCAGCCCGGTACAGGGCGCCGCCGCCGCGCTGCTGGTGCCGATGGCCGAGGCGCAGATGCACCTGCCGTCGCGCATCGCCAACTTCAGCGACTTCATGGTGTCGCGCGAGCATTCGTGGCGGCTCGGCGCGCTGAAGGACGTGCTGGCACCGCTGCCGCCCGCCTTCGACCACCTGCCCGTCGCCTATCATTCCCGTGCCTCCTCCGTCCGCACCAGTGGCGAGGCGGTGCGGCGCCCCAACGGCCAGTGGATGCGCAAGGATGGTCTCTATTTCGGCCCCACCGAGGCGTTGGACTACGAGTTGGAGCTGGCCATCTGGCTGGGCGGCGCGGAAAACCCGATCGGCACGCCGGTGCCGATGTCGCGGGCGCCGGACCGGCTGTTCGGCTACGGGCTGCTGAACGACTGGTCGGCCCGCGACGTGCAGCGCTGGGAGATGCCGCCCCTCGGCCCCTTCCTGGCCAAGAGCCTGTCCACCACCGTCTCGCCCTGGGTGGTGACGGCGGACGCGATGATTCCCTTCGCCATCGCCGCCGCCAGGCGCGCCGAGGGCGTGGCCGCCGCGCCGCCACACCTGGATTCCGATGCCAACCGACGCGCGGGCGGCCTGTCCATCGCCCTGGAAGCGTTCCTGCTGACGCCACGCATGCGGGCGGAGGGTGCCGAGCCCGCGCGGATCACGGCCACCGACTTCGCCACCATGAGCTGGACGCCGGCGCAGATGGTCACGCACCACGGGAGCAACGGCTGCAACCTGCTGCCGGGCGACCTGCTGGGCAGCGGCACCTGCTCCGGCCCCACGGATGGTTCCGAGGCCTGCCTCGCGGAAATCCTGCTGCGCGGGCCTGTCACCTTGCCGAATGGCGAGACGCGTCGCTTTCTGGAAGATGGCGACGAGGTGATCTTCCGCGGCCGCGCGCATGCGCCGGGCGCGGTTTCCATCGGCTTCGGCGAATGCAGGGCGGAGATCCTGCCCGCCGTGCCCTGGCCCGCCTGACCGGGTGGGCAGGGGAGGAAACGAAAGAAAGAACCATGGCCAGACAGATCATCGACATCTCGACCGTGCTCAAGGCCGGCATCGCCAGCGACCCAACGCACATGCTGCCCGCCATTGAATACCGCGACCACCACCAGACCGCGCAAAGCATGGCGGACTACATGGGCGTGGGCCTGGACGCGCTGCCCGAGGGCGAATACGCGGCGGTGGAGCAGATCAACCTGTCCACCCACAACGGCACGCATATGGACGCGCCCTACCACTTCTTTTCCCGCATGGACGAGAAGCTGGTGCCCGGCGGCCGCCCCTCCATGCGCATCGACGAGGTGCCGCTGGACTGGTGCTTTCAGTCAGGCGTGAAGCTGGACTTCCGCGACAAGCCCGATGGCCACGTGGTGCAGCCGGACGAGGTGGAGGCCGAGCTGCGGCGCATCGGGCATGAGTTGCGCCCGCTCGAGATCGTGCTGGTCAACACCCGCGCCGGCAGCCGCTATGGCGAGGCGGACTTCATCGACAGTGGCTGCGGCATGGGCCGCGCCGCCACGCTGTGGCTGGCCGAGCGCGGCGTGCGCGTGGTGGGCACCGACGGCTGGTCCTGGGACGCGCCCTTCAGCCACACCCGCAAGCGTGTGCAGGAAACCGGCGACGCCTCGCTGATCTGGGAAGGCCACCGCGCGGGGCGCGAGATCGGCTATTGCCAGATGGAGAAGCTGGCGAACCTGGAGGCGCTGCCGCCGCACGGCTTCACCGTCGCCTGCTTTCCCATGAAGATCCACCGCGCTTCCGCCGGCTGGACGCGCGCCGTGGCCATCCTGGAGGACCGCGCGTGATGCGCCGCGCCCTGCTGGCCGCACTGGCGCTGCTCGGCGCCGTGCCCGCCTTCGCCCAGGCGCCTGCCACGCGCTATCCGGAACGCCCGGTGGTGATGGTGATGCCCTATACCCCCGGCGCCGCGGACGTGCTGATCCGTGCCATGAGCGAGAACTTCCAGAAGACGCTGGGCCAGCCGCTGGTGCTGATCACGCGCGACGGCGCCTCCGGCGTGGTCGGCATGCGGTCCGTCGCCGCCGCGGCGCCGGACGGCTACACGCTGGGCCACACGCCCATGACCGCCATCGTGGTGCAGCCGCACATGGTGCGCGCCACGGGCACCGAACCACAGAACTTCGAGGCCGTGTGTGGCACCAATGAAAACGTGCTGGGCATCGTGGTGCGCGCCGACAGCCCCGTGCACACGCTGCCGGAGCTGGTGGCGGAAGGCAGGCGCCGGCCCATGAGCTATGGCAGCCCCGGCCCCAACTCGCTGCCGCAGCTTGGCGTGTGGCGCGTGCAGCGTGCCACGGGGGTGGAGTTCAACCACGTGCCTTATCGTGGCGAGGCGCCGCATCTGAATGACACGCTGGGCGGCCGGCTGGATTTTTCCGCCGCCGTGGTCAGCTCGGCGGCGGAGATGGTGCAGGCGGGCAAGATGCGGCTGATCACCGTCTTCTCCAACCGCCGCCATCCTGACTTCCCAGACGTGCCGACGGCGCGCGAGCAGGGGATCGACGCGTTGCAGCTCAGTCAGGTGGGGATCTATGCCCCGCGCGGCACCCCGGCCCCGGTGCTGGACAGGCTGGAGGAGGCCTGCCGCACGGCGCTGGAAACCCCGGCGGTGAGGCAGGTGCTGGACACCACCCGCTCGCCCGCCGCCTTCATGCCGCGCGCCGCGCTGAACGCCATGCTGCGCGATGAATACACAACCTACGGCCGCATCCTGAAGGAACTGGGTGTGCAGCCGGAATAGGCCGGGGGCTCGGGGTGCCAGCGGCACCCCGAGCCGTCACCGTGCGGTCCGGTCGGGCACCGGCGCCATGGCCTGGAACACCCCGTCGCGCCGTACCAGGGCGTGAAACAGGGCCGCCCCGATATGCAGCAGGATGACAGCAAAGAAAGCATATGCGAGGTAGCCATGCACATTGCGCAGCAGCGCGAAGAGCTCGAGGTTCTGCGGCACGATCGCCGGAAGGCGCAGCCCGCCGAGCAGCGTGACGGGCATGCCCTCGGCCGAAACCATCGCCCAGCCGATCAGCGGCATGGCGATCATCAATCCATACAGCACCACATGCGACAGCTTGGCCGCCAGCCGCATCGGTTCCGGCAGGTCCGACGGCAGCGGCGGCGCGCCCCGCCGCAGCCGCAGTGCGAGACGCAGCAACGCCAGCACCAGGATGGCGATGCCCAGCGGCTTGTGCACTGACACCAGCGCCAGATAGCGCGTCGATATGGTGGACACCATGCCGACGCCGATAAACAACATGACGAGGATGCAGATCGCCATGGCCCAGTGCAGCAGGCGCTGCATGGGGCTGAAGTGCGGGGCGGCGGTCATGGACGGGCTCCCGAGGCGGCATGGGGGTATTGCGCGGCTTCCGCGGCACGGCGCTCATAGGACAACGCATAGGCGGAGGACCGCGCCGCCGGGAATGGGTCGGCCGAGGTGCGCATGCCGGGCGGCAGCACCGTGGGGTCGTAGTTGATGTCCCGGCACGGGCCATCCGCCTCGTCCTGCAGGGTATTCACCGTCAGCGTGCCCACATCCACGCTGCGGCGGCCGTCGGGCCAGGCCTGGCTCGGGTCGGCCACAGGGTCCCCCGGCTCGGCCACCGTTACCTGCATGGTCCAGCGCACGGGACCGGCGGCGAGGCGCTGGCGGATCTCTCGGTTCAGGAAGTCCGGCGGGCGGGCGGCCAGCGCTTCCGGCGACACGGCGACGGGCTGAGCCTCGGGCCGCATGGACCAGCGAACCACGCGATCGGTACCCCCGGCATCGGTGAAGATAAAGGAGTTCAGGCTGTTGTAGCGTTCCTCGGCGTAGCTTCCGGTCCAGGGGGCACTGCCGGCCCAGGCGCCGAAGCGGGCGATCTCTGGATGCGCGGCGGCGAAGGCCGGCATGGCGCCGGCCTCCTTGCTCGCGGATGCCTGCAGCAGCGCGTAGAAGGCATCCGGCGTGGCGACTGGAAAGAACGGCGCGCTGATCATGGCGGTGCGCCATTCGGCACCGTCGGGCGCCGTGAACTGCAGGCTGAGCCCGCGCACCCGTGCCTTGGCATCCGGCTCCGACAGGCTGACGCCGCCGAGGTTCATGCGGCCGACCACGGGATAGGTGCCGCTCGCCAGCATGGGCGCGCGGGACAGGGCCGCGCCGGCACCATTGGCTGCGAAGCTGCCGATAAAGCAGATGCCCTTGACGTGGTTGCGCCGGTGCCCGGGTGCCGGCCCGTCCGGCGGGGCCAGCGCGGCGAGAACCTTTTCCCGCGACAGCCGGTCCGGCGACAGCCACCCGGCGGTATAGGCAAAGGCAGCGGCGCCGCCGCCCAGAACCACGGCAATGACCACGAAGGCACCCAGCGGCGAGCGTGGCGGGGGGGATGGCGGCACTGAACGGACCCTCCGGGCATGGCGGCGCCGGCCTCGGCCCGCTGGGGAGAAATCACCCCAGGCGCAGAATGGCGCAGCGCCCGCAAGGTTGCGCGCGGCGACTCAAACGCCGAGGCGCATCTGCCGCGGCGCCGGCGGCGGCGCCTCACCGGTGCCGGCGCGCCGGGCCAATTCGGCGCGGGCGGTGAACAGCATGTCGGTGTTCTGGCCCCATTCGCCGGCCAGCACGCGTTGCAATTGCGCTACCTCCAGCTCCTCCCACCGCCGGCCGCGCAACGCCCCGCTGGGCACGCGCACCAGCAGCGCCGGCTCTTCCGACCAGCGCAACAACTGGTCCAGGCTCGCCAAGGCCAGCATGTCCCGCAGGTGGTGGGCCGTGACATAGGCGTCCGGCCCCGCGCGGTGCGCCGGCAGGCCGGTGGCCCTGTCCAGCTCCGCCGGCCGGCGCCAGTAGCGCAGGCCCTGATTGGAATGCGACGGCGCGTCCGGCCAAAGCCGCAACGCGCATTTATAGGTACAGATCCAGCGGGCGCGGCCACTGAGTTGCGGCGTGCACCAGCGCTTTTCAAAGGCCGCGCGATGCGCCGCCAGCGCCAACGGGCCGTCCCGCTGCAATACATCGGGTGCCACATCGGCCCAGGCCGGTGCTCCGGCCACGTCCTCGTCCACGATGTGATGGATGGCGGAGGTCACGGGGGAGATCGGGAACGCAGGCCGCACCAGCCGCGCCTGCGGCGGGCCAGCCAGCGCCCAGGTGCTGTCGCCCTGGCAGATCAGGTCCTGCCAGCCGACCTCCACCACCCCGCCGTTGCTGAAGCTGTCTCCGGTGGTTTCCAAATCTATGACACGCAGGCGCGGGGCGGAGGCATTGGTCATGACACCTGATATGGCCCTGGCTCCGCACGGTGGAAGCCTACGTAGGCCGCCCCGACGCACGCTATGACGGGAGATCAAGACCAAAAAAATTCAGGAGAGGATCGGCAACGCCCGTCCCGATGACGCTTGTTGTCCTCCACCAAAAGACGGTGGGGCGGCGACGGATCTTTACCAATTTTTACTCTCTAAGCAAGATATTTTCCTTTTATACAAAGTCTTGGGAATGGTGGCTAACCGGAGCTGCCGCCTTTAGACAGATGAGTGGTCATGGGTCGATATCGAGCTGCAAGGGCAACCACTCCGTGCCGATTCCGGCCAGATAAGGCAGCCAGTCGCGATCCCTGAGCGGCCGCGCGGGCTGGGCTCGCACCTGCTCTCCTGATCCGCCGCCCACTGTCCAGCCTTCGAAGGCTTGGTTTCAAGTCGGCTCCACCCATCCCGCCTCCCACGCAGGTTCAAATCCATCATGGCCTATACGATTGACACCAGCCTCGCCTCTGCTCCGCAGAACAGCAGCGTCACGCTCCTGTCACTCGGTACGCAGGCGAGCAACGGCAAGGTCACCTCGAACACCCTGCGGTTTGGCACGAACAACGCCAACACCATCACATTCGGAGATGGTTCCGGCGTTTACCACGGATCGACAGCAGGCGTCGCGGCGTCCCCCTATGGCGAGGCCGGGAACTACCTAGCCGCGGAGCCGGCGACGCTGGGCGGCGGCGTGAGCTTCAACTACGCCACGGCGCAGAAGTACTTCGGGTTGCTCTGGGGATCAGTCGACTCCGGCAATACCATCACGTTCTACAACGGCCTGGTTCAGGTGGGGGTGATCACGGGTTCCACCGTGAGCAGCAGCCCCAACGGGTCGCAGGGCGCAGACGGGTCTTACTTCGTCAACATCAATTTCACGGACACCTCCTTCACCCGGGTGGTGTTTTCCACCCCGTCGCCAGCCTTCGAATTCAACGCGATCGCCTATAGCGCCAGCACCGTTCCCACCACGCCCAATCAGACCGGCACGCCGACCGTGACCACCGCCACGGACTCCGGCACCGGCAAGGTCGTGGGCTATGACAGCGCCCCCGCCACGCTCGGCGGCACGGTCTTCCTGGACGCCAACGCGGACGGGCTGGCTGCGGCCTCGGACGCCGCCGTTTCCGGCGTGACAGTGCGGCTGATGAACTCGGCGGGTGCCGTGGTCAGCACCGATGTCACGGATTCCACCGGCGCCTACAAGTTCAACAATGTTGCGGCCGGCAACTACACCGTGACGGTGGTGGCGCCGTCCGGGGACCGCTTTTCGCCCACGGCTGCTGCGGCGACGGGCAGCAAGGTGGATAGCGGCGGCTTGGCCAGCGTGTCCGTCACGGCCGGCAGCAGCAACACCATCAACGCCGGCGTCTACGTGCCTGCCAGCATCAGCGGTACCGCCTTTGTCGATGCCAACGGCAACGGCGTGCAGGATAGCGGCGATACACTGCTGGCTGGCGCCACGGTGCAGCTGCTGAACAGCGCCGGAACGGCGATCACCACCACCACCACCGCAAGCAACGGCACCTACAGCTTCACGGGCGTGACGCCGGGTGATTACGTGGTGGCCTTCACAGCGCCATCCGGACGCGTCTTCACGGCGCGCGACCAGGGCACGAACGATGCGATCGACAGTGACGTAGGCACCAACGGGCGCACCGGCACCATCACCCTGGCCTCCGGCGGCAGCGCCAGCAATGTCTCGGCCGGTGTTTATACGCCGGTCAGCATCAGCGGCGTCGCCTTCCAGGATCGCAACGCCGACGGCCTGCAGGGCACCGGCGATACCCTGCTCGCGGGCGTGGCCGTGCAGCTCCTGGATGCCAGCGGTGCGGTGGTGGCCAGCACCACCACCGCCACCAACGGCGCCTACAGCTTCACCAGCGTCGCGCCCGGCACTTACCAGGTCAGCTTCACCGCGCCCGGCGGCACGGTGTTCACGCTACGTGACCAGGGCACCAACGACGCCATCGACAGCGATGTCGGCAGCAACGGGCGCAGCGGCTCCATCACCCTGGCGTCCGGTGGCAGTGCGGCCAACGTCTCGGCCGGTGTCTACACGCCCGCCACGATCAGCGGTGTGGCCTTCACCGACAACAACGCAGACGGCGTGCAAAGCAGCAGCGATGCCGTGCTGGCGGGCGTTGCCGTGCAATTGCTGGATGCCAGCGGTACGGCGGTCGCTAGCACCACGACCTCGGCCACCGGGGCATACAGCTTTTCGGGCGTGCGCCCCGGTACCTACCAGGTGGCCTTCACCGCGCCCGGCGGCACGGTGTTCACGCTGCGCGACCAGGGCACCAACGATGCCATCGACAGCGATGTCGGCACCGACGGCCGCAGCGCCAGCCTGGTGCTGGCTTCCGGCGACAGCATCGCCAACCTGTCCGCCGGCGTTTACACGCCTGCCAGCATCAGCGGCGTGGCCTTCACGGATACCAACGCTGACGGCGTGCAGGGCGCGGGTGACGCCGTGCTCGCCGGCGTGGCGGTGCGGCTGCTCGATGCCGGCGGCGCCGTTGTGGCCACCACCACCACCGCCGCCAACGGTGCCTACAGCTTCAATGGCCTGAAGCCCGGAACCTATGAGGTCGGTTTCGCCGCGCCCGCCGGCACGGTGTTCACCGCGCGCGACCAGGGCAACAACGACGCGACGGACAGCGATGTCAGCAGCGCGGGATTGAGCGGTAGCCTGACCCTGACCTCCGGGGCGAGCATCGGCAACCTGTCGGCCGGGATCTACACGCCCGCCACCATCAGCGGCACCGCCTTCACCGACAACAACGCCGATGGCGTCCAGGGTGCGGGCGATACGGTGTTGGCCGGCACGACGGTGCAGTTGCTGGATGCCAGCGGCGCCGTGGTCGCGACCACCACAACCTCCGCCGCCGGGGCCTACAGCTTCACCGCCATCCGGCCCGGCACTTACCAGGTTGCCTTCACCGCGCCGAACGGCACGGTGTTCACCCTGCGTGACCAGGGGACCAACGACGCTATCGACAGCGATGTCGGCGCCAATGGGCGGAGTGCCGCGATCACGCTGGCGTCCGGCGGCAGCGCCACCAACATCTCTGCGGGCGTTTACACGCCGGTCAGCATCAGCGGCGTCGCGTTTCTGGACAGCAACGGCAACGGCATCCAGAACACCACGGATACGCTGCTGACGGGCGTGGCTGTGCAACTGCTGGATGCCAATGGAGGCGTGGTGGGCAGCACCACCACCTCCGCGACTGGAACCTACAGCTTCACGGGCGTCGCGCCCGGTACCTACCAAGTGGCCTTCACCGCGCCCGACGGCACGGTCTTCACGGCACGCGATCAGGGTGGCAATGACGCGATCGACAGCGATGTGGGCAGCAACGGGCGAAGCGCCACATTCACGCTGACTTCAGGCGGCAGCGCGGCCAATGTCTCGGCCGGCGTCTATGCGCCGGTCAGCATCAGTGGTACCGCCTTCGTAGACCGCAACGCGGATGGCGTACAAGGCCCGAGTGATACCGTGCTGGCGGGCGTGCCTGTGCAATTGCTGGACGCCAGCGGCACCGTGGTCGCGAACGCCACGACCTCGGCCACCGGTGCCTACAGCTTCACGGGCGTGGCGCCCGGGACCTACCAAGTGGCCTTCACGGCGCCCAGCGGCACGGTGTTCACCCTGCGCGATCAGGGCACCAACGACACCATAGACAGCGACGTGGGCGCCAACGGGCGCAGCGGCGCCATCACCCTGGCATCCGGCGGCAGTGCCACCAACGTCTCGGCGGGCGTCTATGCGCCGGTCAGCATCAGTGGCACAGCCTTCGTGGATGGCAACGGCAACGGCCTGCAGGACCCGGGCGATGCCGTGCTTTCCGGAACCACCGTGCAGCTCCTGGATGCCGGCGGCGCGGTGGTGGCCAGCACCACCACCTCCTCCACAGGGGCTTACAACTTCGCGGGCGTGGCGCCCGGCACCTATCAGGTGGGCTTCACCGCGCCTGCCGGAACGGTGTTCACGGCACGCGACCAGGGCACGAACGATGCGATCGACAGCGACGTAGGCACCAACGGGCGCACCGGCACCATCACCCTGGCCTCCGGTGGCAGCGCCAGCAATGTCTCGGCCGGTGTTTATACGCCGGTCAGCATCAGCGGCGTGGCGTTCCAGGATCGCAATGCCGATGGCCTGCAGGGCACCGGCGATACCCTGCTCGCGGGCGTGGCCGTGCAGCTTCTCGATGCCGGCGGTGCCGTGGTGGCCAGCACCACCACCGCCACCAACGGCGCCTACAGCTTCACCAGCGTCGCGCCCGGCACATACCAAGTCAGCTTCACCGCGCCGGATGGCACGGTGTTCACGCTACGTGACCAGGGCACCAACGACGCCATCGACAGCGACGTGGGCGCCAACGGGCGCAGCGGCAACCTCACCCTGGCCTCCGGCGGCACCGCCACCAATGTTTCGGCCGGTGTCTACACGCCCACCGGCATCAGCGGCGTCGCGTTTCTGGACAGCAACGCGGATGGCTTGCAGGGGCCGGGCGACACGCTGCTGGCGGGTGTGGCGGTGCAGTTGCTGAATGGCAGCGGCGCCGTGGTGAGCAGCACCACCACTTCCTCCACCGGTGCCTACACCTTCGCCGGCGTGGGGCCGGGCAGCTACCAGGTCGCCTTCACCGCACCGGATGGCACGGTGTTCACGCTTCGCGACCAAGGCACCAATGATGCCATCGACAGCGATGTCGGTGCCAACGGCCGTAGCGGCACCATCACCCTGGCATCGGGCGACAGTGCTGCCAACGTCTCGGCCGGCGTGTATGCACCCGTCAGCGTTGGTGGCGTGGCCTTTATCGACAACAACGGCAACGGCATCCAGGACGCGGGTGACGGCCTGGCCGCCGGCGTGGCCGTGCAGCTCTTGAACGGCAGCGGCGCCGTGGTGGGCAGCACCACCACCTCCTCCACCGGGGCTTACAGCTTCGCGGGCGTGGCGCCCGGCACCTATCAGGTCGCGTTCACCGGCCCCGCTGGCACGGTGTTCACCGCCCGCGACCAGGGCACGAACGATAGCATCGACAGCGACGTGGGCACCAACGGGCGCAGCGGAAGCGTCGTGCTCAGCTCGGGGGGCAGCAGCGGCGCCGTATCGGCGGGCTTCTACACGCCGGCTGCTATCAGCGGTGTCGCCTTCACGGACAGCAACGGCAACGGCATCCAAGACACGGGCGATGCCGTCTCGGCCGGCGTGACGGTGCGGCTGACCGACGCCAATGGCGCGGTGCTGGGCACCACCACCACCTCGGCCACCGGGGCCTACAACTTCGCCGGACTGGCGCCGGGCGCCTACCGCGTGGCTTTCACCGCACCCAACGGCACGGTGTTCACGGCACGCGACCAGGGCAGCAACGACAGCATCGACAGCGATGTCGGCGCCGATGGTCGCAGCAGCGTCATCAACCTGCAATCGGGCGCCAGCGTGGGCAACGTCTCCGCTGGCGTCTACACGCCCGTCACGATCGGCGGCGTCGCGTTCACCGACAACAATGCCGACGGCGTACAGGGCACGGGGGATGCCGTGCTGGCGGGCGTGGCGGTGCGGCTGCTGGATGGCACGGGCGGCATCGTCGCCAGCACCACCACCGCGGCCAATGGCGCCTACAGCTTCGCCGGCGTGGCGCCGGGTACCTACAAAGTGGCTTTCACGGCACCTGACGGCACCGTGTTCACGCTGCGCGACCAGGGCAGCAACGACGCCATCGACAGCGATGTCGGCAGCGATGGCCGCAGTGCGCTCTTCACTCTGCCGTCAGGCGGCAGCTCCGCCAACCTGTCGGCTGGCGTCTACACGCCTGCCAGCATCAGTGGCACTGCCTTCGTGGACAGCAACGGCAACGGCGTCCAGGATGCGGGCGACGCGGTGCTGGCCGGGACCACGGTACAGCTTCTGAACGGCAGCGGCGCGGTGGTGGGCACCACCACCACCGCCGCCAATGGCACATATAGCTTTGCGGGGTTGCAGCCCGGGCGCTACGAGGTGGCCTTCACCGCGCCCGCCGGTGCTATCTTCACGGGTCGCGACCAGGGCAACAACGACAGCCTGGACAGCGACGTCGGCGCCAATGGCCGCAGCGGGTTGATCACGCTGGCATCCGGCTCCTCCGTCGGCAATCTCTCGGCCGGCGTATACACCCCGGGCCGGGTCAGCGGCATCGCGTTCACCGATACCAACGCGGATGGCATCCGCAACGGTGACGAGCCGGTGCTGGCGGGTGTCGCAGTGCGGCTGCTGGACAGCAACGGCGCGGTGGTCGCCAGCACCACCACCGCCGCCAATGGCACCTACAGCTTCGGCAGCATCGTGCCCGGTACTTATCAAGTGGCCTTCACCGCGCCCCGCGGCACGGCCTTCACGGCGCGCGACCAGGGCACCAACGACGCTGTCGACAGCGACGTCGGCGGTAACGGCGAAAGCGCGCCCTTCACGCTGGTGTCGGGTGGCAGCGTGTCCGACCTTTCCGCTGGCGTGTTCACCCCCGGGCTGGCGCAGCTTGGTGGCTATGCCTGGATGGACGCCAATGGCGATGGCATCCACGGCAGCGATGAGGTTGCGCTGCAGGGCGTCATGGTGCGGCTGCTGGATGCAAGCGGCAAGGCTCTCGGCCCGGTCACAACGACAGATGCTTCCGGCTTCTTCAGCTTCACCGGCCTCAGCGCCGGCAGCTACCGCGCGGGCTTCGCGCCACTGCTCGGCAGCACGTTCACGCTCGCTGACCGTGGTGGAAACGAGGCGTTGGACAGCGATGTCACCGGGGCGAACGGCGTATCCAGCCTTCTGGTGCAGCTTGGCAACGGCACGGTGGACAACCGCAGCACTGTGGGGCTGGTGATTGACCTACGGCAATCACCCAGCTACGCGCCCAGCGTCAATCTTGGCGATGGCGACAACAACTTCTCCAGTGGCACCGACAGCCCGGCGGTGGTGCATGGCAACGGCGGCAACGACATCCTGCAGGGCCGGGGTGGCAATGACACGCTGTACGGCGATGCCGGCAACGACTTCATCAACGGCCATGAGGGCAATGATGGCCTGAATGGTGGCGACGGTGACGACAACGTCCAGGGCCAGGAAGGCGACGACCTGATCCTCGGCGGTGCCGGCAACGACATCGGCGAGGGCGGCCTCGGCAACGACGTGCTGCTCGGCGGCCCCGGCAACGACAACATGCAGGGCGAGCTGGGCGACGACATGCTGTTCGGCGGCACTGGTGACGACATCATGGTCGGCAACGAGGGCAACGATCTGCTGGCCGGCGGCGCGGGCAACGACTCCCTGCCCGGAGGGCCCGGCAATGATGTGGTCATCGGCGGCCGTGACAACGGACGGCTGGTGCTCAACGCCGCCGGACAGCTCGGCGGCTTCGTGGTGGGCGACCTGATCGAGGGTAATGAAGGTGCCGATGCCTTCGTCTACCAAGCGGGCGATGGCGTCGACTTGATGCTGGATTTCAATCCGGCCGAGGGTGACACGTTGACCATCTATGGCCACACCGCCTTCAGCGCCATCGGCCGCCTGCCGGACGGGCGCATGGCGCTCTACCTGGGTCCGAACTCCGGCTTCGTGATCAACAACGACATCTTCCGCGACATCCCCGCCGGCAGCCCGCTGCCAGGCATCCGCTTCGTCCAGAGCTTGGCCGACGCCCCGGGGGATATCGTGGGTGGCGACATGGTGATCCCGATCCTGGCACGGAACTGGCTGTCCAAGTTCCAGGGGCTGGGGCCCATCACGGTTTCGCAGGACTTCCCGGCACTGGATCAGACTGTCTCGCCCCAGGATCTGACGAACGTCACCTTCGACAACTATCTGCAGCTGTCCAGCACCAACGACTCCGTGACGCTGCCGGCCGGAAACAACTGGGTGGATGCCGGTTCCGGCTACGACGTCATCACCGCGCCCGGCGGGTTCCGCGGCGTCGGGCACGCCCTGCTGCCCGGCGGCCTACGGCTCGACATCGGTAGCAGCACCGACCTGATCACAGGCGGGGAGGAGGTGCGCTTCGCCGACGGCACGCTGTTCCTGTCCCCCGACAGCAATGCGGCGCAGGTGTTCCGGCTTTACGATGCGGCGCTCGGTCGCACGCCGGACCAAGGCGGCTTGAATACCTGGATCGCGCAACTGGATTCGGGCGCGCCGCTGATCAACCTGGCTGACGCGTTCCTGGGCAGCGCGGAATTCGGGCAGCGCTACGGCAACCTCAGCAACCAGGACTATGTCACGCTGCTGTACCGCAACGTGCTGGACCGGGCGCCGGACGAGGGCGGCTATGCACTGTGGAACTCAGTTCTCGCGGCCGGCGCCAGCCGGGCGCAGGTGCTACTGTCCTTCAGCGAAAGCGCGGAAAACAAGGCTGCCCAATTGCCAACGACTTCGGCCGGCATCTGGGACCTGTCGGAAACCGCGGCCCAGATCGCCCGGCTCTACGACACCGCCCTGGGCAGGCTTCCGGACGTGGCCGGGCTGAGCTTCTGGCGCGGCAACATCGAATCCGGTGGCTTCACACTCAATGGCGTCGCCGAGGCCTTCGTGAACTCGGCTGAGTTTCAAGCGCAGTACGGCAGCCTGTCCAACCGTGCCTTCGTTGAGCTGGTCTACCAGAATGCGCTGGACCGCAACGGCGACGCGGCGGGCATCGACTTCTGGACCAACAACCTGGACAGTGGTGCGTTCAGCCGCAGCGGGGTGGTGCTCGGCTTCTCGGAAAGCGTGGAACACCAGGCACTGACCGCGCCCAATATCGTCAGCGAGGACCCGGGCCGCTTCGGCATCCTCTTCACCTCGTAGCGGCGGCTCGGCGGGGGCACCCTGGCTTCAACGGCCAGGGGCCCTATACTGGCGGCCTTAGTCCGGGGTCAGCCGTTGTCCGATCGTTTCAAGGTCCTGCTGCAATACGCGCTGCCCAAGCAGCGCCTCACCACCCTCGCCGGGCGTGTCGCGGGCGCGCAGGGCGGTCCGATGACTACCCGGCTGATCCGCTGGTTCGTGGCCCGCTATGGCGTGGACATGAGCGAGGCGGAGAACCCGGACATCGCCAGCTATTCCAGCTTCAATGCCTTCTTCACCCGCCCCCTCCGGCCCGGTGTCCGGCCCCTGGCGGCGGCCGACTTCGTGTGCCCGGTGGATGGGGCGATCAGCCAGTTCGGCGCGATCGACGACCACCACATCCTGCAGGCCAAGGGCCACCGCTTTTCCACCACGGAACTGGTGGGCGGGGATGCCGCGCTGGCTGCGCGCTTCCGCCACGGCGGCTTCGCCAACCTGTACCTGTCGCCACGCGACTACCACCGCCTGCACATGCCCTGCGACGGCCGCCTCACGCGCATGGTCTACGTGCCCGGCGCGCTGTTTTCGGTGAACCCCGTCACCGCGCGCGGCGTGCCCAACCTGTTTGCGCGCAATGAGCGCGTGGTCTGCGTCTTTGAATCCCCCGAGCACGGGCCCTTCGTGATGGTGCTCGTGGGCGCGACCATTGTCGGCAGCATGGCGACGGCCTGGCACGGGGTGGTGAACCCGAAGCGCACCGGAACCGTGTCCGCATGGGACTACGCGGGCCAGGACATCCTGCTGCGCAAGGGCGAGGAAATGGGGCGCTTCCTGCTCGGCTCCACGGTGGTGATGCTGTTCCAGCAGAATGCCATCGCGTTCAACGAGGCGTGGCGGCCGGAACGGGCGGTCCGCCTGGGCGAGCGGATGGGCGACCGCCCCGCCTGACGCCGCAGGCCGTTGCGCAAATCACCGGTCTATCTGCGCATTTCGTGCAGAATTTTCGGATCTACGGCGCGAAGCGCTGCCTATATTTGCGTGGTTCGCGCAAAACTGGTTTGACTCGGCGCGCGCTCCGGTCAATGCACCTCGCCTGAAGTCCGCCCACCCAGGCCGGACCATACGCAGTGCCGAGGATCGTCCATCCCCATGCAAATCCCCATCAAGCGCGCGATCGAGAAGGTTCCGGGGGGCATGATGGTCGTGCCGCTGGCCCTCGGCGCCATCATCGCCACGCTGTTCCCGGCCACGCCGAAGTTCTTTGGCTCCTTCACCGGGGCGCTGTTCACCGGCTCGCTGCCCATTCTGGCGGTGTTCTACGTTTGCATGGGCGCCAGCATCGACTTCAAGGCCACCCCCTACATCCTGAAGAAGGGCGGCACGCTGCTCGGCACGAAGGTCGGCATCGCGGCCCTGCTCGGCATCATCGTCGGACAGTTCCTGGGCGAGGCACCGGTGGCCAGCGGCGTGTTCGCCGGCCTGTCGACGCTCGCCATCGTCGCGGCCATGAATGACACCAACGGCGGCCTGTACATGGCCCTGATGGGCCAGTACGGCGAGCCGCGCGACGTCGGTGCCTATACCGTGATGACGCTGGAATCGGGACCCTTCCTGACCATGGTGACGCTGGGCGTCGCCGGGCTTTCGGCGTTTGAATGGCCGGTGCTGGTGGGCGCCATCCTGCCGCTGCTGGTGGGCATGCTGATCGGCAACCTGGACCGCGAGATGCGCGAGTTCCTGAGCCGCGCCATTCCCGTGATGATCCCCTTCTTTGCCTTCGCCCTCGGCGCCGGGCTGGACCTGACCAAGGTGTGGCAGGCGGGGCTGCTGGGCCTCGGGCTCGGCGTCGCGGTGGTGGTGATCACGGGCACCGCCCTGTTCCTGATGGATCGCGTGATCGGCGGATCGGGCGTCGCCGGCATCGCCGCGGCCTCCACCGCCGGCAATGCGGCGGCGGTGCCCGCCATCGTCGCCGCCAACAACCCGGCCTATGCGGACGCCGCGCCCGCCGCCACAATCCTGGTGTCGGCCTGCGTCATCGTCACGGCCATCCTGGTGCCGCCGGTCACCGCCTGGGTGGCGCGCCGCGTCGGCCCCGCGCGGCTCGGTGCCCGGTCCGGAACGGGCGAGGCATGACCCGCGACTGGCTGATCCTGGCCGATGACCTGACCGGCGCCGCCGATTGTGGCATCGCCTTCGCCCGGCGGGGCCTGCGGGCCTCGGTCGGCTGGCACGGCGTGGACATGGCCGCCGGCGCGCAGGTGGTGGCGATCGACGCCGACAGCCGCCGCCTGCCCCCGGAGGAGGCCGCCAGGCGCCACGCGGGGCTGCTGCGGGCCCGCCACGCGCCCGGCATGGGGCTGATCAAGAAGATCGACTCCACGCTGCGCGGCCAGCCGGCCGCCGAGCTGGCCGCCACCCTTGCGGCGCTGCGTGGGGCCGGGCGCCCGGCGCTGGCCATCGTGGCGCCGGCCTTTCCCGCCACGGGCCGCACGACCGAAGAAGGCCGCGTGCACGTCAACGGCCAGCCGCTGGAAGACACGCCCCTCTGGGCGCGCGATCACACCTACGGCAGCGCGCTGCTGCCCGAGGTGCTGCGCTCGGTCGACCTGGACGCCCGGGTGCTGCCCCTCGCACTGGTGCGCCAGGGCGATGCGGCGCTGGCGGCAGCCCTGCGCGACGCCCTGGCCGAAGGGCTGGACGCGGTTGTATGCGACGCCGTGGCGCTAGGCGACCTCGACATTCTCGCCCGCGCCAGCCTGCCACTGGCGGAGCGGGTGGTTTGGGTCGGCTCGGGCGGCATCGCCGCCGCGCTGGCCGCCGCCCTGCCGGATGCCGCCCCGGCGCCCGGTGCCATGCCCCCCGCGCTCCGCGGCGGCGTGCTCGTGGTGGTTGGCAGCATCGCCGAGGCATCGCGTGGCGCCGCCGCGCGCCTGGTGGCCGAGGCGGCTGCCACGCGCTTCGACATCCCGCCCGCGCTGCTGCGCGCTGGCCCCGCCGACCCGCGCTGGGCCCCGCTGGCCGGGGGCATCGGCGCCTCGCTTGCGGCTGGCCAGGACACGCTGGTGATGATCGCCGACGACCCCGGTGCCGACCTGGCGCAGGGCGCCGCCCTGGCCGAGGCGCTGGCCGGGCTGCTGGCGCCCGCCGCCGCCCGGATGGGCGGGCTGTTCGCCACGGGCGGGGAAACCGCCTGCGCGCTGCTGACGCATCTGGGCGTCAACGGCATCCGCCTGCTGGACGAGGTCGAGGCCGGCGTGCCGCTCGGCGTCACCCAGGGGGCGCTCCAGGTGCCGGTGATGACCAAGGCCGGCGCCTTTGGCAACGACGCAACCATTCTCCGCAGCCTGCTCCGGCTGCGCCAGCTTTGCAGGACCGCCGCATGACCCCTCACGACACCCGCCCCATCGTCGCGATCACCATGGGCGATGCCGCCGGCATCGGGCCGGAGATCATCATGAAGGCCCTGGCGCGCGAGGACGTCTACGCCATGTGCCGCCCGCTGGTGGTGGGCGACGCCACGCGCCTGCGCGAAGCGGGCGCGGTGGTGCGCGGCACGCTGCAGGTGCGCGCGCTGCAGACCCCCGACGGCGCGCGCTATGAGCGCGGCACCGTGGACTGCATCGACCTGGGGCTGATCCCGGACGGCTTTCCCTTCGGCCAGCTGTCGCCGGTGGCCGGCGAGGGCGCCTTCCGGTTTATCGAACGCGCCACCCGGCTGGTGGAGGCCGGCGAGGCGGATGCCATCTGCACCGCGCCGCTGAGCAAGGAGGCGTTGCACGCCGCCGGCCACAAGTACCCCGGCCACACGGAACTGCTGGCGCACCTGACCGGCACGCCCGAGGTGTCCATGATGCTGGTGGCGCCCAAGCTGCGCGTGATCCACGTCACCACCCACATCGGCCTGATGGACGCCATCCGGAAGATCGAGCCGGGGCTGGTGGAGCGCGTGATTGCCCGCGGGCGGGACACGCTGGTCAAGGCCGGCATCGCCGAGCCCCGCATCGGCGTCTGCGGCATCAACCCCCATGCCGGCGAGAACGGGTTGTTCGGCCAGGGCGAGGAGGAGCAGAAGATCATCCCCGCTGTGCAGGCCTGCACCGCCAAGGGCTGGGACGTGACCGGCCCGCTGCCCGCCGACACGCTGTTCTTCCGCGCCGCCAGGGGCGACTTCGATCTGGTGGTGGCCATGTACCACGACCAGGGCCACGGCCCGGTCAAGGTGATGGGGCTGGAGGCGGGGGTGAACATCACCATCGGCCTGCCGGTGGTGCGCACCTCGGTCGACCACGGCACCGCCTTTGACATCGCCGGCAAGGGCATCGCCGACGACGGCTCGCTGGTGGAGGCCTTGAAGCAGGCCGTGGACCTGGCACCCAAGCGCGACCGCGCGGCGGCCTGACGCGCGGGGCGTGCCTTTCGCCCCGGTCCGGCCTAAGGGGGGCCGGGCACCGGGAAGTTGAGGAGGCACGGCGCCATGCGGCTGAGAAAGGAACGGACGGACGCGATCCTGCAGGCGATCGCCGCGGGAAATGCCGACGTGGACGGGCTGGCCGCCCGCTTCGGCGTGTCCGCCTCCACCATCCGGCGTGACCTGCAGCACCTGTCCACGCGGCGTGCCATCACCCGCACCTATGGCGGCGCGGTGCTGGCCGCGCCGGCGCCGGAACAGAGCCTGCGCAAGCGCGAAGGCCAGCACCGCGCCGCCAAGGCCGCCATCGCCGCCGCCGCGCTGGCGGAGATCCGCGAAGGCGAAACGCTGATCCTCGACGGTGGCTCGACGGTGGAAGCGCTGGGCCGCTTGCTGGGTGGCCGGCGGCAGCGGGTGATCACCAACAACCTGCCGCTGATCCCGGTGCTGACCGGCACGCTGGGACTGGAGCTGGTTGTGCTGGGCGGCACGGTGCGGCCCATCAGCATGGGCACCACCGGCCCCCTGGCCGAGCAGGCGCTGCGGCAGATGACCGCCGACAAGGTGTTCACCAGCGCCGACGGCGTGGTCGCCGGGCGCGGGCTGTGCGAGGCGACGCTGGAACAGGCCTCGCTCAAGGCCCTGATGACGGAACAGGCCGCCGAGGTCTTCGTGCTGGCCGACAGCTCCAAGCTCGGCCGCGCCAGCCAGCCCTGCTGGACGCCGTTCCATGCCGGCTGGACCCTGGTGACGGATGCGTCGGAGCCGCTTTGCGCGCCATTCCAGGCGGCTGGGCTGCGGGTGATCCGCGTGCAAGGCTAGATCGGGCTGGCCCGGGCGGGCAGGAACCTTTAGAGAACATCTCCGACGCCATGCCCGACACCCAGATCGTCATCACCGAGAAAAGCAGCCAAGCCAAGGACGTGCGCGCCGCCGTCGGCGGCCGCTACGGCACCGTGCTGCCTGCCGAGGGCCACCTGTTCGACCTGGTGGAGCCGGAGGAAGCGGTGCTCGCCTGGAAGCGCTGGGCGCCGGTGCTGCTGAAGCCGGAAGGGCTTTATGCCACCAAGCCCGCCTCGGGCGGCAACAAGGCGGCCAAGCTGAAGGCCATCAAGGCCGCGCTGAAAGGTGCCGGCTGCGTGTGGCTGGCAACCGACTGCGACCGCGAGGGGCAGCTCATCGGCCAGGAGATCCTGGAGCACCTGAAATACCGCGGCCGGGTGATGCGCGTAATCTTCACCGCCCAGGACCCGCAAACCATCCGCGCCGCCTTCGCCGCCGCGAAGCCTAATGCGGAATACGCCCGCCTCTACGCCGCTGCCGTGGCGCGGCGGCAGGCGGACCAGATCTACAACCTGTCGCTGACCCGCACCGCGACCGTGACGCTGGCGCGCGGCGTGCGCAGCGTGATCGGCGTCGGGCGGGTGAAGACGCCGACTTTGGCCATCGTCTGCCGCCGCGAGCTGGAGATCCGCGACTTCCGCCCGCAGGACTACTTCGAGGTGGTGGCAACGGCCGAAGTGGCGGGCGGCGAACTGCGCCTGCGCCACGCGCCCAAGGAACGCATCCTGAAGCGCGAGGACGCAGAAGCCATCGCCATGCTGGCCGAGGGCTTCGCGGGGCCGCTGGCCGTCAAGGTGGAGGACAAGCGGCAGGGTCCGCCGCGGCTGCACGACCTGCCTTCCCTGCAAAAGCTCTGCGGCTCGCGCTTCGGCTGGTCCGCCGCGCGCACGCTGGAGGTGGCGCAGCAGCTTTATGACGGCGAGGGCAAGAAGGTGATCACCTACCCCCGCGCCGAAACGCGTTACCTGCCCGAAAGCCTGATGCCGGACGTGCCGCGCATCGTCGCCGGGCTGCAAGCCGGGCGGGCCTTCGCGGCCATTCCGGTGCCCGACCCGCCGGTGACGCGGCGCGGCGCTGCCGGTGCGTTTCACGACAAGGGGCTGGAAGGCGCCAGCCACCACGCCGTCATCCCCAACGTCAACACGGTGGACACGCTGCGCGAGGTCTGGCCACGCCTTTCGGCGGACGAGCGCAAGCTGTTCGACGTGATCGCGCGCTCCTACCTGGCCGCCATGATGCCGGATTTCCGTTACCGGCAGACCACCGCCACGCTGGATGTCCAGGGCCATGTGTTCCGTGCCGCCGGGCGGCAGCCGATCGAGCTGGGCTGGCGCGCCGCCTTTCCCGAATGGACGCCGGCGGAGGAGAAGGGCGAGGACGCGCAGCTGCTGCCCCCGCTGCGCGACGGCGAGGCCGCCCGGCTGCGCGACGCCGCCGTGGACGCCAAGCAGACCCGCCCGCCGCCCCGCTACAACGAGGGCACGCTGATCGAGGCCATGCAGAACGCCTGGCGCTTCGTGGAAGACGAGGCGCTGCGCGAGCGGCTCAAGGAAGCCAAGGGCATCGGCACCCCCGCCACGCGGGCCGAGGTGATCCGCGGCCTCAAGGCGCAGGACTTCCTCGTGGCGGAAGGCAAAAACATCGTGCCCACCGCGCGCGGCCTGTCCTTGCACGGGGTGCTGCAACAGGCCGATCCGGCGCTGGTGGACCCCGGCGTGACGGCGCAGATGGAGCGCCTGCTGGACGAGGTGCTGCTGGGCACGGAGGAGATGTCCGGCGCCATCGATGCCGTCTGCGCCCAGGCCAGCCGCATCATCGGGCGGTTGCAGGAAGGCGCCGGGACCGTCGATCCCGCCCTGCTGGGCAGCGCCGGCCCGCCCGGCGGCCCGCGCCCGCCGACACCGGCGATGAAGCGTTTCGTGGACAGCTTGGCGAAGCAGAAGGGCATCGCCCCGCCGCGGGGCCATGCCGGGTCCGCCGCGCTGTGCCGCGCTTTCCTGGACCAGCACGCGCCGAACCGGACGGCGGCGCCGGGCGAACCGCCTGCCCCGGATGCTCCGAAGGCGCGCAAGGCACCGGGCGGCCGTGCCAAACGGCCCGGTGCCCCCGGCCGCCGCAAGGGTTCCGCGGCTTCCGCCGCGCCGGACCGCGGCGCGGATGAAACACCGTTGCGGATTCCCTTCGGCAACAAGGAAGCCGCCCTGCAGTTGGGTGCGCGATACCGCAGCGGGGGGTGGTATGCACCCGCCGGGCTGGACCTCGCGGGCTTTCGCGAACGCGGTTGGTTGTAGAGGCGCGCCCCTGTCAGTGCCGTAGCAGGGGGTGCGCGGCCAGAGCCGCCAAAGCCTCCGTCATTGTTGGGCGGGCGGCGACGGCGGGCTGCACGCAGTCCTGCTCCAGCCGGCGCAACGCCACGTCGTCCAGGCCGGAACAAGCCACCAGTTCGCCCAGCAACAGGCCCCAGGCCCGCGTTTCCAGGCGCCGCAGCGCCTCGCCCGCTGCACCATCCGGCAGGAACGAGGCGGCTCCGAAGTCGCTCAGCACCGCCGCGCCGGTGGTGCCGTCCCACAACAGGTTGTGGCCATACAGGTCGCCGTGCAGCACCCCGCGCGCATGCAGGTGCGCAGCGGCGGCGGCGGCATCATGGGCGATGCGCAGCGCCACGGCCGGGGCCAGCCGCATTGCAGGTGGGTAAACGTCGCGGCTGCAGCTTTGCAGGCTCGGCGGCCCGGCCAGCACGCGCCACTGCGCGGGCAGGAGCGGCATCAGCAGCCCGTCCCGCCCCTCGGGGTGCCCCACCACCCGGCCCAGCGCGCCGGTGAGCTGCGGGTATGGCCCGGCCCGCAGGCAGGCGGCCATTTCCCGTTCCGGCAACCCGTCGCTGGTCATGCGCCCCTTGAACAGCTTCAATGCCGCCGCAAGGGGGCGTGCCGTGCCAGGGGCTGTCCACAGCACTTCCCGCACCTCGCCCGACGCGCCCTCACCCAGCCAGCGCCCGGGTTGCAGCTCGGCCCAGGGAATGGCGGAGGTCTGATCTGTCACCGCAGGGTCCAGCGGATTGCCGGCCCAGGCGAGCCAGGCCAGCCGGGGCAGCGAGGCGAGCCAGGGTGGCAGCGTGTCGAAAGCATTGGCAGACAGGCGCAGCAGTTCGAGCCGCGCGGCGCCGGCCAGGCTGTGCGGCAAGTGCCGCAGCCGGTTGCCAGCCAGCATCAGCTTCTGCAAGGCGGGGCGCTCGCCCAGCGCGGCAGGCAGTGTTTCGATGCGGTTGTCGGTCAGCGTCAACCAACGCAACTGCGGCGGCAGCGCCTCGCCCGGCACGTCGCGCATTCCGCAGCCCCGAAAGCCAAGCTGGCCGAGCGCCGCGCAGCCACCGAGGCCCACCGGCAGCCGGGGCATGGGATTGCCGGACGCGAACAACACGCCCAACCGCCCGAGCCGCCCGATGTCTTCCGGCAAGTCGGTCAGCGCGTTGCCGCTGACATCCAGCACCTCCAGCGAGGCGGCGAGGCCGAAGACCTCGCGCGGGAACTCGCGCAGGCCGAGGCCGGGCAAGTGTAGTTCCCGGACGCCGGCCAGCTCGCCACGCCGCAGGGCGGCCAGGGTGGCCGCGGCGTCGCGCCCGGCTGATCCTGCCCCGGGCGTACCCTGGATGTCAGCCGCCTGCGATACCCGCACCCCTTCGACCTCCTGGTTTCGGGCAGGGTGTTACCATGGGCCGGGGCGCCGCGGACCCCATGCGCGGGTTGCCAGGGCCGCAAACCGATGGCGCGAGTACCGATGGATGCGCAGAGAGATAATTTATGGGGATCAATTTACTCGAAGTGATAAATAGTTTTACCAAAGTATAAATACAGTCATTTCATTGTCTCTGCAAAACGTCACACATTGTGCGACAGGTCTGGTCTAGAACTGCCTCGCCCGTTTGTAGGAGAGGCTCCATGGCTTATGTCGAGTTGTCCTATTACCGGGATTGCGCGCTGGAACTGCGCGAATACGGCGATGCCGGTTGGGCGGTGCATATCTACGACCCCAGCCTGCGGCCGCAGGCGCGCAAGATCGGCGTCGTCACCACCACCCAGGCTGCGGCGCTGCCGGGGGTGATGGCGGAAGCGCGCGCGGCGGTCGACGCGCATCTCGGCCCGGCGGCGCCGCTCGACCTGCCCATGCAGCGGGCAGCCGCCACCCCGCGAGCCGGCCAAACGGCAGCCCGCTGACGCGCCGCCGCGACGCTCATGCCGGCGCGGGAATGCGCGCGATGACCTTGATCTCGAAGTCGAAGCCGGCGAGCCACGTGACGCCCACCGCCGTCCAGTTGGGATAAGGCGGCGGGCCGATCACCGTGTCCCGCACGGCCATCATGGCGCTGAACTGCCGCTCCGGGTCGGTGTGAAAGGTGGTCACGTCCACCACGTCGTCGAAGCTGCATCCCGCCGCCCGCAGCACCGCGGCAAGCCGGTCGAACGCCAGTTGGACCTGCTTGGTGTAGTCAGGCTCCGGCAAGCCGTCTTCGCGACTACCCACCTGCCCTGACACGAACAGCAGGTCACCGGAGCGGATGGCGGCGGAATAGCGGTGGTTGTCGTAAAGGGCCTGTCGGCCGGGCGGGAAGACGGCATCACGTTTGGCCATGTCGGTTTCCTTGCGGCGATCGCGCCGGAACCCCTGTTCCGGCGTCGGGGATGCGTTCATATACGTCCCGTATGAAACCAGATTGCCGCATACGGCCCGTATGTCAACTGACATACGGGCCGTATGCGGAGAAACGGAGTTACCGGTGGCCCTTGGGCAGCGTGCGCGAACCATGCAGGAAACCCGGGACAGGCTGATCCAGGCTGCCCGCGCGGCCTTTGCGGAAAAGGGGTTCGCGGCATCGTCCATGGATGAGCTGACCGCCGCCGCCGGGCTGACGCGCGGCGCGCTGTATCACAACTTCGGCGACAAGAAGGGCCTGCTGCGCGCGGTGATCGAACAACTCGATGCAGAGATGCTGGCCAAGGCCCGAAAGGCACGAAACAGCGCGCACACCCCCTGGCTGGGCTTTCTGGCCGAAGGCGTGGCCTATATCGAGTTGGCGCTGGAGCCCGAGATCCAGAGGATCATGCTGCTGGATGGACCCGCCGTCTTGGGCGACCCCTCGCAATGGCCGGGGCAGAATGCCTGTCTGCAAACCACCACCGATAGCATCGCCGCGCTGATCGAGGCGAAGACCCTGCGCCCCGTGGATGCCGAGGCCGCGGCGCGATTGATCAACGGAGCGGCGCTGAACGCCGCCCTTTGGGTGGCCGCGTCGGCGGACCCGCGCGCCGTGCTGCCCAAGGCCGTGGAGGCCTTCCGCTGCCTGGCTTCCGGCCTGCTGGCGCCCGGCGCCGGCGGATGAACTTTCGCCCGGTCCTGCGGTGTCTGGTCATGGCCGGCCTGTGGCCCCTGTGCCCCGCCGCCGCCGAGCCGCTGATCCCCCGCGCCGAGCTCCCCGGGCTCGGCGAGCATGACGCGCGCCAGACGGTGGACGCCTCCGCCGCCCCCTGGCGCAGCCTGGGGCGGGTGCAGACCGAGCTCGGTCAGCGCTGCACCGGCACGTTGATCGCGCCGGACCGGGTCCTGACGGCGGCGCATTGCCTGACCGCGCGGCGGCGGGACCAGCTGGTGCAACCCGGCTCCGTGCATTTTCTGCTGGGCTATGCGGCGGGGCGTTTCCAGGCCCACCGGAGGGTGGTGTCCTTTCAGGTCGGGCCAGGCTTCTCGCCGGCGCAAAGCGGCCCCGCCGGCGCCGACTGGGCGATCCTGCGGCTGCAATTGCCGCTCGACGCGCCCACCTTGCCGCTGCGCCCGGCGGCGGCCGGCGACCAGATTGTGCTGGGCGGCTACCAGCAGGACCGGCCGGAAGTCATCATGGCCGACAACCATTGCCAACTGCTGCAGATGGGGCGGCTGGCCGGGCTGACGGTGGTGGCGCATGGCTGTGCCGGCACCCGTGGCGCCAGCGGCGCGCCCCTGCTGCGCGACAACGGCAACGGCGACTGGTCCGTCGCCGGCATCGCCGTTGCCGCCAGCCGGCACCAGGCCGGCGGCATCGGTGTTCCGGCCCAGGCCATCCGGCCTTCGGACACAAACAGGCCCCCCTGACGTTCAAAGCTTGCCGCGCATCGGCGCCTTGACTTCCGGCGCGGACAAGGCGGGCGCCGGCGGATCTCCGGCACAACCGCGCGCCAGCGGCACTGCCAGGCCGAGCAACAGCAACGCCAGCAACCAGCGGCGCCAGGCTCAGAAGCGAAAGGACAGACCGACGGTGGTGACCACTGGGTTAGGCTGCACCTCCACCCGCACGGGTGCCAGCCCGTGCGAGGTCGGCGCCATGCCCTTGCCGTCGAACGACAGCCAGATCTTGCGGGCGTCCAGGTAAAGCGACAGGCGTTCCGTCAGCCGCAGATCGACGCCGGCCTGCAACACCGGGCCGAAGCTGTCGGCGATGCGCAGATCCGGCAGGCTGCCACCGCGGGTGCGGAACACGAAGGTGTAGTCGAGGCCGCCGCCGACATACGGGTCGATCCAGCCCTGGCCGAAGGGGTGGAACTGCAACCCGGCGATCACCGAGCCATAGGTCACCTTGCGCAGGACACCCAGGCGCTCCAGCGCACCTTCCCCCTGCAGCGACACGGTGGGCGGAATGCCGGCCAGCAGCGACATGCTCCACAGCGGCGAAAAGCGCCAACCGGCCTCGGCGGTGGCCACCGCATGGCTGTCGAATGCCACCCTGGCATTGTCGATGGCAGTGCCGCGCGTGCTGGCGCTGCCGCTCGTCCTGTAATCGACCACGCCGGCGCCGAGACGCACGAAGTAGGGAAACACCTCGGCCGGCGCGAAGCCAGGTTGAGCCGGCCGTGGGTCAGGCTGGGGCGTTTGCGACGCGGCGGACCCGGCGGCGAGCCACCAGGCCACCCCGCCCGCCAAGCAACAGCGGTACGACCGTCCGGTCAGGCGACGGAACTGAGCTGGCATGGCGGCACCGATCGACGGATGAAAAAAAGCTGGCCGCCAGGGCGCGTGGCGGGTGACCGGGCAATATGGCGCCCAGCCCCGTCAGGCAATCCGTAAATTTCTTCTGGTGTAAAATACTTCCCTATTTATTTCATACACCGATCGCAGCCTTCACCCGCTCCCGCGTCAGCGGCACGTCGCGCAGCCGCAACCCCGTGGCGTCCAGGATGGCATTGCCGATGGACGCGCCGGTCGGGCCCTGCCCCGTCTCGCCCGCGCCCAGAAAGGGCATGCCCGGCCGCTCGACGATATGCACCTCGATGCTGTCCGGCACCTCCTGGAACCGCAGGATGGGATAGGTGGACCAGTCCACGCTGGTGATGGCGGCATCGTCCCAGGTGGTGCTTTCATACAATGTCCAGCTGGCGGATTGCAGGATCGCGCCTTCCACCTGGTTGCGCAGCCCGTCCGGGTTGACGACCTGCCCGCTGTCCACCGCCGCCACGGCGCGCAACAGCCGCACGCGCCCGGTTTCATGCGACACCTCCACCTCCGTCGCCACGGCGCAATAGGCGGCAAGGTTCTTGTAGCGCGCGAAGCCGAAGCCGTAGCCCCGGCCTCGCGGCGCCCGCTGCCCCGGCTTCCAGCCGAAGCGGGCGGCGGCGGTCTCGATCACCTCGCGCGCCCGCGCATCCTCCATGTGTTGCAACCGGAAGGCCACGGGGTCGGTGCCGGCGGCGCGTGCCAGATCGTCCATGAAAGTCTCGATGGTGAAGACGTTCATGTAGGCGCCGAGCGAGCGCATGGCCGACGTATGCAGCGGCATGTCCCGCAGGAAGTGGTGCACCACCCGCCCGCCCGGCAGGTGGTACAATGGAATGCCGTTGCGGTCCCCGGCGCCTTCCGGCTGCGGCGCGGGCTTGGGCTCGGGCATCGGGAACGGCTCGGCCACCAGGCGCGCGGCCAGCAGCGCGCCGGCCGACCCGGGGCGCATGTTGTGCGAGGAACTCCACACGCCGTAGTCCCAGTCGACAATGCGGCCGCCGGCATCCAGCGCCGCTTCCACCTCCGTCACCATGCCGGGGCCCTGGGGTTCCCAGCCGTTTTCCTGTTCGCGCATCCATTGCAGCCGCACCGGCCGCCCCGGCACGGCGCGGGCGATCAGGGCCGCATCCGCCGCCGCGTCGTCCGCGCCGTTGTGGCCGTAGCAGCCGGATCCCTCGGCATGGATCACCCGCACCTTGTCGGGCGGCAGGCGCAGCATCTCAGCGATGGCGGCGCGGTCGGGATAGACGCCCTGGGTGTGGCTCCACACCGTCACCGCGCCGTCCACCCAATGCGCCAGCGCACAGGATGGGCCGATCGAGCCATGCGCCTGGTAGGCGCGGGTGTAGCGGGCGCGCAGGCGCTTGGCGGCCTGCACCGGCCGGCGATTGTCCAGAATGGCGATATCCTCCGAGGGCAGTGCCTGCAGCACCCGGAAGATCTCATCCTGCTTCGCCAGGGGCGGGCCAGGCTGCCACTGCGCGGCGGCGGACAGCGCGCGCATCGCCTTGATGGCCTGCCATTCCTTGGCGGCGACCACGGCCAGAAAATTGCCGTCGCGCACCACGGCCACCACGCCCGGCATGCGTTCCACCGCGCCGCTGTCCAGCGCCCGCAGCGTGGCGCCGGGGCCGGCGGGGCGCACCACGCGGGCGTGCAGCATGCCGTCCGGCCGCATGTCCTGCACATAGGCCGCGCCGCCCGTCACCTTGCCGGGGATGTCCAGCCGCTGCACCGGCGTGTTCATCACCGTGAAGCGGCCCGGGTCCTTCAGTTGCGCCCCGGGCACGGCGCGGCCGCTCAGCGCCTCGGCCTGCACCAGCCCGCCGTAGTCCAGCCGCTGGCCCGCGGGGCCCAGCACCGCGCCGTCCTCGGCACGGCAGGTGGCCGGGTCGGCGTTCCACCGCGCAGCGGCTTCCGCGACCAGGATGGCGCGCACCTGCGCCGCCGCGTTGCGGATGGCGGTGCCGCTGTCCTGCATGGAGTGGCTGCCCGCGGTGTAGCCCTCGTTCGGCGTGCGGCCGGTGTCGGCGGTCACCATGGTGATCCGTGCGGGGGGGACTTCCAGCTCCTCCGCCGCCACCTGCATCAAGGCGGTGCGGATGCCCTGGCCCAGCTCGGCCTTGCCGGTGAACACGGTCACCGCGCCGTCAGCCCCGATGCGGATCCAGCTGTCCAGCTCCGGGCTGGATTGCAGGCTGCCCGGCAGGCCGGGCGTGCCGTCCGGCACCTGCGACGCCGCCGGATGCGCCAGCGAGAAGCCCAGCACCAGCGCCCCGGCGCCCGCCAGCACGCCGCGGCGGGACAGCACCGGGCCGGCGGGGGGCGGCTGCCTTTGCGCGCTCATCGCACCACGCTCCCGCTATCGCCCGCGGCCGGCGCCGCCGCCTCTGCCGTTTGCATCAGCCCGGCGGCGCGGCGCACGGCGCGCAGAATGCGCGCGTGGGTGCCGCAGCGGCACAGGTTGGACTGCAACTGGGCACGGATCTCGTCGTCCGTCGCGCGCGGGTTGCGCGCCAGCAGCGCCTGCGCCCGCATCATCATGCCGGGGATGCAGAAGCCGCACTGCGCCGCCTGCTCCTCGATAAAGGCGCGCTGCATGGGCCCCGGTGCCTCGGCCGTGCCGAGCCCTTCCAGCGTGGTCACCTCGCGCCCCTGCATCAGCAGGACGGGCGTGACGCAGGAAAACACCGCCTGGCCATCCACCATCACGGTGCAGGCACCGCATTGCCCCAGGCCGCAGCCATACTTGGCGGCGTGCAGCCCCAGCTCGTCGCGCAACACGTAGAGCAGGGGGGTATCCGGCTCCACCTCCACCGTGTGCCGCTGCCCGTTGACGACCATGGTCACCATGAGGAGCTTCCTCCGTAGGAAATGGGGGCCGCGCGGCCCGGGACACGTGGCGGGGTTGTCATGGCCGCGCCGGGTCGGCCGGCGCGTCGCGCGTGGTCACGGTGGGGCGGGCCGAAGGGCCGTGGTCGCGGCTCCGCGCCGCCCCCACCGCTGCCGCCACGTTGTCCCAGGCCGGGCGGCCGCCGCCGAAGTCGGCGCGCAGGTATTGCGCCAGCATCGCGAGCTGGCGGTCATCCAGCGTGCCACGGAAGCCCGGCATGATCGGCGCCCGCTCGCCGGCCGAGGCCGGCAGCCCGTCCAGCACCACGTTCAGGAGGTTGCCCGGTGTCGGGCCGGTGATGCCCGTGCTCAGCGCCAGGTGCAGCCCGCCAAAGGGGAGCGGCCGCCCGGCCTCATGGCAGCCGGCGCAGGCGGCGGCGTAGATGGCGCGCCCCTCAGCCGCCGCGCCCTGGCCAGGCGGCACCGCCTGGCTGTCCCCGGCCGTGGGGCGCGAGCCCGGGCCGGCGGGCCGCGCCCGGTCCAGCGCTTTCGCCGCTTGGTCCTGCCTTTCGGCAGAGGGCGCGCCCATGCGCCCCACGACGTAGTGCGCGATGGCCCGCACATCCGCTTCCGGCACCGAAGCGAGGTTGCCCACCACGGGTGCCATGGAGCCACGCGCGATGCCGTGCTGCGCGTGCCAGCCCTGTTGCAGGTAGGTGGTCATGGACTGCTCGGTCCAGGGCACGGCGGCGGGCGAATCCACGTTCAGCGCATAGGCCTGCCAGCCCTCGGCCTCGCCGCCGGCGAAGTGGGCGTCGCCGCGCTCGGCGCCCAGGGCGTTGCGCGGCGTGTGGCAGGCGCCGCAATGGCCCAGCCCTTCCGCCAGGTATTCGCCGCGCGCCTGCAGCGCCGCCGCGTCGCCGCCCGCATCCGGCGCCACGGCGGCGGCCGGCACCGGCTTGCCGCCTTCCCGGAAGAACAGCAGCTTCCAGCCCGCCAGCACCCAGCGCTGGTTGAGGGGGAACGGCAGCTCATTGGGCGGCGGGGTGGCCGTCACCGGCTCGCGCGTCATCAGAAAGGCGTAGAGCGCGCGGTTGTCCTGGTCCGTGGTGCGGGTGAAGTGGTCGTAGGGAAAGGCGGGGTACAGGTGGCGCCCTTCCCGGTCGAGCCCCTGGCGCATGGACCGGGCAAAGGCGGCCTCGCTCCAGCGGCCAATGCCGGTGTCGGGGTCCGGCGTGATGTTGCTGGAATACACGGTGCCGAAGGGCGTCGGCATGGCCAGCCCGCCGGCGAAGATCTTGCCGCCCGGCGCCGAATGGCAGACGTTGCAATTGCCGATGGCGGCCAGCGTCGCGCCTTCGCGCACCAGCGCCGCGTCAAAGCTGGAAGCCGCGGGCGGCGGGACGGGCGCGATGGCCGGGTGCCAGGCATAGGCGGCAAAGCCACCGACCCCCACAAGCACCACCGCCGCAACCCCCACGGCCAGGTATCCACGTCGGCGCATCAGGGCTGGCCTTGTTCTGTGGATGGCAACCGGGCACGCGGCGCCCGGGCCGGCGGCCTCCCACAGGGGAGGTCAAGCCATTAACGGCGGGACCGGCCAGAGGTTACCGCGCGTTCCACGCGGCAACCAGGGGAAGGCGCGGCGCCGGTCAGTCCGGCTTGATGTTGCCGTCGCGGATCACCTTGCCCCACAGCGCCGTGTCGGCCAGCAGCGTGTCGCGCAACACCGCCGCGTCGCCGGTCTGCACGGTCACGCCGCGCTCCGCCAGCCGGCGGCGCAGCCCCGCGTCATCCGTGGCGACGGTCAGCGCCCGGCCGAGCCGCCCTACCACCGCGTCCGGCGTGCCTGCGGGGGCGAACAGCCCCTGCCAGAACAGCGCTTCGAAGCCCGGCAAGGTGTCGGCCACGGGCGGGATCTCCGGCAGCACGGCCGAGCGCTCACGCGACGAGATGGCCAAGCCACGCGTCCGCCCCTCGCTGATCGGCGGCTGGGCTTCCAGCACCGCCGAGAACATCGCGTGCAACCGCCCCGCCTGCAGGTCGATCAGCGCCTGCGCGCCGCCGCGATACGGCACGTGCACTACCTGGAGGCCGGCCTGGCGCGACAGCATCTCCATGCAGAGGTGGTTCACCGCCCCGGTGCCGGAACTGCCGAAGTTCACCTGCCCCGGCCGCGCCTTGGCATAGGCGATGAAATCCGCGAGGTCGCGCACCGGCAGCGAGGGATGCACCTGCAGCACAAAGGCGCTGCGATAGGCGAGGCCGACCGGGACCAGCGCTTCCAGGGGCTTTTGCGGCGGCAGCTCCGGCTGCAGCGCCGGGTTGATGGCGAGCGACGATGCGCCCATCAGCAGGGTGTAGCCATCGGGCCGCGCCGCCGTCACCGCCTGGGACGCGATGGAGGTGGCGCCGCCCGTGCGGTTTTCCACCACCACCGGTTGCCCGAGGTCCTGGCTCATCCGTTCCACGATCACGCGGGTGCTGAGGTCGGTCAGCCCGCCCGCGCCGAACGGCGTGACGACCGTGACGGCGCGCACGGGGAAGTCCTGCGCCCGGGCGGCCGGATGCGCGAGCATCGCGAGGCCGGTACCGAGCAGGATGCGGCGTGTGGTCATGTGGTGTCCCTCCCGCGGCCCGCGCTTCGGGCGGGTCCGCGGCACGGATTTAATGGCGCATCGACAGGGCGCGCAAATCGCCCCCCCCGGTCAGCCGGCCTTGAGGCCCAGGCGGCGGATCATCTCGCCATCGTCGCGGAACTGCTGCTGCGCCGCGCGGGCGTAGTCCTCGCTGTTCAGGTAGGCCACCGACATGTCCAGCCGTTCCAGCACGGCAAGATGCACCGGGTCGTTCATCGCATCGCGAAAGCCGTCCTGCAGCACGCGAATGACGGCGGGGTCCATGCCGGCGGGGCCGGCCAGGCCGTAGGGCGATTCCGACACAACGTCGATGCCCTGCTCGCGCAACGTCGGCGCATCGGGAAAGCGACGGGCGCGCTCGGCCCCCCAGGTGCACAGCAATCGCAGGCGGCCGTCCTTGACCAGTTCCGCCCAGCCGCTGGCATCCGCCGACACGGTGATCTGCCCGGCCAGCAGGGCCTGCAAATCCTCTGCCACGCCGCGGAACGGCACATGCGTCCATTCGATGCCGCGCGACAGCGCGATCTGCTCCATGGTGATGTGCAACGAAGTGCCGGTACCCGGCGAGCCGTAATTGACCTTGCCCGGATTGGCCTTGGCGTAGTCGAGCAACTCGGAAAAGCTGTGCCACGGCGCATCGGCCCGCACCACCACGCCGAACAGGTAGCCGGTGAGCTGCAGGACCCAGGAGAAGTCCCTGGTCGGGTCGAAGGGCGGCTTGGCCACCATCTGCGGGTAGCGGAACACCGAAACGGGCATCTGCGCCAGGGTGTAGCCATCCGGCCGGGTGCCGATCAGCGCCTGCGCGCCCAGGATGCCGCCGGCGCCCGAGCGGTTCTCCACCACCACCGGCTGGCCGAAGCGGCGGGACGCGGCATCGCACAGCGCGCGCATCTGCACGTCCGTGGTGCCACCGGGCGCGAAGGGCACGAACACACGGACCGGCTTGGCCGGAAAGCGCTCCTGCGCCAGCCCCGGCCGCGCCAGCAGCGTGCCGGCGGCGGCGCCCAGCACGGCGCGCCTGGTTGCCTGTGGCATGATCTCGTTCCTTCCCTGTGGCCGCCCCGGTGTTCCGGGTGCGGGTGGCTACTCGGCTTCGACGATGTTGTCGGCCGCGCTGACAATGGCGAGGTGATGGTCGGTGTCGCCGAAGCTCTTCTCGATCATCGCGAGACGCTTGAAGTAATGGCCTGCCTTGTATTCCCAGGTCATGGCGATCCCGCCCTGGAGCTGCACCGCCTCCTGCCCCACCGTGCGGGCCGAGTTGTTGATCTGCACCTTGGCCGCGGAGATGGCCGCGCGCCGCCGCGTGGGGTCCGGCTCCTCCGTCATCATGGCGGCGTAGAGCGCCATGGAGCGCGCCTGCTCCACCGCCACCAGCATATCCGCCGCGCGGTGCTGCAAGGCCTGGAAGGAGCCGATGGCGACGCCGAACTGCTGGCGCGCCTTGAGGTATTCCACCGTGTTCCTTTGCAGCTCCTCCAGCGTGCCGACGGCCTCGGCGCAAAGCGCCGCGATGGCCACATCGGTCACGTGCTGCATCAGCGGCAGGCCCTGCCCGATCTCGCCCAGGACCGCCTCGGCCGGAACGTCATGGAAGTCGATCTCGGCGCTGCGCAGCCCGTCCTGCGTCGGCATGCCCCGGCGGGACAGGCCGGGCGCGGCGGCATCGACCAGAAACAGCGTGATGCCGTCCCGGTCGCGCCGCGCGCCGGCGGTGCGTGCGCTGACCACCAGCTTGCCCGCGCTGTCGCCATGCAGAACGGCGACCTTGCGGCCGTCCAGCCGGAAGCCATCGCCATCCGCGCGCGCGGTGGTGGATACGTCGTGCAGGTCGAAACGCGAGCGCGGCTCCAGCTGCGCGAAGGCCAGCGTCAGTGAGCCCTCGGCCACCTGCGGCACCAGCGCCGCCCGCAGGGCATCGCTGCCGCCGAGCCGCAGGAAGCCGCCCCCGAGCACGACGCTGGCCATGTAAGGCTCCACCGCCAGGGCCCGCCCCATCGCCTCCATGACGATCATGGTTTCCACCGCGCCGCCGCCGATGCCGCCATCATCCTCCGCGAAAGGCAGCGCCAGCACGCCGAGTTCCGCCAGGCCCGACCACAGCGCGGCGCTGTAGCCCCGGGCGCCGGACTGGTACGCCTTGCGCTTCTCGAAATCGCCGTAGCGATCGGCCATGAAGCGGTCGATGCTGTCCTTGAGGAGCCGTTGTTCCTCGGTGAGGTTGAAGTCCACGCGTGGTTCCCTTCAGAGACCGAGAAAGGCCTTGGCGATGATGTTGCGCTGGATCTCGTTGGAGCCACCGTAGATCGAGACCTTGCGCGCGTTGAAGTAGAGCGGCGCTACGGCATCCACGCCGTCTGGCGGCTCGTTGCGCCCGTCATCGTGCTCCGGCGCCGCCTGGGCATAGGGGCCGGCGATGTCGAGCAGAAGCTCCGTGGTGGCCTGCTGCAACTCGGAGCCCTTGATCTTCAGGATGGAGGAAGCCGGGTCGGGCTTGTCGGCATCCCGCGTGCGCTGCGCCGCGACCACGCGCATCTGTGTGATCTCCAGCGCCTTCAGCTCCACCTCGATGGCGGCGACGCGGCGGCGGAAGGCAGGGTCGTCCCACAGCGTGCCCTCCCCCTCCGCCGTGTCGCGCGCCAGTCGCTTGGCGCGGGCGATGCGCTGTTTGCTCATGCCGATGCGGGCAATGCCGGTGCGCTCGTTGGCCAGCAGGAACTTAGCGTAGTCCCAGCCCTTGTTCTCCTCGCCCACCAGGTTCTCAGCCGGCACCTCGACGTCGTCGAAGAACACCTCGTTGACCTCATGCGCGCCGTCGATGGTCAGCACGGGGCGCACGGTGATGCCGGGGGACTTCATGTCGATCAACAGGAAGGAGATGCCGCGCTGCTTCTTGGCCTCGCGGTCGGTTCGCACCAGGCAGAAGATCCAGTCGGCGTGCTGGCCGAGCGTCGTCCAGGCCTTCTGACCGGACACGATGTACTTGCCGTCCCGCTTCTCCGCCTTGGTGCGCAGGGAGGCGAGGTCGGAGCCCGCGCCGGGCTCGGAGAAGCCCTGGCACCACCAGATGTCCAGGTTGGCGGTGGCCGGCAGGAAGCGCCGCTTCTGCTCCTCCGACCCGAAGGCGGCGATGACGGGGCCGACCATGTAGACGTTGAACTGCAGCGGCAGCGGCACGGCGGCGCGCTGCAGCTCCTCCGTGAAGATGTAGCGCTGCACCGGTGTCCAGTCCTTGCCACCCCATTCCACCGGCCAGTTGGGCGTGGCCAGGCCATGCGCGTGCAGGATGCGCTGCGAGGTGACGATATCCTCCCGCGACAGGTGCCGGCCCTCGCCAACCTTGCGGCGGATCGCGGCCGGAATCTCGGCGCGGAAGAAGCGGCGGAGTTCGTCGCGAAAGGCGATCTCCTCGGGCGTGAAGCGCGGGTCCATGCTCGGTCTTCCTTATGCCAGCTCGATCAACCCGGCAGCGCCCTGGCCGCCGGCGACGCACATGGTCACCACGGCGTATCGCGCGCGGCGCCGCCGGCCCTCCAGCAGCGCGTGGCCCACCATGCGCGCGCCGCTCATGCCGAAGGGATGGCCGATGGAAATGGCGCCGCCGTTGACGTTCACCTTGTCCGGGTCCAGCCCCAGCGTGTCGCGGCAATACAGCGCCTGCGAGGCGAAGGCCTCGTTCAGCTCCCACAGGTCGATGTCGTCCACCGTGAGCCCGTGCCGCGCCAGTAGGCGCGGCACGGCGAAGACCGGCGCGATGCCCATCTCCTCCGGCGCGCAACCGGCGACGGCCAACCCGCGGAAGATGCCCAGCGGCGCGAGGCCGCGCCGCGCGGCTTCCGCCGCCGACATCAGCACGCTGGCGCTGGCGCCGTCCGAAAGCTGGCTGGCATTGCCGGCGGTGATGAAGCGGCCTTCGCGCACCGGCTTTAGCTTGGCGAGCCCCTCGGCGGAGGTGTCGGGGCGGTTGCCCTCGTCCTTGGCCAGCGTCACCGCCTCCTGCCGCGCGTTGCTACCGTCCTTGTCGGCCACCTCGCGCATCGTGGCGATGGGCACGATCTCCTCGTCGAAGTGCCCGGCCTGCTGCGCGCGCGCGGTGCGGCGCTGGCTTTCCAGCGAGAAAGCATCCTGCGCCGCGCGAGAAATGCCGTAGCGCTCGGCCACCAGGTCGGCGGTGTCGATCATGGTGTCGTAGATGTGCGGTTGCTGCGCTTCCAGCCAGGCGTTGCGGTAGTGGTTCCGATTGACGTGCGGCTGCACCAGGCTGATCGATTCCACGCCGCCCGCCACGGCCACCAGCACCTTGTCGACGATGATGCGCTTGGCGGCGGCGGCGATCGCCTCCAGCCCCGAAGCACAGAAGCGGCTGACCGTCAGCGCGGCGGAGGAGACCGGTAGCCCGGCGCGCAGCGCGGCGTGGCGAGCGATGTTGCCGCCCGTGGCCCCCTCCGGATAGCCGCAGCCGAGGATCACCTCCTCCACCGCGTCATGCTCCACCCCCGCGCGCGAGATGGCGGCGCCGATGGCATGCGCGGCGAGGTCGGCGCCGTGCGTGGCGTTCAGGCTGCCGCGATAGGCGCGGCCGATCGGCGTGCGGGCGGTGGCAACGATCACGGCATCGGTCATGCTTGCGGCTCCTGCGCGCGGTCGCGCTCTTCGGCGATGAGGGTGCTGGCCAGCAGCTTGCCGGCGGGCGAGCGCGGCAGGCTGTCGCGGATCTCCAGCGCGGCGGGCATCTCATGCCGGCCCAAGCGGTCGTGCAGGAAGGCCTTCAGTGCCTCCAGCGTCAGCTCCGCCGCACCGGGGCGCAGCGTGACGAAGGCCTTGGCGGACTGGCCGCGGTATGCGTCGGGGATGCCGATGACGATGGCCTCCACGATGTCCGGGTGCTCGTAGAGCGCGCTCTCCACGGCGGCGGGATAGACATTGAAGCCGCCGGAGATGATCATGTTCTTGCGCCGGTCCAGCAGCGAGAACAGCCCGTCGGCATCGAGACGCCCGAGGTCGCCGGTCAGGAACCAGCCGTCGCGGAAGGCCGCCGCCGTGTCCGCCGGCTTGTTCCAGTAGCCGGCGAAGACGTTGGGGCCACGGATGGCGATCTCCCCCGCCTCGCCCGGCGGCAGGGCGCGGCCGGGGTCGTCCATGGCAACAATGCGCATCTCGATCCCCGGCAAGGGCACGCCGATCACGCCGGGGCGGGAGGTCACGCCCACCGGCACGCGCGTGCCGGCCGGCGAGGTCTCGGTCATGCCCCAGCCGATGCGCAGCCGCTGGCCGAACAGCCGCTCCACCTTCTGTCCCACCTCGTGGGGCAGCGGCGCGCCGCCGGAAACGCAGGCGTGCAGGGCGGAAAAATCCGTCCGCGCCGCGTCTGGGTGGTTCAGCAGCGCGATCCACATGGTCGGCACGCCGGTCATCAGCGTCACGCGGTGCTGCGCGATGTCGCGCAGCACCGCGCCGGCATCGAAGCGCGGATGCAGGATCACCTCGTTGCCATCGGCCAGGTGCCGCAGCAGCACGGTGGTCAGCGCGTAGATATGGAACAGCGGCAGCACGCCCATCACGCGCTGCTCGCCCGGTACCATGCGCTCGCCGTCGTCCCAGTGCTGATAGATGCTGACGGCGGCTGTCAGGTTGCCATGCGTCAGCATGGCCCCCTTGGGCAGGCCGGTGGTGCCGCCGGTGTATTGCAACAGCGCCACGTCGCCCGGCGCGGCCTCGGGCCAGTCCGGCACGGGCGTGGCAGCGTCCAGCAGCGGCGACAGCGGTTCCAGCCCCGGCGGAAGGGTGGCGGGCTCGCCGCCCCAGCGGCTGTCCTCGCCCACCAGCACGCGCGCGGCAGCGCCGGTTTCCCACAGCCACTCGGCCTGCGGCAGCAGGGTGGGCAGGTCGGTGGTCACCACCAGCCGGGCGCCGCTGTCCGCCAGCTTGTGCGCCAGCTCGCGCCGCGCATCCAGGGCGGACAGGTGCACCACCCGCGCGCCAAGGCCAGTGAGCGCGAAGAAGCACACCGGGTGCCACGGCGTGTTGGGCAGGAACAGCGCCACGGCCTGCCCCTTTTCGACCCCCAGGGCGCGGAAGGCACCGGCCGCCCGGGCCACCAGGGTGCCGAGATCGGTGTAGCTCAGCCGCTGGTCCCGATAGCGCAGCGCCGGGCGCGCGCCGCCGTTCCGCACCAGCCGCGCGAACATCTCCGGCAGCGTGCTGATGCGCAGCGGCGCATCCCAGCGGCACGCCGCGGGATAGGCACCCTCCCACGGGTGCGGCACTCTCATGCTGCCGCCATGCGCGACAGCGCGTCGGACGGGCGCAGCGTGCTGTCGCCCGAGCGCGCCGCATGGCCTTCCAGCGCCCGCGCGACGCTGGCCGCACCCAGCACGCCCGCATGATACATCGGGCCACCGCGCCAAGCAGGCCAGCCGTAGCCGTGCAGCCAGACCACGTCGATGTCGCCCGGCCGCGCGGCGATGCCTTCCTCCAGGATGCGTGCGCCCTCGTCGATCATCGGGAAGATCAGCCGCTCGATGATCTCCTGCCGGCCGATCGCGCGCCGCGCAATGCCCTGCTCGCCCGCGATGCACTCGATCAGCGTGTGCACCTCCGGGTCCGGCTCTCCCTGCCGCGCCCCGTCGGAATAGCGGTAGTAGCCGCGTCCGACCTTCTGGCCAATGCGCCCGGCCTCGCACAGCGCGTCGGCGACGGGCGCCTTCTTGCCGGTGGCTTTCCGCACACGCCAGCCGATGTCGAGCCCCGCGAGGTCGATCATGGCAAACTGCCCCATGCGGAAGCCGAACTCGACCAGCGCGGCATCCACTTCCTCCGGCGCCGCGCCTTCCAGCAACAGGCGCTCGGCCTGCGCGGTGCGGCGGGCCAGCATCCGGTTGCCGACGAAGCCGTGGCAGGCGCCCACCACCACCGGCTGCTTGCCCAGCCGCCGCCCCAGCTCCACCGCCGTGGCCAGCGCTTCCGGCGTGGTCTGCGCGCCGCGCACCACTTCCAGAAGCTTCATGACGTTGGCAGGCGAGAAGAAGTGCATGCCCAGCACGTCGCCCGGGCGCGCGGTGGCCGCCGCCATGCTGTCGATGTCGAGGTAAGACGTGTTGCTGGCCAGCAGCGCGCCGGGCTTGGCCACGCGGTCCAGCGTGCCGAAGATCTCGCGCTTCAGGCCCAGTTCTTCGAAGGCGGCTTCCACCACCACGTCGGCTTCGACGGCGGCGTCCAGGCCAATCTGGCCCTGGATGCGGGCCAGGCGCCGGTCGCGTTCCTCCGCCGACAGGCTGCCGCGCCGGACAGAAGTGTCGTAATTCGCCCGCACGCGTTCCAGCCCCCGGTCCAGCGCCTCCTGCGAGGTTTCGATCACTGTCACGGGAATGCCGGCGTTGCTGAACACCATGGCGATGCCCCCACCCATGGTGCCGGCCCCGACCACCGCCGCGCTGGCCACCGGCCGGGCGGCGGTGCCGGCGGGCAGACCCGGAACCTGCGCCGCCGCGCGCTCGGCAAAGAACACGTGGCGCAAGGCCTTGGAGCGCGCATCCTCCATCAGCCGCCGAAAGGTCTGCCGTTCGAATGCCAGGGCTTCGTCGAACGGTTTGCTGAAGGCCGCGGCGACGCAATCGATGCAGCCCTGCACGGCGGGGTTGCCGGCCGCCTGCTTGCCGAGGGCGGTGGCCGCGGCCTCGAAATCCTCGTGGGATCCCAGCCCGTCCCGGTCGCGGCTGCGCGGGGGCGGCGCGGCCAGGGCCAGGGCGCGCCGGCGCGCGGCGGGCAGCGCATCGTCCCCCGTCACCTCGTCCACCATCCCCAGGCGCAGCGCGTCCGCCGGGCCGAGGGTGGTGCCCTGCGCGATCAACGGCAGGGCCACGGCTGCGCCGATCAGACGCGGCAGGCGCTGCGTGCCCCCCGCGCCCGGCACCAGCCCCAGCTTCACCTCCGGCAATCCCAGCCGCGCCTTGGGCCCGGCCACGCGGCCGTGGCAGGCCAGCGCCAGTTCCAGCCCGCCGCCCAGCGCGGCACCGTCGATCGCGGCCACCACCGGCTTGGCAGAGCGTTCAAAGGCGTCCACGACGTCCGACAGGGTGGGCGGCACCGGGGGCTTGCCGAACTCGCCGATGTCGGCGCCGGCGATAAAGGTGCGGCCCTCGGCCGCCAGCACAACGGCCCGCACCGCCGGGTCCGCCGTCGCAGCCGCCAGGGCATCCAGCAGGCCGGAACGCACAGCGGCGCTCAGGGCATTCACCGGCGGGCTGCCGATGCGGATCACCGCGACAGCATCCTCCACCAGCAGGCCGACGGGCCGGGCTTGCGTCATAGCGTTTCCTCTCCGGCTTTTCACTTGTAATTCCGCATCGTGGAATTTAGTTCTGCCGATTACTGCAAGGCGTATCCGCCCGCCGGGCGGCTGGTCAAGCACTGCCTGCAGCCCCACGCCGAAAGGAATTCCCCCATGCGCAAGCGCGCGGCCCCACCGCCGGAAGCCGCGGATGAGTCCGGGGATCGCCAGTTCATCCAGGTGGTGGCGCGCGCCATGGCCGTGCTGCGCGCCTTCACGGCGGAGGACAGCGTGCTGGGCAACCAGGAGTTGGCGGCGCGCACAGGCCTGCCCAAGGCCACCGTGTCACGCCTGACCCACACGCTGACCGAACTGGGCCACCTCAGCTACCTGCCCCGCTTCGCCAAGTACCAGCTCGGGCTCGGGCTGGTGCCGCTGGGGCAGCTGGCGCTGGCCAACCTGTCCATCCGCCAGGTGGCGGCGCCGCTGATGCGCCTGCTGGCCGAGGAAACCGGCACCTCCGTCTCGCTGGGCAGCCGCGAGGGGCTGTCCATGCTCTACATCGAGCACTTCTCGCCCCGCACCGCCGTGGCGCTGCAACTTGGCATTGGCTCGCGCGTGCCGCTGGGCCTGACCGCCATGGGGCGCGCCCACTATGCCGTGGCGGGGGAGGCCGAGCGCGCGGCGCTGGACGCCCGCCTGGCGGAGGCCGAGCCGGACCGCTGGCCAGAGATCCGCGCCGGACTGCGCGAAGCGGTGGAGATGCACGCGGCGCTGGGCTTCACCGTGTCGGTCGGCGACTGGAACCGCACGGTGCATGCCGCCGGCGCCGCCTTCGCGCTGCCCAACGGCGGCGGGACCGTCGCGGTCAACAGCGGCGCGCCCGCCTTCATGCTGGGACGCGAGCGCATCCTGCACGAGATCGGCCCGCGCCTCGCCGCCGTGACGCGCCGCATGGAGGCCCTGGCGGGGCTGCGGCACTGAGGGCCTTGGCGGGGATGGCCCCCGCGCCCTAGGCTCTGCGCAACAAAAAAGCCGAGGGAATATCCATGATCGCGCGCCGGCCCCTGTTCGGGGCAGCACTCGCCCTGCCCTTCATCCGCCCCGCCGCCGCCCAGGGCGGCGGCTGGCCCGACCGCCCGGTGCGGGTGGTCGTGCCCTTTCCGCCCGCCGGCTCCACGGACGTGATGACGCGCATTTATGCGGAGCAGCTGCAACAGCACATCGGGCAGAACTTGGTGGTGGAAAACCGCCCTGGTGCCGGCGGCAACATCGGCATGGACGCCATCGCCAAATCCACGCCCGATGGCTACACGCTGGGCATGGCGACGATCGGCCAGTTCTGCATCAACCAGTTTCTGTATTCCCGCATGCCGTGGGACATCGACCGCGACTTCGTGCCCGTGGCGCTGACCTACGAGCTGCCCAATGTCATGATCGCCAGCACCCAGCATTGTCCGGCGACGACGCTGGCGGAGTTCAATGCCTGGGCGGGCGCGCGGCCGCGCGGCATCACCTATGGCAGCCCGGGCGTCGGCACTACGGCGCACCTGTCCGGCGCGCTGTACACGCAGCGCCAGAAGCTGAGCGCCGAGCACGTGCCGTTTCGCGGCGCGGCGCAGATCATTCCCGCCATGCTGTCCGGCGACCTGACCTGCGCGATCGACAACCTCGCCTCCTACATCCCGCTGATCCAGGAAGGCCGGATGCGCGCCTTCGCGGTGACGGACGCGACGCGCTGGCCCAGCCTGCCGGACATCCCCACCATGGCGGAGGCCGGCGTGCCGGACTTCGTGGTCACCTCCTGGGCCGCGATGGTGGCGCCCGCCGGCACGCCGCGCCCGATCCTGGACAAGCTGAACGCCGCCCTGCGTCAGGTGACGGAGAATGAAGCGGTGCAGAAGCGCGCCCAGCAGGCCGGCACGCGCCTGCTGTGGTCCACGCCGGAACAGGCCGCCGAGCGCGGCCGCCGGGAGCGGCCGATGTGGCAGGATGCCGTGCGGCTGACCGGCGCGCGGGCCGATTGAGCGAGCGGCAGGGCGGGCGTCACGGCACGGTGTAGTCGGAGCAGTCCGGCAGCGGCCGGTCCGGCCGGTATTCGCCGGCCGCAGCGCTGAACACCATGCGGCGGGTGAAGCTGCAGGTCGTGTCGCGCCGGCGCACCAAGTCGGCCTGCCGCAGCGGCGGCATCTCGTTGGAGTCCTGCATGCGCGAGGCACCGCGCGGGTAAGCCCACGCCTTTGTGGCGTACACCAGCCCCGGCCGCGCCGCCGTGCCGCCGGGGGCCAGCGTCAGTGTGGCCGAGAACCCGTATTCGTCGTGGCAGGCGCCACGGCGCCGCCGCATGTCGCGTTCGCTGAAGCAGGCACGGATCATCAGCGACCCGGCGATCGGCACGGTCAACACCGGCTTCGCATCTGCTTCCCCCCGCGGCGACAGGTGGAACAACTGCAGCTCCGTGGCGCTGCCACCGCCGCCGGAATAGCCGGTGCTGCTTCGCACCTCGACCCCCGCCAGGAAGCCGCCGTCGCGCAGCGTCACCAGCGCCGGCCAGATGGCGAAGGTGTCGTCCGGCGCCCGGGCCGCCCGGGCCTGGCTGCCAGGGCGAAGCACGGGCGGCGGACTGTCGCCCGCCGGCTCGCCTAGCTGCACGCACCAAGTGGCGTCCGCGGTGCATTGCGTGCCGGGATCGGCGCCGCGCGGGGCCAGCGTCAGCAGCCGTTCGGCGGCGGGAGCCTCGGCGGCCATCGCGCCCGGCGCGGCCAGCAGGGCGATCAGCAGGATTCGGAGCAAGGCGGGGGTGTTCCGGGTCTGGTGTCGGATAACCGGCATCAAGCGCCCGACAGGCGCCCTGGGGCAAGCGGCCGCGCGGCAACGACCGGCGCGGCGCCCCGTTTCATCCCGGGCGGAGCCGTTGGAGGACGACACAGATGTTCGATGCGCAGCGGTTCGTGGCGGCCCAGGCGCCGGTGATCGAAGATGTGCGGCGCGAGTTGCGGGCGGGGCAGAAACGCTCGCACTGGATGTGGTTCGTGTTTCCGCAGATCGCCGGCCTCGGGCACAGCGACATGGCGCGGCGCTACGCCCTGCATTCGCTGTCGGAGGCGCGGGCCTACTTGGCGCACCCGGTGCTGGGGCCGCGGCTGGTGGAATGCACCGGGCTGGTCAACGCCGTGCGCGGGCGCACCATCCGGGATGTGCTGGGCAGCCCGGACGATATGAAGTTCCGCTCCTGCATGTCGCTGTTCGCCGCCTTGAAGTCCGGCGAGCCGGTGTTCGACGAGGCGCTGAGACAATGGTTTGCTGGGCAGGGCGACCCGGGGGGCTACCCGGAATAGCCGACCCGTCAGGGCTGCTTGAGGTCGCGCTTGCCGCTGAGATAAGCGCGCTGCATGCGTGCCTGGCGGCGCCCGGCGGCGTCCTGCGCCACGCGGTCCTTGCTTTGCGTGGACACCGCGAGTTCCTCGCTCAGCTTGCGGAAATGCGCCCAGCGCGCGGGGTCCAGCCGCCCGTCCTCCAGCGCCGCCTGCACGGCGCAGCCCGGCTCGCCCTGGTGCCGGCAGTCGCGAAAGCGGCACTGCGCCGAAAGCTGCTCGATGTCGTCGAACACGGTGCCGAGGCCCTCGTCGGCTTCCACCAGACCCACCTCGCGAATGCCTGGCGTGTCCAGGATCATGCCGCCGCCCGGCAGCAGCACCAGTTCGCGGAAGCTGGTGGTGTGCTTGCCGCGCCCATCCGCTTCCCGGATGCCCTGGGTGGCCATGCGTTCCTCGCCGAGCAGCGTGTTCACCAGGGTCGACTTGCCGACGCCGGAGGAGCCGATCAGCACGGCGGTCTCGCCCGGCCGGATGAGCCGCCTCAGCTCACCCAGTCCCAGGCCCTCGCGTGACGACACCGGCAACACCGGGCAGCCGGCCGCCACGGCGGCCACGGCCGCCGCCTGCTCCGCCACCCGGTCGCCCAGGTCCGCCTTGGTCAGCACCACCACCGGCTGCGCGCCGCTTTGCCAGGCGGCGGCCAGAAAGCGTTCCAGCCGCCGCGGGTTGAGGTCGGCGTTCAGGGAGCTGACCACGAACACCACGTCCACGTTGGCGGCGATCACCTGCACCGTCTGCAGGCTGTCCGCCGCCCGGCGCACAAAGGCGGTGCGGCGCGGCAGCACCGCCTGGATCACGGCCTTGGCCTCGCCCGGATTGGCGGACAGCGCCACCCAGTCGCCGGCCGCCGGGTGGCCGGCCTCGCGCGCCTCGTGGCGCAGCCGGCCCGACAGGCGGGCGGTCAGCGTGCCGCCCTCGGTCACGACCAGGGGCAGCTCGCGGCGGTGCACAATGATCCGCCCGGGCACAAGTCCGGCCCCGGCATGCGGCGCGAAGGCCTGCCGCAGCGCGTCGGACCAGCCGTATTGTTCGATCAAGGGCGGTGCTTCCTTCGGGAAGCCGGGTTGTAGCACCGCCCGCCCGGCAATCCGACCCTCAGCCCCCGCGCGCCTTGGCGGCAAAGTCGTTGAGCTGGGCCATGGTGGCGTCGAACCGCCCTTCCGCCTCGGCGAAGCGCAGGCCGCGCACGCGTTCCACCAGGATCTCGGCCGGCGTGGGTTGCCGCGCGAACAGCGCCATCACCTCATCCGCGAAGGCATCCAGCGGCTGGTAGCCGGGGCGGCTTTCCTGGCCGGGGGTGAGACCGGTCTGCACCGCCGGCGGCGCCAGCTCGATCACCTCCACCCGTCCCCGCAGCGCGGCGCGCAGCGACACCGTGTAGGAATGCATGGCCGCTTTGGTGGCGTTGTAGGTGGGCGTCGCCACCAGTGGCACGAAGGCAAGGCCGGAAGTGACGTTGACGATCGCCGCACCCGGCTGCGAGGACAGATGCCCGACCAGCCCGTCGATCAGCCGGATGGGGCCGAGCAGGTTGGTGGCGATGGTCTGCTCCGCATCCGACAGGTCCCGCGCCTGGTCCAGCGTCTCGAAGCGCATGATGCCGGCGTTGTTGACCAGCACGTTGACCGCCGGGTGCTCGGCCAACAGGCGCCGGGCGAAGTCGGCCACCCCCCCGGCGCTGTCCACGTCCAGTTCGATCGCGTGCATGTTGGCGCGTCCGGCGACGGTGTCCTCCAGCGCCGCCAGCCGCCGTCCGGCGACGATCACGGTGTTGCCCGCATCGTGGAAGCGCTGCGCCAGGGCCGCGCCGATACCGGAGCCGCCGCCGGTGATCAGGATGGTGTTGCCGGTCGGGTTCATGGTGCTGGCTCCAAACAAGGGGTGCGGGTGGCCAGGGCCACCCGTGCAGCAACGCCGCCGTCGGACCAGCAGCGGATCAAGGCTGCGCGAGAACCCGGCACGGCGGCATGGCGGCCCGGCGTTTTCGCGCGGTGCGATCATCACGTTTCAGCAAAATCGCGCTGGGGTGGCTTGCCCCACGTCGTCAATGCGGCAGCATCCACGGCCTCACTGCCGGCGGCGCCACGGCCCGCCTCTTCGAAAGGTTGGTTCATGATCGCCCGGCGTTCCGTCCTCGCAGTGGCGACGACCCTCGCACTGGCGGCGGCGGGCTTCGCGGAGCCGGCGTCCAACGACCCCAACGGCTTGGCGTTCCGCGACGGCGTGCTGGACATCAACTGGCGCCCCTTCGCCAAGGTGGACGACGCGCAGCCACGCACCGGGGCACTGACCCAGCTGCTGGAAAAGAATCTTTGAGGCCGGCCCCGCCACGCGGCGGCCGCAGGGTCCTGGCCGCCGCCGCGCTGGCGCTGGCCACATCCCCGACCGCCGGTCGGGCTGCCCCTGAAAACGCCGGGTTGCAGGCATTCTGGCAAGACTTCCGCCGGGCCGTGCTGGCCGGTGACATGGCGGCGGTCACGCGGATGAGCCGGCTGCCGGTGGCCAGCCATGGCGAGCTGGACGACGAACCCGTGCTGCCGCTTTCCGCCAGCAGCCTGCCGACCGCCTTTCGCCGCCTGCTGCGGCGGGTGGATGACCCGGCCACCGGGCGCAGCGTGCTGGACCGCATCCGCGACACGCCGCAACCGCGCATCGACCCGCGCAACGCCGTGCCGGGCCAGGTGCGCGTGGACGACCTGGTGTTCGAGCGTGGGCGCGACGGCTGGCGGCTGACCATCTTGTACCGAGGACCGGACGAATGACCACGCGCGGCCTGATGCTGGTCCTGCTGCTGGTGGCTCCACCGGCCCTGGCGGCGGAACTGCCGCACGAGGTGGCGGAGTTCGTTGCCCGCCGCGACCGCTGCGACCACTTCCGCGGCGAGGACGCCGAGAATCCCGCCCGCATCCGCGAGATCCAGCGCGGGCTGCGGGCGAACTGCGAAGGCACCGACGCGGCACTGGCCCGGCTGAAGCAGCGCTTCGCCGGCCATGCGGCCGCCCGCGCCGTGCTCGACCGCTACGACGACGCGGTGGAGTGAGGCGCCGCCGCGTCTTCCACCATCCAGCGTTCGTTGAGGCGCCACAACCCGACGGCGAAGATCAGCATCAGCACGCCGCCGCCCAGCAGGCTGAGCGGCGTGGCACCCAGCCGTTCGAACCACTGGGTGTAGAAATGAATGCCGCCGAACACGCAGGCGAGGTTGAGCAGCCAGCGCCGGTTGCTGCGCCCGGCCCAGATCGCCGCGCCGAGCAGCGCCAGCGCCCAGGCGATGCTGAAGGCATCCGCCGGCACTGGCCGCCACAGCAGCCGGAGCAGCCACGCCGCGTTGTCGCCCCAGAGCGAACCGACCCAGAAGCCCAGGTTGACCAGCAGCAGCGCCGTGCGCGCCGCGATGTCGGCCAGCCGCGCCCCCGCCGCGCGCAGCCGCTCGGCCAGCCCGTGCGCCGCCGCCGCGAAGCCCGAGAACGCCAGCACGGTGAGCAGCGGTTCTTCCGTCCCCAGGGCATAGAAGGCGTGGCCATAGGCTGTGCCGCTGCCCAGCATGCCGCCCAGCAGCAGCACCGCCAGCGCCACCAGCAGGCCGCTGCCGGCCAGCACGGCGCAGCCCGCGAACAGCGCCGCCACCAGCAGAAACGCAATGCGCGAATCCAGCAGCGGCACCTCCTCCGCCGTGCCGTCCAGCGACAGTTGCCCGCCGCTTAGCACCAGGATGCTGGCGCCCAGCAACAGGGCCGCGACCAGCACCAGGATGGTCGCCAGGACGGCCCAGCGGCGGCGGCCGGACAGCACCAGCCACGCGCCGCAGGCCAGCATCGCCAGCCCCAGCGGCACCGCGGTCAGGATGCTGGGCAGCAGGGCCAGCACGCCGCCGCTCACCGCCAGCACGCCAAAGCCGATCAGGGCGTTGACCAGCAGCGAGCCGGTGTCGCGCCGGCCGAGGCGGGCCAGCCGGTCGTGCTCCTGCCGCGTGATCTGGCCGTCCTCCAGCAGCCGCGACAGGTCGAGCGTGACCTTTACCATCCCATCCATACCCTTCCGATATGCCGCCAGGGCCGGCGGCGCGGCTTTGCGGCAGACTGATAGGGAAGTGACACTTCCGGCAAGTTGACATCACCCGCGCCAGATTGCCTTCTGCCCTGCAACGAACCACGCCGTCGGGACCGCCCGCCGTGCCCTGGGCAGGACATGCTGAGCACCGAACCCGCGCCAATGGCGGCCATCCGCCGCGCTCGCCTGCCCCGCGACGACCGCTTTGTCGCCGAGGCGGAGGCCCTGGGCTTCGGCTTTCATTCCCCGGACGGGCGCGAGTACTGGTGCCGCGATGCCTGCTACGTGCTGGACGCCCGCGTGGCGGAGCGCATGGCGGCGGCGGCCCGGGAGCTGGAAGCCATGATCGACGCCGCCGCCGATGCGGTGGTGCGGGCCGGCGACTACCGTGGCTTTGGCTTCTCCGATCGTCTAGCGCGGCTGGTGGAGGCCTCGCACCGCGCGGCGGAGCCGTCGCTCTACGGGCGCTTTGACTTCCGGCTGGCGCCGGATGGCGACATCAAGCTGTTCGAGTTCAATGCCGAAACCCCCGCCGCGCTGTTCGAGGCTGCGGTGGTGCAGCTCGCCTGGTTCGAACGCCAGGCACCGAACCTGCCCCCCGGCGCCGACCAGTGGAGTGCCATCGACGACGCGCTGGTGGCCCGCTGGCCTGCCCTGCGGCTGCCGCCGCGCATCCACTTCGCCGCCGAGCGGAACCGGGACGACGAGATCGCCCAGGTGGCCTACCTGATGGCCACCGCCCGCGCCGCCGGGCATGGCGCGGAATTCGTCGCGGTGGACGACATCTCCTGGCATGCGGGCCTCGGACGCTTTGTGTTGCCGGACGGCGGGCCGCTGGAAGCATGCTTCAAGCTCTATCCCTGGGACTGGATGGATGCCGAGGAAGGCGGGCCGCTGCTGCCCGCGCGCGGCACCCGGTGGATCGAGCCGGCGCGGCGCATGCTGCAGGCCAACAAGGCCATCCTGGCGGAGCTGTGGCGGATGTTCCCCGGCCACCCCCTGCTGCTGCCGGCCGCGCTGGAGCGCGGCGGGGTGGCGGGCGATGCCATCGGCAAGCCGGCGCTGGGGCTGGAAGGCCATGGCATGCTGGTGGACGCCGATGCCGGCGCCTCGACCGAGCGGGCGGAGGGGCTGCCACCCTCGCCCACCGTGTGGCAGCAATGGGCGCCGTTGCCGGCGCATGACGCGGGCGGCATGGCCGCCTATCCGGTGATGGGGGTGTGGTCCGTGGGCGGCCAGCCCTGCGGCCTGGGCATCCGCGAAGGAGACGGGCTGGTGACCACGCTGGAAGACCGCTTCGTGCCGCATATCCTGCTGTGAGGACCACCATGCTTTCGCTTCGCCGGCTGCGCGCCCCCACCCCCGGCCCGTTTCGCGACCGGCTGCGCGCGCTGGGCCTGCTGGAGCCCGGCGCCGCCGGCGGCGCACCTTATTGGAACACGGAGGCTGCCTACGCCTTGACCGCCGACGAAGCCGCCCGCTGGCTGCAGGCCGCCGACACCGTGCATGCCCTGTGCCTGCGGGCGATCGACGCGGTGATCGCGGCCGGCGACTACGCCCCCTTCGGCATCCAGAGCGCCAACATGGTTTCGGCCATCGAGCAAAGCTGGCGGGCGCGCGAAACCGCCTTTGTGGGCCGCATGGACTTCACCCTGGACGGAAACGGCGTACCCCGGCTGCTGGACTACGAGGCCGATGGCCCGGTGTGCATGCCGGAGGCGTCCTATCTGCAGTGGGAATGGTTTGAAAGCTGGAAGGCCGCGCATGGCGCCGGCGGCGAGGACCAGGAAAACCTGATCTACGAGAAGCTGCTCGACATGTGGCGCAAGCTGCGCCTGGGCGGTCGCCTGGCCATTGCCAGCGGCGGCGATGCCGACGGCGATGGCGCACCGCTGGACACCGCCGAGCGCTTCACCGCCGACTGGCTGGCCGACACGGCGGGCGAGGTGGGGCTGGACCTGCACCGCTGCGGCATTGCCCAGGTGGGATGGGACACAGAGGCGCTGCGCTTCACCGACGTCGGGGACGCGGTGCTGGAACTGCTGGTCAAGCTTTATCCCTGGCGTTGGATGGAGCGGGAACAGAACGTCGATGCCCTGCCCGCCAGCCGCACACGCATCCTGCCGCAGCCCTGGACACGCCTGCTGGCGGACAAGGCGCTGCTGGCGGTGTTGTGGACGATGTTTCCCGATTGCCCCTTTCTGCTGCCCGCGGCGCTGGAGCCCGGCGTGCTGGACGGGCCGGTGGTGAGCAAACCCCGCAGGGGCTGGGATGGCGAAGGCGTGTCGTTGCCTGGCCAGCCCGCCGCCACGGAGCATGGCCCCTTGCTGTGGCAGGCCCATTGCCCCCTGCCGCTGCTGGACGGCGTGCATGCCGCGCCCAGCGTGTGGATGATCGATGGCGCCGCCGCCGGGCTGTCGTTCCGCGAATCCCCCATGCCCGTCACGCGCATCGATGCGCGCTTCGTGCCCCACATCCTCGCCCCCTGAGCCGGAGCCGCAGACCGCGCATGCACGCCGTCGATATCCTCGACATCTTTCCCGCCACGCTGCTGGGCTTTCTGGTGGCTTTCACGCTGGGCGCGGCGTTCTGGGCGCTCGGCCTGATGCTGGTGTCCGCGGTGACGCCGCAAAAGGAACTGGCGCTGCTGCGCGCCGGCAACCTGCCCACCGCCATCGCCTTTGGCGGCAAGGCGGTGGGCATGGTGTTGCCCATCGCCGCCGTGGCGGGCAGCGCCGCCGGACCGCTGGACCAGGCCATCTGGTGCGCCGTGGCGGTGCTGGTGCAGTTGCTGGCGCACCTGTTGTTGTCCGCCCTGCTGCAGGGACGCCTGCGGGCGGAGATCGAGGCGGACGAGGTGGGCGGCGGCGCGGTGTTCATCGCCTTCATGCAGGTGGGCGCCGGCATTCTCAACAATGCCTGCATGGCGGGCTGAGCGGTGACGCACGCGCCGCCCCCGCGCCTTGGCCGTTCCCGCACCGTGCGGGCGGCGGCGCTGGTGACGGTGGGCCTTGCCGCGACAGCCTGCGACGAAGCGCCGCTCCCCGACACGCCTCTGGACGCCGCCCAGCGCCTGGAAGCCTGCGAGGCGGCGCATCGGCGCCTGTCCGCCGACCCGGCGCGGTGCCAGACGCTGGAACGCGTGGCGCAAAGCGAACAGGCGGCCACGCGCCCCCGCTTCACCCTTCGGGCGGATTGCGAGGCCAGCTTCGGCGCGGGGGCCTGCGAGGGCGGCGAACCCTCGGCCGGCAATCTGTGGCGGCCCGTGCTGGCCGGCTGGTTCGCCGACCCGCGAAGCGGCGACCGGCTGCCGGCCGTGCGGGACCGGCAAGGCGGCGTCTGGGCACTCGGCCCCCCGGGGCAGCAGCCGCAACCGGTCACGGACGGGCTCCTGCCGCCCAAAAGCGTCGGCCAGGATCTTGGCGGCACCAGCTTCGACCGCCGGGCGCCCGGCTATGACGACCGCGCGGACTGCGAAGCCGGCTGGGACCGCTGCGAGCCCACCGTCCTGCCCAGCCGGTTCACGGAACAACAGGGCTGCGAGGCCGTGTGGACCCGCTGCCAGGAACTGTCGCTGCCCGGCACCCGCATCGCCAGCGGCGGCGGGTCGGGCGGCGTCGTCGGCGGCCACGGCTGGTCCGGCCATTACAACCAGGTGTGGTTCAGCCACACCGGCTACGCGCCGCGCTGGCAGGGCTGGGGCTGGACCGCGGACCGCGCGCCCGCCGCAACCTATCGTCCCGCCGGCGGCGGCGTTGCGCAGGCCTGGGACAGCGGCGCGCGGCGGCTGGCGCCGGCGCGCAGCCTGGCCAGCATCGCGGGCGATGGCGGCGCGCTGTCCAGCCGCACCGAAACCGTGTCCCGCGCCGGCTTCGGCGCGACGGGCCGGTCTTATTCCTCCGGAGGCTGAGGCATGATGCACGAGGCCGGGGCGGCCACCTGGATGTCCGCGGCGCAGCGGCGGCTTTTGCTGGCCTTGCTGGGTGGCGCCGCCGCGATGGGGTTGGTGGGCTGGGCGGTGCCGCCTGCCGGGGCAGCCTTCTGGGCGGCGCTGCTGGGGGGTGCCGCCGCCGGGCTGGTATTCGGCTGGTGGCTCGGCGGCGCCGCGGCCGGGCAGCGGCTGGACCGCATGTTGCTGGGCCGCTTCGGCCCACCCGCGCCGGCCTGGGCGCCGTCCCACCCGGCGGCCATGGAGCCCTCCGCGCGCGAAGCGCTGGAACGCGCCGCGGTGCCGATGCTGCTGAGCCAGCTGCAGGAAGCCGGACGCAGCGGCGGCGCGCCGGCCACGGTGGAACCGCTGCTGGCCATGGCGCGCGACATCATGCGCCAGCCCGTGCCGCCTGCGCGCGAGATCACCCTCCTGGTGACCGCCCTGCCACCCATCGTCCAGGCCGCCGGGCGCAAGGACCGCGACGTGACCAGCGCCTGCGCGCTGTTGCAGGCCGCGCTGCGCAGCCGGGTGGAGGAACCCGACCTGTCGGCGCAGCTCGACAAGCTGCTGGCCGTTCCGGCCCGGCGTGGGCGGGGGCGGTCATGAGGCGGCAGGACCTGGACGGCGCCGTGCTGTGGATGCTGTCCGGCGCCCTGCTGCTGTTTGCCGCAGGCCTGCTGTTCGCCTTGTCCGCCTGGGACCGGGCGGCCACCGACCGGGCCTATGTGGAAGCCGCGGCGCGGGCGGAGCACGCCGGCTCGCCCGCCCTGCGGGTCTGGGTGCCGCAACAGGATGCCACGGCCACGGCGCGCCTGTGGCAGCAACAATGGATGCTGGACCAGCAGGGCGGCCAGCCGAAAGGCCGGCCGTGATCGCCGCGCTCGCCCTGGTGCTGGGCCTGCTGCTGCTGGGCTACGGCATGCTGCGCACCCTGCGGGCGGGGCGGCGGAAGCTGGCGCGTGACGAGGCCACTTGCCTGCGCATCGCCGTGCCGCCGCGTCAGAACCACCCGGTGCTGACGTTGCGGCACGGTCGCGACGTGCTGTTCGGCCCGGTGCGGGCGCAGTGGAACGCGCCCGCCAGCACCGCCATGGCCTGCGGCAACGCCACCCGCGACCCTGCCCTGCCGGGCGGCGACGTGCCCGCCGGGCGCTACCGGGTGCTGGACGCCGCCGACCTGTCCGGCGCGGCGGAGCCAATCCTCCGGGGACTGGGGCCGCTGGCGCTGATCCTGCGGCCGGACCATGGCGGGCGGGACATCCTACTGCATGGCACCCGGCGGCACGGGCCCGACTGCAACGGCGTGGCCATCCTGAACCGCACGCTGGACGCTCTGCTGCAGCAGCTTGGCGACCCGCGCGGGTTGCGCGTGGAGATCGAGCGCCGGAACATCCGGCGCAACGGCTGGGGCGGCACCGGCCGCCCGCCCGGCACGGCGAACCGCCGGGCCGGCCAGACACGGAAAGGATGACCCCTGGGATGTTGAAGCTTTGGCGGGGCGGAATGCCGCTGGCGGCCGCCCTGGCACTGGGCTGGGCGGGAGCCGCGGCGGCGGCGGAGCCGTCCTACGACACCTACGGCTCCTGGCTGATCGCCTGCGACAATGGCCTGACCTGCGAAGCCAAGGGCTTCGAGGACGGCGTGGCGGAACGGCCGGACCTGCGGCTGTCGCGGGCCGCCGGCCCCGACGCGGCCACCACCGTGACGCTGACGGTGCCCTTCACGGCGGAGCGCGACGCGGTGCGCGTGGACGGGCGCCCGCTGAGCCTGGCCGCCCCGGCCTGGACCGTGAAGCAGGAAGACGGCCTCACCACCTTTGCCGCCGACCAGCCGGCGGCGGTCGCGGACATGCTGTCGCGCATCCGCGATGCGGCCACCCTGCAGGTCGGCACGGAGGAAGAAGGCGTGGTGCCGCTGGCCGGAATGATGGCCGCGCTGCTGCGGATGGATGAGCGCCAGGGGCGGCTGGATGGCGTAACCGCCCTGGTGCGCCGTGGCACCGCGCCCGCCGCGCAGGTGCCCGCCGCGCCGACGCTGCCGGCGGTTCCGCGCTTCAGGCCCGCCACAGCGTTGAGCGAGGCACAGGGCAATGCCCTGATCCGCCGCGCCAAGCTGGCCAGCGCCGCGCGCTTCAAGGCCGAGGAATGCGAGGAGAACGATGCGCAGGAGGCCGATGCCACCGGTGCCTTCGCGCTGGATGAACGCAATGCACTGGTGATCCTGCCGTGCGGCATGGGCGCTTATCAGGGGTGGTCGCTGGTTTCCATCGTGCCGCGCACGGCGAACGGGGCACCCGTGCCTTTCCGGCCGGTCCTGCCGTTCCGGGGCAATACGCCGGAGAATTCCCTGACAGAGCCGTATTTCGATCCGGACACCGGCATCCTGGTGTTCAGTGCCAAGGGCCGGGGACTGGCGGATTGCGGCATCACGGCGGAATGGAGCTGGGACGGACGCCAGTTCCAGCTCAGGGGTGCCGCCTTCCAGGACGCCTGTGGCGGCAGCCAGCCCGGCGACTGGCCCACCCTGTACCGGTCACGGTGACCCAGGGCCTTCGCGACCGGCAGCGGCCGGGCGCGAGGCCCCGGCGACTGCCTTCTGCCGGCGTTACTTCAGGTGCTGGGCGAGATGCTTGTTCATCTCGAACATCGTCACCTTGGACTTGCCGAACACCTTGCCCAGCTTGTCATCCGCCAGGATCTCGCGGCCATCCTTGGGGTTCTGCAGCTTGTGTTCCTTGATGTAGGCCCACACCTTGCTGACCGCCTCGCCCCGGGCGAGCTTGTCGGAGCCGACCACCGCCGCCAGATCCTCGGACGGCTGCAAGGGCTGCTGCAAGGCGTTGGGCTTGCGACCCTCGGCGGGTTGCGCGACCTTCTTGGCCTTTACCGGCTTGGCTTCGGCGGCACCATCCTTGGCCTTCGCCGGCTTGGCGGCGGCATCAGCCTTTTTCGCCTTCACCGGCTTCGCGGCGGCGTCGGAATCTTTCGGCTCAGACGTCTTAGAGGTCGTCTTGGTGGGCATGGCCACACTCCTGATCTGTCACCCGCGGCGCCTGCCGATAACATGTCGGCGCAGGCAGCAGCGTAACGACGCCAAGGCTAGGCAGTTTCCGCCGTTCGCAACAAGCAAAACCCACCGGCCCTGTTGCGCTCGTCACCGGTCCAGCCCGTCGCGCCATGCCAGGGCGCGCTGCTCCGGCGCCGCGTGGCCCGTGATGTCCGATACCACGGCCACGCAATCGGCCCCGGCCACGAGGCAACCGGGGGCACGCTCCAGCGTGATGCCGCCGATCGCCACCAGCGGCAGCGCGCCGATGCGGCGCTTCCATGCCCGCAGCCGGTCCAGCCCCTGCGGCGCCCAGGGCATCACCTTCAGCGTGGTGGGATACACCGGCCCCAGCGCCACGTAATCGGGCCCGGCCGCCAGCGCGGTGTCCAGCTCCGCCTCGGAATGCGTGCTGAGGCCGAGGCGGAGGCCGGCGGCGCGGATGGCCGCCAGGTCGGCGTCCCGCAGGTCCTCCTGCCCCAGGTGGACGGCATCCAGCTTCAGGTCGATGGCGACGCGCCAGAAATCGTTCAGCACCAGCAGGGCGCCGTGCGCGCGGCACAGCGCCGCCGCTTCCGCCGCCTGGCGGCGCAGCTCGGCGTCCGGCGCGTCCTTCAGGCGGAGCTGGATCAGCTTCGCCCCGGGCACGAGCCGCCGCACCCAGCCGAGGTCCGGCACCACGGGGTAGAAGCGGGACGGCAGGCGCATCATGCGAACACCGCCGCGCCCACCACGGGCGTGGAAGGCGAGGCCATGTCGCGCGCCTCCATCGGGTCAGCCTCAAAGGCCAGGCGGCCGGACCGCACCGCCAGCGCCATGGCACGGGCCATGGCCACGGGGTCGCCGGCGCGGGCCACGGCGGTGTTCAGCAACACGCCATCGAAGCCCAGTTCCATGGCCGCCGCCGCGTGGGACGGCAGGCCGATGCCGGCGTCGACGATCAGCGGCACATCGGGAAAATGCGCGCGCAGGCTGCGCAGCCCGTAGGGGTTGTTGAGGCCGCGGCCGGAGCCGATGGGCGCCCCCCAGGGCATCAGCACCTCGCAGCCGGCATCCAGCAGCCGGCCGGCCACCACCAAGTCCTCCGTGGTGTAGGGAAACACCTGGAAGCCATCGCGCGACAGGATGCGCGCGGCTTCCACCAGCCCGAAGACGTCGGGTTGCAGGGTGTCGTCCTCGCCGATCACCTCCAGCTTGATCCAGGGCGTGCCGAACACCTCGCGCGCCATCTGCGCGGTCAGCACCGCCTCCTTCACGGAATGGCAGCCGGCGGTGTTGGGCAGCACGCGCGGCCCGAGGCCGCCGACCAAATCCCAGAATCGCTGGCCGGCGCCCGCGCCCTCCTCGCCCGCCGCGCCTTCCCGGCGCAGCGACACGGTGACCACGCCGGCCTCCGCCGCCCGGATGGCCTCCGCCATCACCGCGGGCGAAGGATACAGCGCGGTGCCCAGCAACAGCCGCGAGGACAGGTCGGTCCCATATGCCCGCATGGTTCAGCCCCCCTGCATGGGGCCGAGGATCTCGACCACGTCGCCCTCGGCAAGCCGGCATTCGGCGCGGCGCGCGGCGGGCACGAACTCGCTGCGCAGCGCGGTGGCCACGCGCGGGCCGGTGTAGCCCAGCTCCTCCAGCACCTCGGCCAGGGTTGCCGCCGCCACGCTGCGGGGCTTGCCGTTGACGATGATATTCATGCCGCTTCTCCTGGCAGGCCGGGGGTTGAGATGCCGAACACCGCCGCGGCGACCTGTTCGGCGAGCGAAGGCGAAAGCAGGAAGCCGTGCCTGAACATGCCGTTGACGCGCAGCACGCGGCCGTCACGGCGCAGCGCGGGCATGTTGTCGGGAAAGGCGGGGCGGATGTTGCTGGCGGCTTCCAGGATCTCGGCCTCGCCGAAGGCGGGGTGCAGCGCATAGGCGCCGTTCAGCAGCTCCATGGCGGATCGCGCGGTGATAGCGTGGCGCCCGGCACTCTCGATCATCGTGGCGCCCACCATGAACAGCCCTTCGCCGCGCGGTACGACGTAGAGCGGGATGCGCGGGTGCAGCAGCCGCACGGGGCGCGACAGCGACAGGCCGGTGCAGCGCAGCAGCAGCATCTCGCCACGCACGCCGCGCAGGTCGGGCAGCGCCGCCGCCGCAGCATGGCCGCGGCAGTCCACCACATGGTCGAAGCCGGCGGCATCGGCTTCCCTGAAGTCGCCTTCCCGGAACACCGCGCCACGGCCTTCCAGCGCCCCGGCCAGCGACAGCAGCGCCGCGCGCGGGTCCAGGTGCGCCTCTTCCGGAAAGAACAGCCCGTCGGCGAAGCGGCCTTCCAGCTCGGGTTCCAGCGCGGCGATGGCGGCAGCGTCGCAGCGGCGGTGGCCTGTGGTGCGGCGCGCGAAGCGGTCCAGCTCCCCCCGGTCCCGCCGCGCGGCCAGCAGCAGGCTGCCGCGGCGCAGCGTGCCCGGCACCCGCGCCGCCCACCAGCCGATGGCGGCGGCACCCGGCGCCACCAGCGCCGGCGGGGCATCGGCGGCCTCGCACCACGGCGCCAGCATGCCGCCCGCCACGTGGGAGGCCCGGCTGGCCGGTTCCGGGCGGTGCAGCACCGTGACGGCCGCGCCGCGCTCGGCCAGCACGGTGGCCACCGCCAGCCCGGCGACGCCGGCGCCGATCACCAGAACCCGGGGGGCGGTATCCGCTGTCTCAGGCATGGCCAGGGCTCCCTTGCGCTGGGCCATGCGGAATCGGGGGGAAAGAGAGCGGGCCTGGTGGCAGGCCGTTGTTTTCCATCCCTCCGCCGGCATGACCCGGATCAGGTTCGATGGGTTCGGCCTTGCCGTCTCAGCCCCCCGCGCGGAGGCACCCCAGGAACAACACCCCCAAGGTTAGCCGCTTCCGCCCGCCGCGCCAAATCCGGGGCGATCAGCCCACCCGCGCCCAGGCCCGCAGGTCCTCCACAAACAGCTCCGGCTCCTCCAGCGCCGCGAAGTGGCCGCCACGGGGCATGTCGGTCCAGCGGCTGACGGCGTAGCCCCGTTCCACCCAGCTTCGCGGCGGCATGGGGTTGCGCGGGTCCGGATAGCGGGCGATGGCGGTGGGCACCTCCACGCGGCGCCCGGGCGGCACCTTGCGGACCTCCTCCGCCTGCGCGCCGGCGTAGTACCAGGCGGCGGTGGTGAAGGCATCGTTCATCACGTAGATCATGATGTTGGTCAGCAGCCGGTCCATGCCGAACACGTCCTGCACGGGTCGTCCCCGCAGGTCGGCCCAGTCGTGGAACCGCTCCACGATCCAGGCCGCCTGGGCCAGGGGGTTGTCCTGCATCGCATAGGCCAGCGACTGCGGCTTGGTGCCCTGCAGCCGGGCATAGGCGCCGAGCCGCTGCTGGCAATCCTCGATGGCCGCCATCCAGGCCTGTTCCTCCGGCATCTGCGGCGTGGTGTCGGGCTGGGTCAGCAGGTAGTTGAGGTGGATCGCCTCCACCGCCCCGGCATGGTCCAGCGCCAGCCAAGCGGACACGCCCGCGCCCCAGTCGCCGCCCTGCGCCCGGAAGCGCGGGTAGCCCAGGCCGCGCATCAGCGCCGCGAACAGCCGCGCGGTGGTGCGGGGGCCGATCGGCGCCGCCGGCTTGCCGGAAAAGCCGAAGCCCGGCAGCGAGGGGATCACCAGATCGAAGGCATCCTCCGCCCGGCCGCCGTGCCGCGACGGAAAGGCCAGCGGCCCGATCACGTCCTGGAATTCCAGCACCGAGCCCGGCCAGCCATGCGTCAGCAACAGCGGCCGCCGCCCGCCGGCCTCGCCCACCACGTGGATGGCGTGGATCTCCATGTCCTCCACCCGGGCCATGAGCTGCGGGTGGCGGTTCAGCTCCGCGGCAGCGGCCGCGGCGTCGTAGCCATCGATCCAGCGATCGCGCAGCATGGCCAGGAAGTCCGGGTCGCAACCGTAGCGCCAGCCGGCTCCGACGGGTGCGCGGGGCAGCGGGGTGGCCTGCAGCCGCTCGCGCAGCCGGGCCAGGGCGGGCTCCGACCAGCGGACCTCGAAGGGGCGTGTTTCCATGGTGGTTCCTTTCGCTTTGGCTGCTGCTGCAACGCTCGTGGCGGGCCGGATTTGCTTGGCGCCGGTGCGGACCGGCTGGCGCGGCGTCTGGCTGCCATGGCTTTACTTCGCGGCCCGGCGCGTGCAGGGCTCAGCTTCCGCAAGCCGCTTTCAGACACGGACCCCGCATTGCCCATGCTGCCTGCCCTGACCCCCCGACGCCGCCGCCGCCTGCGCATCGTGTCCCGCAAGGGCGGGCGCCTCGCGCTGTTTGTCGCCGGGGGGCTGGTGGTGGGTGCTGCGGCGGTGGGCATCGCGCAGCTGGCGGACCATGCCAGCGCGCTGTTCGCCGCCACCACGGCGGGGCGCCCCTGGCTGGCCCTGCTGCTGACGCCGCTGGCCTTTCTCGCCTCCGCCTTTATCGCCCGGCGCTGGTTTCCCAACTCGGGCGGCAGCGGCATCCCGCAGGCCATCGCGGCGCGGCGGCTGCACGGGCTGGCGGCGCGGGAGCGGCTGGTGTCGCTGCGCATCGCGGTGGGCAAGACCCTGCTGCTGGCGGTCGGGCTGCTGGGCGGCGCTTCCATCGGCCGCGAAGGGCCGACGGTGCAGGTCGGCGCCTCCATCATGTTCGCGGTGGGGCGGCTGTCGCCCCGCCGCCAGCCGGGGCTGATCATGGCCGGCGCGGGCGCGGGCGTGGCGGCGGCCTTCAACACGCCGCTGGCCGGCATCGTCTTCGCGATCGAGGAAATGGGGCGCTCCTTCGACGAGCGCACCAACGGCATCGTCATCAGCACCGTGATCGCGGCGGGCCTGACCTCGCTCGCCATCCAGGGGGACTACACCTATTTCGGCACCACCGGCGCGGCGCTGGGCGGGTCGTGGCAGGGGTGGCTCGCCGTGCCGCTGCTGGGCATCGCGGGCGGGCTGCTGGGCGGCGGCTTCAGCCGGCTGCTGGTGCTCTTCGCCGGCGGGCTGCCGGGCCGGGCGGGAGCGGCGCTGAAGCGGCACCCGCTGGTGGTCGCCACGGTGTGCGGGCTGCTGGTGGCGCTGTGCGGGCTGGCGTCCGGCGGGGCGGTGTTCGGCACGGGCTATGCCCAGGCGCAGGCCCTGGTGCAGGGCGACGGCGAGGTGTCCGCCGGCTTCGGCGTGCTGAAGCTGCTGGCCACGCTGCTGTCCTCCGTCAGCGGCATCCCGGGCGGCATCTTCGCGCCGTCGCTGTCCGTGGGCGCGGGGCTCGGGTCCAACATGGCGGCGCTGTTGCCCGGCGCGCCGGCGCAGGCCCTGATCGTGCTCGGCATGGTGGCGTATTTTTCCGGCGTGGTGCAGGCGCCCATCACCGCCTTCGTGATCGTGGAGGAAATGACCGGCGACCACCACCTGGTGGTGCCGCTGATGCTCGCCTCGCTGATCGGCTTCGCCGCCTCGCGCCTGGTGTGCCGCGAGGGGGTGTACCATGCCCTGGCCCGCAACTTCGTGGCGGCGGAGGCGGCGCGCAGCCTGCCGCCCCCGCGCGGCGGCGCCTGACCGTCAGGTGCGGGCCGCGAAGGCCTCCACCCTGGCGGTGGGGCCGGCGACGATCAGCAGGTCGCCTTCGCGGATCAGGGTTTCCGGCAGGCCGGGCTCGAACCCGCCGCGCAGCCGCTTGATGCCCACCACCGTGACGCCCTGCTCGCTGCGCCAGCCGCACTGCGCCAGGGTGCGGCCCACGGCGCCGCGCGGCGCGCAGGTCTTGACGATGGCATAGCCGTCTTCCAGCTCGATGAAGTCGATCATCTTGCCAGTGACCAGATGCGCCACCCGCTCGCCCATGGTGGCCTCGGGGTAGATCACGTGGTGCGCGCCGGTGCGCTCCAGGATGCGGCCGTGCTTGCTGCCCAGCGCCTTGGCCCAAATGTCGGGCACGCCAAGCTCGTCCAGCGCCAGTACGGTCAGCACGCTGGCCTCGATATCCGTGCCGATCCCGACGATGGCGTGGCGGAAGTCATGCACGCCGAGCGAGCGCAGCGTGTCCCCGTTGGTGGCGTCCGCCTGCACCACGTGGGTCAGCCGGTCGGCCCATTGCTGCACCAGCTCGGCGCTTTCGTCGATGCCGAGCACGTCGTGCCCGAGGCGCAACAGCGATTCCGCGACGGCGCCGCCGAAGCGGCCGAGGCCTATCACGGCGATGCCGTCGGTCATGCCAGAGCTTCTAGCCAACGATCGGTCGCTCCTCGGGAAAGCGGTACAGGCGGCGGGTGCGGCGCAGCGCCAGGGCAGTGACCACGGTGACGGTGCCGACGCGGCCGACGAACATCAGCAGCATCAGCAGCCATTGCGCGGCGGGCGGCAGGTCGCCCGTGATGCCCGTGGACAGGCCCACCGTGGCGAAGGCCGAGATCACCTCGAACAACAGCACGCCGGCCGGGTGGTCCGTCATCGCCAGCATCGCCAGCGTGCCGGCGACCACCACCAGCATGGCCAGCGTTGCCACCGTCAGCGCCTGGCGCTGGAGGTCGGGCGGGATGCGGCGGCGGAAAGCGGAAACGTCCGGGTCGCCGCGCACCTCGGCCCAGACGATCAGCCCCAGCACCAGAAAGGTGGACACGCGGATGCCGCCGCCGGTGCCGGCGCTGCCGCCGCCGATCAGCATCAGCAGGCAGCTCAACGCCAAGCTGCCCTGGGTCAGCGCGCCGGTGTCGCCCGCGTTGAAGCCGCCGGAGCGGGTCATGACGGCGTGAAAGGCGGCGCTCAGCAGCCGGCTGCCGGCATCCATCGCGCCCAGCGTGCGGGGGTTGTTCCATTCAAACAGCAGCACCCCCGCCGTGCCCGCGAGCAGCAGCCCCGCCGTGCCCCACAGCGTCAGGCGGCTGTGCAGCGACAGGCGCCGGGGCTGGCGCATCACCTCCGCCATCACGGGAAAGCCGAGGCTGCCCACCACCACGGCCAGCGCCAGCGGCCCCAGCACCAGCGGGTCCGCAGCGAAGCGCGCCAGCCCGTCCGGGTACAACGAAAAGCCGGCATTGTTGAAGGCGCCCACGGCGTGGAAGACGCCGCTCCACCACGCCTCGCCCCAGTTCAGGCCGTGCGACAGGCGCAGCCGAAGCGCCAGCACGGCCGCGATGGCCAGCTCCACGCACAACGCCAGGGCCAGGATCAGCCGCAGCACGGCCAGCACATCGCCCAGCGCCAGCACGCGCACCTCCGCCTGCGCCAGCAGCCGCGTGCCGAGGCTGAGGCGGCGGGTGACCAGCAGGCCCAGCAGTGTCGCCCCGCTCATGATGCCAAGGCCGCCGAGCTGCGCCAGCACCAGGATCACCCCCTGCCCGAAGCCGGACCAGTAGGTGCCGGTGTCCTGCACCGCCAGCCCCGTGACCGTGACGGCGGAGGTGGCGGTGAAGGCCGCCGCCAGCAGCGTGGCCCCCTGCCCGCCAGCATGCGCGGCGGGCAGCATCAGCAGCCCGGTGCCGAACAGGATGGCCAGCAGAAAGGCCAGCGGCAGCAGCCGCGCCGGGTGCCGCAGGCTGCGGTTCATGCCGGCAGGCCGGCCCGGCCGGGTGGGGTCGCCCCGGGGGCTGCCATGCCGTCTTCTCCTGAAGGTGCCCGCCCGGCACCATCGCCACGCGGCGGCCATCATAGCCGCCGGGCCCTTTCTGTCAGCCGCCGGGTTGCGCGGCGGCGCCAGGCGCGCATGATCGCGCCATGACGCAGCATTCCGCCACGGCGCAGCCCCGCGCGCCCCGGGCACCGGGCCCGGGCCGATGAACGCGCCGGCAGACCCGCCGCCCTGCGGCCCCGTGGGCTACATGCGGCGGACGCGGGATTACTACGCGGCGCTGGGCCACGCGCCCTACCGCTGGGCGCACCACGCCGAGGTGCCGTTCCACCCGCTGCCCCGGCCGCTGGCCGAAAGCCGCGTGGCGCTGGTGACCACCGCCGCGCGCTTCGACCCGGCGCGGGGCGACCAGGGGCCGGGCGCGCCCTACAACGCCCGGGCCAAGTTCTTCGAGGTGTATTCCGGCGACAGCGCGGCGGAACACGACCTGCGCATCTCGCACATCGCCTACGACCGCCAGCACAGCCCGGCGACGGACCAGAACAGCTGGTTCCCGCTGCCGGCGCTGCGCCGCGCGGCTGCTGCCGGCCGCATCGGCACGCTGGCGCCGCGCTTCCACGGCGTGCCCACCAATCGCAGCCAGCGCCATACGGTGGAGGTGGACGCGCCGGAATTGCTGCGGCGGCTGCGGCAGGATGGCGCGGATGCCGCCCTGCTGGTGCCGAACTGCCCCGTCTGCCACCAGACCTGCGCGCTGATGGCCCGCCACTTGGAGGCGCATGGCATCGCGACCGTGGTGATGGGTTGCGCCAGGGACATCGTGGAGCATTGCGGCGTGCCCCGCCTGTTGTTCAGCGACCTGCCGCTGGGCAACGCCGCCGGCCTGCCGCATGACGTCGCCAGCCAGGACGCCACGCTGGAGCTGGCGCTGCGCGTGCTGGAAGCGGCGCCGGCCGCGCGCACCACCGTGCAGTCGCCACTGCGGTGGCCCGGCCACCCGGACTGGAAGGCGGATTACGCCAACATCGACCGCATTCCCCCCGCCGAGGTGGCCCGCCTGCGCGAGGAGTTCCTGCAACAGAAGGAAGTGGCGCGCGGCCTGCGCGGCGCCTGAAGGCTCAGGTGCCGCAAAAGGTCATGTAGGGGCCGCCGCCGGGCGCGGGCGGCTCAACGAAGCGCTCCAGCCCAGGGCGCTCATCGAACGGGCGGGACAGGGCGTCCAGCAAAGCTTCGAAGGGCGCGAAGTCCCGCCGGGTGACGGCAGCTTCCAGCGCCGCCTCCACCTGATGATTGCGCGGGATCACGGCCGGGTTCACGGCACGCATGGCGGCAGCGCGCTGTTCGGCATCCTGTGGTTCCGCCTCCAGGCGCGCGCGCCAGCGATCCATCCAGGCATCAAAGGCCGCCGGATCGGTGAACAGGGCACGAACCGCCGCGTCCTGACCCGCGGCCGCGTCCGCCAGGCGGCGAAACACCAGCGTGAAGTCGGCCTTGCCGGCAGCCATGGCGGTGAGCAGTTCCTGGATCAACGCGGCATCCCCGTCCTGCCCGGTGGACAGGCCGATCTTGCGACGCAGCCCGTCCAGATACGCGGCCTCAAAGGCGGGGCGGAAACCCGCCAGCGCCCCGTGCGCCGTGGCCAGGGCGGTGTCCTCGTCCTCCGCCAGCAGGGGCAGCATGGCCTCGGCCAGCCGCGCCAGGTTCCAGTGCGCGATGGCGGGCTGGTTGCCGTAGGCATAGCGCCCCGCATGGTCGATGGAGCTGAACACCGCTCCCGGGTCGTAGCCGTCCATGAAGGCGCAGGGACCGTAGTCGATGGTTTCGCCGGCGATGGAACAGTTGTCCGTGTTCATCACGCCGTGGATGAAGCCGAGCAGCAGCCAGTGCGCGATCAGCCGCGCCTGCCGCGCCACCACGCCCTGCAGCAGCGCGCGGTACGGTTCCTCCTCCGTTGCCGCCTCCGGGTAGTGGCGTGCGATCACGTGATCGGCCAGCAGGCGCAGCGCCTCCGTGTCCCGCCGCGCGGCAAAGAACTGGAACGTGCCCACGCGGATGTGGCTGGTCGCCACGCGGGCCAGCACCGCCCCGGGCAAGGCGGTTTCGCGCATCACCTCCTCGCCGGTGGTCACGGCGGCCAGGGCCCGGGTGGTGGGCACGCCCATTGCCGCCATCGCCTCGCTGACCAGGTATTCGCGCAGCACCGGGCCCAGCGCGGCACGGCCATCGCCCCGGCGGGAAAACGGCGTCGGGCCCGCGCCCTTGAGCTGGATGTCGCGCCGCACGCCATCGAGGCCCACCACCTCGCCCAGCAGAATGGCGCGGCCGTCGCCGAGCTGCGGCGTGAAGCCGCCGAACTGGTGCCCGGCATAGGCCGTGGCGATGGGCTGTGCGCCTTCGGCCACGCGGTTGCCGGCCAGCACCGCCACGCCTTCCGCATCCGCCAGGGCCGCAGGGTCGATGCCCAGCAGCGTGGCCAGCGCGGCATTCACCCGGACCAGCGTTGGCGCGGCCACCGGCGTCGGGTCACATGGCGCGAAGAAGCGCTCCGGCAGAGTGATGTAGCTGTTGCTGAACGGAATGCGCAGGGTCATGCGGGGGGTCCCGGATTGTGGGCGTGATGCGGCGCGGAACGGTTCGCGCGCGGCCGGGTGGCGGAACCCCCGGCCGGTCCATGTGCGGCGGTGTTGCTCAGGTTGTGCGGCGCGGCCGCCGGGGCAAGGTCAGGGGGCTCGCCGCAGCGCCGCGGCTTCCCGCAGCGCGGTTTCCACCACCAGGGCGGCGAACTGGTCCACCACGGCGGGGCGGGGCTGCCAGGCGGGAAAGAACAACCCGTAGGGCAGGGGAATGGAGGCCGCGAAGGGCCGCATGGTCAGCTCCGGCGCCGGGGTGGACAGGGCGACAAAGGGGTCCGACAGCGCGGCCCCCAGGCCCAGTGCCGCCATCTGGCACACCACCGCGCCATTGGATGCCTCGAACCGCGGGCGCGGCGTCAGCCCGGCCTCGCGGCAATGATGCTCCAGCCCCTGCCGCAGCATCGAGCGCGGATGCGTCACCACCAGGTCGTGCGCCACCAGCTCCGCCAGCCCCACTTCCGGCAGCAGGGCCAGCGGGTGGTCGCGGCGCATCACCACCACGGCTTCCACCGTGCAGACCGGCTCCACCTTCAGGCGCGGATGCTCGATCGGCAGCACGGTGACGCCGAGGTCGAAATGCTCCTGCTCCACCACCGCCTCGGCATCCAGGCGGATGCGGGTGTCCACCAGGGCGGTGAATTCAGGCACGCGCGCCGCCATGACACGCAGCGCCGGGCCCAGGATGATGCTGGCCACCTGCGGCGCCGTCAGAACCCGCAGGTGGCGGTCGTTCTGCCCGGCGCGAATGCCGGCGGCCAGCCGCTGCAGCCCGTCGTGCCCGGCCAGCACCCGCTCCGCCTGGGCATAGAAACGCGCCCCTTCGGCGGTGAGGCTGAGGCGGCGGTTTTCCCGGTTGAACAAGGCGAAGCCGAGGTCCGCTTCCAGCGCCGCCAGCAACCGCCCCACCTGGGGCTGCGTGCGGCCGAGCCGCAGCGCGGCCTGCGATACGGAGCCTGCTTCCACGAAGGCCCGCAGGGCGTCCAGCGACCTCAGATTGTGCACGACACCCGTCCTCCTTGTGCGGAAAGCGCATAAGATAGGCCATATAATGCATTTGACGCAGCCTCGTCGCGTCGAGCATGACGGCGCCATGACGACACAGCCGCCGTTCCCGGCGCGAGCAAGGCCCTGAGCATGTCCGACCGCGACCAAGACGGCGCTGCCTGGCGGCAGGCGCCTTCCAGCTACGCGGCCAGCCGCCCGCCCGAATTCGCGCTGCCGCCCGCGCCCGTGTCCCGCTACCTCCCTATGCGCGACGGCTGCCGCATCGCGGCGGACGTGTGGCTGCCGGACGGGGCCACCGGCCCGGTACCGGCCATCCTGATCCTGACGCCCTATTACCGTCGCTTCCGGCTGCGGGACGGCGGCACGGGCGATGCCATCCCCAATGCGGGCAAGTTCGTCCGCCACCTGGTGCCGCGCGGCTTCGCGGTGGTGGTGGTGGACGTACGCGGCACCGGCGCCTCCTTCGGCACGCGCGACAGCTTCCGCTCGCCGCGCGAGCGCGAGGATTCGCGCGAGATCACCGATTGGGTGGTGGCGCAGCCCTGGTCGGACGGGCAGGTCGGGGCCACCGGCATCTCCTATCCCGGCGCGGCGTCCGACTTCCTGGCCAGCACCGGGCACCCGGCGGTTAAGGCGATCGCGCCGCTGTTCGCGGTGTGGGACACCTACGCCGACAACTACTTCCCCGGCGGCATCGCGCTGAAGGCGCTGGCGAAGAGCTACGACGACCTGATGGTCGCCATGGACCACGACCGGCGCGACCTGTTGCGCAACTACGTCTACTACGCCAACCCCGACCTCGCCGGCCCGCACCCGGTGGACGAGGACGCCGACGGCGCCCTGCTGGCCCAGGCGCTGCGCGAGCATGCCGGCAACTTCCGCCAGCCCGACTTCATGGCCGAGTTCCGCTTTCGCGAGGAGCCGCTACCCTACGACCCGGACTTCTCCTCCGCTTCCTTCAGCCCTTATTCCGTCGGCGCCGGCATCCGGCCGGACGTGGCGGTGCTGGCGGTGTCCGGCTGGATGGATGGCGCGGGCTACGCCAATGGCGCCATTGTCCGCTTCCTGACGTTGCGGAACAACCCGGTGCACCTGATTCTCGGGCCGTGGGACCATGGGGCGCGCTGCAACGTCTCGCCCTGGCGGCGGGAGCAGGCGCCGGAATTCGACCTGCTGGGCGCGGTGCTGCGCTTCTTCGACCACTACCTGCTCGGCCGCGACACCGGCCTGCAGGCCGAGGCGCCGGTGCACTACTTCAGCCTGCACGACGAGTGCTGGCGCGCCGCTACATCCTGGCCGCCACTGGACGACACGCTGCGCCTGCACCTGGCCGAGGGCAACGCCCTGGCCGAGGCCCCCGGCCCCGCGGGCGCCGACGAGGCGCGAGCCGATTTCAGCTGGGGCAGCGGCGACGGCACGCGTTACGAGCGCATCGCCGGCATCAATAGCACCACCTATTATGCCGACTGGGCGGCGCGGCAGGCCGCGCTCCCCGGCTGGTCCTCGGCGCCGCTGGAGCGGGACATGGAGCTGGCGGGCCACGGCCTCGCCGACCTGTGGCTGGAATCGAGCGAGCCGGACGCCGCGATCTTCGCCTATCTTTCCGAAGTCGAGGCTGATGGCAGCGTGCGCTACGTGACCGAGGGGCTGCTGCGCGCGCTGCACCGCGCCGAAAGCCCGGCACCCGCCGAATACCGCACCACCTGGCCATTCCGCACCTTCAGCCGCCGGGACGCCACGCCGCTGGTACCGGGCGAGGCCACGCGCCTGCGCATCCCGCTGCTGCCCACCGCCTGGGTGTTCCGCCAGGCCAGCCGCATCCGCCTGTCCCTTTCCGGCGCGGATGCCGACCACGCGGCGCAGGTGCCGCATGGCCGCCCGCCCCGCCTGCGCCTGTTGCGTGGCGGCGACCGGGCCTCGGCCCTGGAGCTGCCGCTGCGGGCCCTTTCATGACCCCGACCCTTCAGGAGACGCCCATGCGCCGCCGCCACCTCCTCGCCGCCGCCGGCGCCCTGGCCACCACCGGCTGGGGGGCGCTTGCGCCGCGCCCGGCGCGGGCCGCCGGCACTGCCCTGCAGATCGGCCTGGGCGGCGCCTTCACGACCATGGACCCGCATTTCTACCACGCGGTGCCCAACCACACGGTCGCGATGCACATCTACGAGCGGCTGATCAACCGCGCGCCGGACGGGCGTCTGATCCCGGGCCTGGCCACCGAGTGGAAGCCGCTGTCCGACACGCTCTGGGAATTCAAGCTGCGCCCCGGCGTGAAGTTCCACGACGGCGGCGACTTCACCGCGGACGACGTGGTCTTCACCTTCCAGCGCGCGCGTGACGTGCCCAACAGCCCCGGTGGCTTCGGCGGCTTTCTGCGCGCGGTGGAGCGGGTGGAGGTGATGGACCCGCTGACCATCCGGCTGCACACGCCCGTGCCGGCGCCTGACCTCGGCCCCAACCTCACCTATGTCGGGATCGTGTCCCGCCGCGTGGGCGAGGGCGCCACCACGGCGGACTACAATTCCGGCAAGGCGGCGGTCGGCACCGGTCCCTACAAGTTCGCCTCCTACACCCCCGGCAACCGCGTGGAGCTGGCGCGCAACGATCTCTGGTGGGGTCCGAAGCAGGGGTGGGAGACGGTCGCGCTGCGGCTGCTCAGCAACCCCGCCGGCCGCACCGCCGCGCTGTTGTCCGGCGACGTGGACCTGATCGACACCCCCTCCGTCAGCGATCTGCCGCGCCTGCGCGGCGACGCGCGCGTGCAGGTGGAGGCCATTCCCGGCATTCGCCTGATCTACCTGGTGCCCGACCTGTCGCGCGAGGGTGAAAGCCCCTTCGTGACCGATGCCGGCGGCACGCCGTTGCCGCGCAATCCGTTCCGTGACCTGCGGGTGCGCCAAGCCCTGTCCATCGCCCTGCAGCGGGACGCCCTGGCCGACCGCGTGATGCTGGGCACCGCCACGCCCACCGGCCAGTGGATGCCGCCGGGCGCCTATTCCTACGCCCCCAAGGTCGCACCGCCACAGCTCGACGCCGACCGCGCCCGCAAGCTGCTGGCCGAGGCCGGGCTGCCGGACGGCTTCCGCCTGGTGTTGCACACGCCGAACGACCGCTACCCCAATGACGCGCGGCTGGCGCAGGCGGTCGCGCAGATGTGGACGCGCATCGGCGTGCAGACCACGGTGGAGGCGATGCCGTGGTCCACCTACGTGGCGCGTGGCGGGCGGCAGGAGTTCTCCATGGGCCTGTGGGGCTGGGGCAGCGCCACCTTCGAGGGTGGCTACATGCTGAGCCAGTGCTTCGCGTCCCACAACAAGGACCGCAGCCTCGGCCTGTACAACTACGGCCGCTTCAGCGACCCAGAACTGGACGCGATGATCCTGCGGGCCACCTCGACGGTGGATGAGGCCGCGCGTGAGGCGCTGCTGATCGAGGCAACGGAGAAAGCCGCCGCCGCCGTGCCGGTGATCCCGATGCTGATGCTGCAGAACCTGTGGGCCGTGCGCAAGGGCATCGACTTCTCGCCGCGCTCGGACGAGCGGACGCTGGCGGTCGACGCGCGGATGGCGGGCTGAGCTCGGCCCGGCACCCGCGCCTGGCGCAGGCCGGGCGGATCAGCCCCTGTGCCCCCGTGCCGGTCCGCAACGCTGCAAAGCCCGCGGTCCCCACCTTGCTCCTGGGCAGCATAGCCCGGAGGATTGTAGCTGACTGATCGCGTTGCGCTTTGAAAGGAGTGCCGTCCCCGGCCAACTTTCTCCACCAGGGGGACGGCCTTCCCTGAGGAGCCCTGAGAAACACTAAGGAAACAATCGATGCGCGGCATGGTGGTGGCGGCACAGCCGGAAGCGGCGGAGGCGGGCGTGGAGGTGTTGCGCGCGGGCGGCAACGCGGTGGACGCGGCCATCGCCTGCGCCTTCAGCCAGGGCGTGGTGGACCCGCAGATGTGCGGCATCGGCGGCTTCGGCGCGATGCAGGTCTGCATGCCCAGGCGGGGGGTGCACACGGTGCTGGAGTTCTTCGCCCGCGCGCCGCTGTCGGCGACGCCGGAGATGTGGGCGGACCGTTTCATCGGCCAGTCGCGCGACGGCTTCGTGTTCCTGCTCGACGACCAGCGCAACGACATCGGCTACGGCGCCGTCGGCACGCCGGGCAACGTGGCGGGCTACACGGAAGCATTGCAGCGCTTCGGCAGCATGCCGCTGCGGGAGGTGATGCGGCCGGCCATCGCGCAGGCGCATCGTGGCGTCATGGTGCGGCCCTACATGCATTATTACTGGGCGATGGACCATGGCGGCGACGGCCAGGTGAACGTGGCCGACAAGCTGCGCTTCAGCGAAACCGGGCGGCAGGTGTATTTCTGCGCCGACGGCACGATGAAGCGCCCCGGCGACACGCTGCGCAACCCGGAGATGGCGCAAACCTTGGAACGCATCGCCGAAGGTGGCGCCGAGGCTTTCTACCACGGCGACATCGCGCGCGAGATCGCCGCCGACATGGCGGCGCGCGGCGGCGGCGTGACGCTGGCGGACCTGGCGGCCTATCGGGTCAAGGAGAAGTCGCCTTGCTGGGGGGCGTATCGCGGGCTGCGCGTCGCTTCCAACCCGCCGCCCGCCGGCGGGGGCTCGCTGATCGAGCTGCTGCATATCCTGCAATGCTTCGACCTGGCGGCGCTGGAGCACAATGGCACGGAGCATCTTCGCATCCTGGCCGAAGCCATGAAGTGGATGACCATCAGCAAGGACGCCCACATGGGCGACCCCGACTTCGTCGACGTGCCGCTGGACCGGTTGCTGTCGGCGGCGCATGCGGAGGCGCTGGCCGCGCGCATCCGCGCCGGCGAGAAGGCCAGCGTGCCGCGCGCCGAGGAACCGCGCGACCCACCGGATACCACCGTGGTGTGCGTGGTGGATGGCGAAGGCAACGCGGTTTCCCTGACGCACACGCTGGGCATTCCGTCGGGCGCCATCACGCCGGGACTGGGCTTCATGTACAACGGCTGCATGAGCGGCTTCGACCCGCGCCCGGGCCGCGCCGCCTCCATCGCGCCGGGCAAAAGCCGCGGCAGCGCCATGGCGCCGACGCTGCTGTTCCGTGACGGGTCGGTGGAAATGGTGATCGGCGCGCCGGGCGGTACCTTCATCGTGCCGGCCCTGGCGCAGGCGATCAGCAACGTGGTGGATTTCGGCATGTCGATGTCAGAAGCCGTGGCGGCGCCGCGCATCGTGGCGCTGAGCGATACCATCGACATCAGCAACCGCATTCCGCACCGCACGGCCGACGCCCTGGGAGAGATGGGCTATCCGGTCGCGCGGTCGTACCAGAGCTTCGCCTTTGGCGCGCCGCACGGGCTGCTGATCCGGGACGGAGCATGCACCGGCGGCGCCGACCCGCAGCGCGACGGCATGGCCCTGCGGGCGTGACGGGGCGGCTCAGCCGCCGGGCGGCACGTCGCGCAGCCGGGCCTGCACCGCTTCGGTCAGCAGCGGCGCGGCGGCGCCCTCGATAGCCAGCGCCACGCTGCTGCTCACCGGCACAAGGGGCGGCAGGCCGAGGCCACCGATCGAGCCCTCCTGCCGGAATGCCGTCTCGAACTGCGTCCAGAAGCCCGGCTGCGCGCTGAAGGGCCCGGATACCAGCACGCGCCCGGGAAACAGCAGCCGGCACAGGTTGGCCAGCGCCTGCGCCACCAGCGTGGCTGCCTGCCGCAACGCCGGTGCCGTGGTCAGGTCCCGCTCGCGGAGCTGCCCGGCCAGTTCGGCCTCGTCCTCCGCCAATTCCGGCCAGGCGTCACGCAGCTGGGGCAGCAGCGCCCACAGCGCGGCGCCGGTTTCCAGGCATCCCTCCTGGCCACAGCCGCAGCGCCGCCCGGCCAGGGCGCGGAAGCGCCAGTGGCCGATCTCGCCGAAGGGGCCGCCGGCGGCGTTGAACACCGTGCCGTCCACCGCATAGGCCAGCCCGATGCCCCAGCCCCAGTGCAGCAGGAGCGTGCCGCCGGAGCGCAACGCCGGCTCCGCCAGCAGGCGGGCCTGCAGCTCGGCTTCCAGCTGCCGCGCCACCCGGACGGGCGCCGCCGCCGGCGACAGCGCGGCGCCGAGGTCCAGCCCGCACAGCCTTGGCCAGCGGGAGGAGGCGAGCCACCGCCCGCCCTGCAGGTCCACCACGCCGGACACGGCGGCAGCGGTGCCGGCGTGTTCCATGCCGGGGGGTGTCGCGGCCCGCAGCCGCGAGGCGATGCCCGCCAGAACGCCGGACATCGCCTCGTTGTCCGCGTCCGGCCCCACGGTCCGCGCGTCCCGGTGCAGAACGCGGCCGGACAGGTCCACCAGCACCCCCACCACGTCGCGGCTCGCCACATGCAGCACGGAAGCACCCAGCACCGCCGGGTTGGCCCGCAGCGTCGCCGCCGGCCGCCCGCGCCCCTGCTTCTTGCCCGAGGCTTCCAGCAGCAGCCGCCGCTGCACCAGCTCCCCCACCACCCTGGACACGGTGGTGGAGCGCAGCCCCAGTCGCTCCACCAGCTGCGGGCGGGACCAGAGGCCGTCGCGCATCACGGCCTGCAGCACCTGGGCGCGATCCGCCCCGCCGCCGGAGGCGGGCTGCCGTGGGTCAAGCTGGATCAGCATGGGCGTCTGCACGGTCATGTTTCTGAACCACGCTATTCAAAAATAAGTTGCCAGCCGAAATCGCGTCTGTTCTGCTTCTAGGCATGCGAGGAAACGGCCGGATATGATCAGTCTGAGGGTTTGTCCTGACAAGGGCGCGCTGGGCCAGGCGGCCGCCGAGGCGGGTGCCGAGGCCATCCGCGCCGCGCTGCGGCACCGTGGCGAGGCGACCATCGTGGTGGCCACCGGCGCCAGCCAGTTCGAGATGCTGGAAGCGTTGTGCGCCATGCCCGGCATCGACTGGGCGCGGGTGACCGCCTTTCACCTCGACGAATATGTCGGACTGCCGGCCAGCCACCCCGCCAGCTTCCGCGGCTACCTGCGGGAGCGCTTTCTGGCGCCGCTCGATGGCCGCCCGAAACTGGAGGAGGTGAATGGCGAGGCGCCCGACCCAGGGGCGGAAGCCGCGCGCCTGTCCGCCCTGATCGGCGACCGCGCGGTGGATGTCTGCTTCGCCGGGCTGGGGGAGAACTGCCACCTCGCCTTCAACGACCCGCCCGCCGACTTCGAGGCGGCAGCCGGCTTCATCGTGGTGGAGCTGGACGAGGCCTGCCGCCGCCAGCAGTTGGGCGAGGGCTGGTTCCCAAGCCTGGCGGCGGTGCCGCGCCGCGCCATCAGCATGAGCATTCCGCGCATCCTGCGGTCGTCTCTGGTGGTGCTGTCGGTGCCCGATGCGCGCAAGGCGCAGGCGGTGCGCGACGCCGTGCAGGGCCCCGTCACGCCGCTGCACCCCGGCTCCATTCTGCAACGGCACCCCCAGGCGCTGCTGTTCGTCGACCCCCCGGCCGCGTCGCTGCTGGATCAGCCGGGATGATTTCCCCGGGGCTGGTGGACCTGCAGGTCAACGGTTTCGCCGGGGTGGACTTCAACGACGTGGCGCTGACCGCTGCGGCGCTGGACCGGGCGCTGGAGGCGATGCTGGGCACCGGCGTCACCTGTTGCCTGCCCACCATCATCACGGCGCCGGAGCCGGTGCTGCGCGCGCGGCTGCGGGCGCTGGACGCCGCCGTGGCCGGCAGCCGGCTGGGGCCGCTGATGTGCCCGGGCTTCCACCTGGAAGGCCCTTTCCTGAACCCCGCCCCCGGCTATGCCGGCTGCCACCCGCCCGAAGCGATGGGCCCGCCCGACCCGGCGTTGCCCACTCGGCTGGAAGCCGGGCTGCGCCGCCCCATTCTTTTGCTGACCCTGGCGGCGGAGCTGCCGGGGGCGGCGGCGGCCATCCGCGCCGCGCGCGCCGAAGCCCGGCTGGTGGCGATCGGCCACAGCGCGGCTGACTTCGCGGAGGTTTCGGCGGCGGCGGAAGCCGGGGCCACGCTGTCCACCCACCTGGGCAACGGCCTGCCGCAAAGCCTGCCCAAGCTGGCCAACCCCTTGTTCGCGCAGCTCGCGGAGGACCGGCTGAGCGCCGGCTTCATTGCCGACGGCATCCACCTGCCGCCGCCGGCCCTGCGGGTGATGCTGCGCGCCAAGGGTGCGGGCCGCGCCTTTCTGGTGACCGATGCCACGGCCGCCGCCGCGGCCCCGCCCGGCCGCTACCCCTTCGCCGGCATGGTGGTGCAGCGCGGCGCGGATGGCACGGTGCGCCAGGACGGCGGCACCACGCTCGCCGGCTCCTCGCTATGCCTGGATGCCGCGATGCGCAACCTCGTGGCCTGGGGCGCCGCCACGCCCGAAGAGGCGCTGCGGCTGGCCGGCGAGGCGCCCGCCGCGCTGCTGGCCCCCGTGCTGGCCGCGCGCAACATCGCCCTGCCGCCGGCCGAGGCCGAATGGTCGCCCGCGCTCCATGTCCGGCGCGTCCGCGTCGGCACCGCCGAGCGGCGCTTTCCCTGCCCCACCGACCACCAACGGGAGTTCTGCCAAGATGCGTGACCTTTCCCTGCCGCGCCGGGCCGTCGTCGGCGGGCTGGCGGCCGCCACGGTGCTGGCCACGGCGCGGCGGCCCGCCCAGGCGGCGGCCCTGCCGCCCATGCCGCGCTCGCCCGTTGCCATCAGCGTGATGGACGTGTCCGGTGCCCTGGCGCTGCACCAGCGCGCCTTTGACGACTACCGCGCCGCCAAGCGGGACGCGGTGTCGCGCATCACCTTCGTCAAGGCACCGGCGCCGGAACTGGCCGCCAAGATCAAGGCGCAGCAGGATGCCGGGCGTTCGGACCTCGACCTCGTGCTGACCGGCAGCGACGGGCTGGCCAGCGGCCTGGCGCTGAACCTGTGGCAGCGCATCCTGCCCGACTACGCCGAGAAGTTCCCGGACTTGGAAGCGAACTACCAGCCGGCGGCGCTGAAACTGCACCGCGAGCAGGGTGCGGGCTTCGGCGTGGTGTGCTCCTACTATCCGTCCGGCCCGCTGCTGGAATACATGCCCGCCCGCGTGCCGGAAGTGCCGCAAACGGCGGAAGAGCTTCTGGCCTGGGCCAAGTCCCGCCCCGGCAAGTTCATGTATGCGCGGCCGACCAACTCCGGCCCTGGCCGCACCTTCATGATGGGCCTGCCCTATCTGCTGGGCGACCGCGACCCCAAGGACCCGATCAACGGCTGGGACAAGACCTGGGCCTACCTGCAGGAGCTGGGCCAGTACATCGAGACCTATCCCAGCGGCACGGGCGTGACCATGCGGGAGCTGGGGGACGGCACGCGGGACATGATCGTTTCCACCACCGGCTGGGACATCAATCCGCGCGCGCTCGGCATCGTGCCCAAGGAAGCCAGGGTTTCCATCCTGAAGGGGCACCACTGGGTATCCGATGCCAACTACATGGTGGTGCCCAAGGGGCTGCCGCCGGAACGTCTGGCGGTGGTGCTGGACATGATGGCCTTCGTGCTGCAGCCGAAGATGCAGGCCTATGCCTACGACGAAGGCTACCTGTACCCCGGCCCCGCGGTGAAGGACGTGGGGCTGGACCTGGCGCCGCCGGAAAGCCGCAAGGTGATCGAGGAATTCGGGCGGCCGGAATACGCCGCCATGATCGCCGACCACCCGATCGAGCTGCCGCTCAAGCCCGATCAGATGGTGCTGGCTTTCCGGCGCTGGGACGAGACGGTGGGCTCGCGCACCATGCGGCGCTGACCGGCGGGCGGGCCGCCGGCGAATGCCGGCGGCCCCGTTCTTTCCGTGCTAGTGCCAGATATCGGCGTGGTGCGACGGCTGGTGCAGGCCGTCGGCCAGCCCGTCGAAGCTCCACACCGCATGCGTCGGCGCGGCATCCGGCTGCGGGCCGTCGGGGCCGGAGGTGTCGCTGGACGGCGCGGGCACCTCGGCCGGCCACGACCCGGCGTCCCCGCCGTGCCCGAACCGGAAGTTCCAGCCCCCGTCGGACGCCGGGGTCCAGTGCGGCGTGGCTGCGGCCTCGGCCGGCACCGTATCGGCCGGTTCCGGAACGACAGCCACGGGGTCGGCCGGCGCGGCATGCGCCGGCGTCGTGCCGGTGCCCGCCGTATCGTTGGCGACCGTTTCCGCGGGCGCCGTGCCGGTGGAGCTGGTGTCCGCGGGAACCGTGTCCGCCGGGGTGGCCGAGACCGGTTCATCTGCCAGCGGCGCGCTGCCGCTGCTGTCAGACCCGCTGCTGGCGGACCAGGGATGCGACAGGTCCAGCAAAGGCTGCAACGCGAGCGCCACGCTGCCGGACACCTCGGCCAGGCCGGATGCGATCTGCGCCACGGACAGCCCGAACACCGAGTTGCCGTGCACCTCGGCAGTGACGCCGGTATCGTTCACCAACAGGCGGGCGCTGTCGGAATCGAGGTTGTTCACCACCATGTTGTCGGCGACGGTCAGGCTGGACCCCGCGTAGTCGTTGCCCTCGCCGCCGAAGTGGATGATCGCCGGGTTGTCGGAATGCGCGCCCTGCTCGATGGTGTTGCCGGTCAGCGTCGCGACGCCGCCGTTCGGCAGGTCGATGGAATAGCTGGCCGTACCGTCGCCATCCGCGATGCGGCTGCCGGTGATGGTGGTTTCGCTGGCGCGGCTCTTGATCTCGTGCCCGATGATGGCGTCGTGGAAGTAGCTGTCTTCCACGGTCAGGGCGGCGATGTGGCCGACATAGAGGTTGTGCGTGTAGCCGTCCCCGGTGCCGTTGGAAGCGAACTCGGAGTTGCGGATGGTGATGGTGCCGTCCGAATCGTTGGCCAGCAGCCCTTCCTGGTTGTCGTGGAAGTAGGCGTTCTCGACAACCAGATCGCCCGCCTGGTGGCGGATGCCCGCGCCGTTGCCATCCGCCACGGCGGCCCCGGAGAACTCGAAGTTCTTGATGGTGACGTCGGCGCTGGTGGTCAGGATGGCCTTGCCGTCGCTGGGCGCCTCGGTAGCCAGTAGGTGGACCATGCCGCCCACGCCTTCCAGCGTGATGTTCGTGTTGATGGCGGCGAAGTCGTTTACATAGGTCCCGGCCTGGACCTGCACGACGTCGCCGTCCTGGCTCGCCGCCACGGCGGCGTGGATCGTCTCGAACTGCAGGCCTGTGCCTACGGTCAGGGTGGTCATTCAGCGTATTCCTTTGGTCGCGGGACACACCAGCCCTGGGCGGGCGGCCCCTTTGCGTTGCGTCGGATGCAATCCCGGCATCGCGGATGCCCACGCCGTCCGGCGCGGGTCACGGCGTTGCCGTGCCTTCTCCCCTGGTTCGGGCCGCAGGATCGCGGGCCCGGCAGCCACATGCCATGCCAAGGTGTCGCGGCGATTGCTGCTGTGCTTCCGCCCTGAAATCTCGCGCGGGCGTGAGGCGCCTTGCCAGCGGCACCAGGGCCCGGCGGGGCAGCGCGCAGGCGGGGCAGCGGCTGGGCCGGTACCGTTCGCGCGCGTTTGTGTCAGCCCGGAAATCCGATTCCGCTTGACGGTCCACCGGCTCCGCTCGGACAGCACCGCCTGACATGCCGAGCACCGCGCACATCCTCGTCGTGGATGACGATCCGGACATCCGGGAGCTGATCGCAGGCTTTCTCGAACGTCATGGCTTCAGCGCGGACAGCGCCGCGGATGCCGTGGCGATGGAACAGGCGCTGGAGCGCCGCGCCGCCGACCTGATCGTGCTGGACCTGATGATGCCGGGCGAGGACGGGCTATCCCTGCTCCGCCGCATCACGGCCGGGCCGCGCACGCCGGTGATCATCCTCAGCGCGGTGGGCGACGACACGGACCGCATCGTCGGGCTTGAGCTTGGCGCGGACGACTACCTCAGCAAGCCCTGCAACCCGCGCGAGCTGCTGGCCCGCGTGCGGGCCGTGCTGCGCCGGCGCAGCGAGGCCACGGCGGCGCCGGGCGAGGGCGTGCGCAGCGTGGCGGAATTCGAGCGCTGGACGCTGGACCGCCTGCGGCGGGAGCTGCACAGCCCCGGCGGCGTGCTGGTGGACCTGTCGGACGGCGAATTCTCCCTGCTGGTGGCCTTTCTGGAGCGGCCGGGCCGCGTGCTGACGCGGGACCAGCTGCTGGACTACGCCCGCGGCCCGGAGTCCGAGGCCTTCGACCGCGCGGTGGACGTGCAGATCTCCCGCCTGCGGCGCAAGCTGGCGCTGGGCGCCGGGGGCAACTTCATCCGCACCGTGCGCAACGAGGGCTATCTGTTCGAGCCGGAGGTCACCTGGAAATGAGCCGGCCGCGCCGGTCGGCACCGCTGCGGGTGCAGATCTTCCTGCTGCTGCTGGGCAGCATCACGGCGGCGCAGGTGGCCTCCGCCATCGTGTTGTTCAACGCCCCGGTTCCCGCCGCCGCACCCGTCCGCGTGGAAAAGGCCGCGGCTTTGCTTCGCGAAGGCCTGACCGGTGACGCTGCGGAATGGTTCAGCCTCACCCTGGACGAGCGCGCGCCCTACGACGACATGGAGGACGCGATCGAGCGGGAATACCGCGACGCCCTGGCCCGGCGGCTGGAGGTGGAGCCGGCGCTGGTGCGCACCGTGCTGCGCGCCGGTTCCCCCCGCGCCAAGCCGCGCCCGGAGATCGGTGGCCAGGGCACGCCCCCCTGGCTGTTCCGCACCCAGGCCGGCAGCTCCGACGTCCCGGTCGCCACCTTTTCCGCCGCGCTGCGCCAGCCGGACGGCCGCTGGCTGGTATTGTCCGAGCGCCAGGGCCTGCTCAGCCCGTGGGAAAAGCGTGCGGTGCTGTGGCTCGGCGGCAGCGTGCTGGTGGCCGGGCTGCTGGGCTACCTGTTCGCCCGGCGGCTGACCGCCCCCATCCAGTCCTTCGCCGAGGCGGCCGAGCGGCTGGGGCGGGACCCCCGCGCCGCCGCCCCGGTGCCGGAGGGACCGGCGGAGCTGGGTGCCGCCGCGCGGGCGTTCAACGCCATGCAGGACCGGCTGCGCCGCTACGTGGAGGATCGCACCGCCATGGTCGGCGCCATCGCCCACGACCTGCGCACGCCATTGACCCGGCTTGCCTTCCGCCTGGAAGGCGGGCCGGAGGAGTTGCGCTGCAAGGCCTCCGGCGACATCGCGGAAATGGAGGCGATGATCAGTGCCCTGCTGTCCTTCGTGCACGACGCGACGGAGCCGGCGCAGCGGGAACGCCTGGAGCTGGGTTCGCTGGCCGAGCGGGTGTGCGCCGACCTGGCCGAGACGGGCGCGAACGCCAGCTTCGAGGACGGCGCCCCCGTGGTGCTGGATGCCGACCCGCTGGGGCTGCGCCGCGTGGTGACCAATCTGGTGTCCAATGCCTGCCGCTATGGCATCCGCGCCCGGGTGCGGGTCATGGCGCGACTTGGCGAGGCGGTAATCGAGGTGGATGACGACGGACCGGGCCTGGCCCCCGCAGAGCTGGAACGGGTCTTCGAGCCCTTTGTCCGGGCGGAACGCTCGCGCAGCCGGCGCACCGGCGGCGTCGGACTGGGGCTGTCCATCGTACGGCTCATCGTGCTGGCGCATGGCGGGACCATCCGGCTGGCGCCGCGGCCGGAAGGCGGCCTGCGCGCCACGGTGACGCTGCCGCTATGACGGCGGGCCCGGCCGCGCCGCCGGCAGCGTGACGCGGAAGGCGGCACCGCGCGCGGCGGCGACCAGCGCGATGCCGCCGCCGGCGCCTTCCAGAAGCGACCGCGCGATGGCCAGCCCCAGCCCCGTGCCGCCCTGCCCCCGCGCCGTTGTGAAGAACGGGTCGAAGGCCCGTACCGCGTTGGCGGGGGAGATGCCGGGGCCGTCGTCGGCCAGCAGCACGACAGCTGTGCCCCCCGTGCTGGCGATGCCGATGGTCACGGCGCTGCCCGGCCCGGCATGTGCCAGGGTGTTGCCCAGCAGGCTGTCCAGCACCGTCGCCACGGCTTGCGGCCCGATGGCGGCCAGGGCATCGCCCGTGACGGCGATGCGCAACGCCGGAAAGCGGGCCGCTGCCGCCTCGGCCAGCGGGCGCAGCGCCGCCTGGCCACCGGCGGCAGCCATATCCGCCCGTGCCAGGTCCAGCAAACCGCGCACCAGCCGGTCCAGCCGCGCCACGCCCTGCTCGATGGTTTCCGCGAAGCGGGCACGCTCGGCGGGACTCATCGCTTCACCGTGCTCGGCCAGCAGCTCGGCGGCACCGCGCATGGCGGCCAGCGGTGTCTTGAACTCGTGGCTCACATGGGCGGCCAGCCCGCGCACATAGCTGGCGCGGCCTTCCAACGTCTGCGTCATGCGGGCGATGGCATCCGACAGCTCCGCCGCTTCGCGCAGCGCCGTGGCGGGCAGCGCGGGCAAGGGCGCGCGGCCGCCGGCGGCCACCTGCCGCGCGGCCCGTACCACCGCCTCCAGCGGCCGGGTGATCAGCCATGAGGCCAGCACCGCCAGCGCCGCCCCCAGCAGCAACAGCAGCAGGCCCATGGCGGCGATCTCGGGCAGCTTGTTCAGGATGGTTTGCCGCACCGTGGCGGGGGTGCGCGACAGCAGCACGACGGCTTCCACCCGCTCGCCATCCATCACCGGCATGGCCAGGTGCACGCGCAGCCCGGCGGTGCGGCTGATGCCGTCCGGCACGTCGGTCGCGATCTTTTCCCGCCGCCGCAGCACCGCCATGGGCTGGCCCGCGCGCGCCGCCTCCACCTCCTCCAGCCCCGCCAGCGACAGGCCGGTGTCGTTGCCTGTTGAGGCGACCACGGTGCCGGCGGCATCCAGCAGCCGCAGGGCGGCGAGCGTCACGGCCTGGGTGTCGCGCAGCACCGGCAGCAGGCGCGCGCCGGCCTCGGCCGCCACGGGGTCGGGCGGCGGCGCGGGGCGCGGGTCGGGCGCCAGCGGTAGCACGGGGTCGTGCGCCAGATCCAGGCCACGGCGGCGCGCGGTTTCCAGCGCGCGCGGCGTCAGCCCTTCCGCCAAGCTGTCACCGCGCAGGCCGCGCGTGGCGCGCCAGGCGCCCGCCAGCACCGCCGCCTGCGCGCGCAGCTCGCTTTCGGTTTGCCGCACCAGGGCGCTTTCATACAGCCGCAGCGCCCACAGCCCGGACAGCGGCAGGGCCAGGATCACCAGATTGCTGAACAACAGCAGCGTGCGCAGCCGGGGGCGCCCCAGCGGCCAGGTCAGTCGCATGGGCCGAGGCGGTAGCCGAAGCCCGGCAGCGTTTCCACCGGCGCCGCGCCCAGCAGCGCGAACTTGCCGCGCAGCCGGCGGATGTGGCTGTCGATGGTGCGGTCGGACACGATGCGCTCCACCGCGTAAGCGCCGTCCATCAGCGCGTCGCGGTCCAGAACGCGGCCGGGGCGGCGCAGCAGGGTGCGCAACAGGCCGAACTCGGTGGCCGTCAGCACCACCTCCCGCCCGTCCCAGCACACGCGCGCGGTGCCGTTGTCCAGCGACAGGCGGCCGTGGCGCAGCACCTCCGGCGTGGGCGCCGGGGGAGGCGGCGCCGGCACGGCCCCGCGGCGCAGCACCGCCTTGACGCGCGCCACCAGCTCACGCGGGCTGAAGGGCTTGGTCAGGTAGTCGTCGCCGCCGATCTCCAGCCCCACCACGCGGTCGATCTCGTCGTCACGGGCAGACAGAAACAGCACCGGCACCCGCGCGGCCGCCCCGCCGGAGCTGCGCAAGGCGCGGCACAGCTCCGTGCCGTCCATTTCCGGCAGCATCACGTCCAGCACCATCAGGTCGGGGGGGCTGGCGCGGGCCATGGCGAGGCCGGCGGCGCCGTCCGAGGCTTCCTCCGTGCCGAAGCCGGCGCGGTCCAGCGCGAAGCGCACCACGTCGCGGATGGCCGGGTCGTCGTCCACGATCAGGATACGCGGCATGGGGGGTCCTTTCTGCCGCCTTCTGCACCGGATTTGCACGGCTTTGGCAAGGGCTTTCCCCGCCCGCGCCATCCGGGCGGCACCGCGAAGGACGAGGATGCGGCCACACCCCCCGAGGAGCCTTCAGGCATGACCGATCCCGTTCCGCCACCCCCACCCCCGCCGGCGCGCATGCCGATCCGCCTGGGCCGTGCCGGCAAGCTCGGCCTGGTGGCCGGGCTGCTGCTGGTGCTTTTGGTGCCGCATATGATGATCGAGGTGGTGATCGACGAGCGGCAATCCTATCAGGACGAGGTGCGCGCGGGCATCGCGCAGAGCTGGGGACAGGCGCAGGCCGTGCTGGGCCCCGTGCTGGTGGTGCCGACCCGCGTGCCGGCGTCGCGCAATGCCGGCGACCCGCTGCGCTGGGAGCGTGGCGCCGTGGCGGTGCTGCCCACGGAGCTGGACGCCAAGGCGACGCTGGCACCCGAGCGCCGCCGCCGCGGCTTGTTCGAGGCCATGGTGTTCGAGGCCGAGGTGGGGCTGACCGCCCGCCTGGCGGTGCCGCCCATCAACGTCGCGGAGGGCACGGAACTGCTGTGGCGGGAGGCTTTTCTGGCCACCGGCGCCAGCGACCTGCGCTCGGCCGCCGGCGGTGCCCGCCTGGCGGTGGACGGCCGCCCACTGGTGGCCGCCGATGCCGCCGGCGCCGGCTGCTACGGCACAGAGCTGATCCGCTGGAACCTGTCGCTGGATGGCCCGCCCGAGCCGGGACAGGTGCTGGCGGTGGACGGCGCGCTGGCCCTGCGCGGCACCGGCAGCTTCGGGCTGCTGCCGCTGGCGCGCCGCGCCGGGCTGGCGGTCAGCGCGCCCTGGCCGACGCCGAGCTTCACCGGCGCCGGGCTGCCGGTGCGGGCCGACGTCACCGCCGGGGGCTTCGCGGCGCAATGGCGCGAAGGCACCGGGCAGGCGCTGGTGCGCCACCTGCCCGCCGGTTGGTGCGAGGCGCTGGTGCAGCCCGCGGCACAGGTGGGCGTGGACCTGCTGGAAGCGGTGCCGACCTACCGCATGGTCACGCGGGCCTCGAAATACGCCGCCATGTTCCTGGCCCTCGCCTTTCTGACCTACGTGCTGTTCGAGCTCCTGGCGGGCGTGCGCATCCACTTGATGCAATACGCGCTGCTGGGCCTGTCCGTGGTGCTGTTCCCGCTGTTGCTGCTGGCCTTTGGCGAGCCGCTGGGCTTTGCCGCCGCCTATGCCATCAGTACGGCCGCCGTGGTCGTCCAGGCCTCGGCCTATACCGCGGCGGTGACGCGGCGCGTCGGGCTGGCGGGGCTGTTCGCGGCGGTGCTGGGCGGGCTGTTCGGCTTTCTCTACATCGTGCTCAGCCTGGAAGCCTTCGCCCTGCTGGCCGGCGCCGTGGCCTTGTTCGCGGCGCTGTCGGTGGTGATGCTGGTCACCCGCAGGGTGGACTGGTCCGGCGGCTGAACCGCCGGCCTCACGCCTGCACGTAGTGGATGTCCCGCATCACCCGCCCGATGGTGCGGGCCACCGCCAGGACCTTGGGGTCGTCCACACCCTCGCGGAAGCTGGTGAACAGCAGGCCGTTTTCCACCGCCGGCTCCGCCGCCACCAGCCGCATGGTACCTTCCACCACGTAGCGCCGCGCCATGGGCACCGGCAGCAACCCGGCGCCGATGCCGCCCGCCACCAATTCCGCGATCACCGCCACGCTGCTGCAGATGCTGAGCCGGGCAGGCGCCAGCGCCGCGGTGCCGAACCAATGGGCGATCTGCCGGTGCATGGCGGAAGGCGGCGGGTTGGAGATGACGGGCAGCGACCACAGGTCGCGCGGCGTGACCGGCCCCGCCAGTCCCCAGCCCGCCGGCACCACCCAGGAGGTGGGCTGCGCCCCAAGCGGGCCAAGGTGCAGCCGCTCGTCGCCCACCGGGTTCAGCAGCACCGCGAGGTCCAGCGTGTCGCGCAGCAATGCCTGTTCCAGCGTGGTGCTGGTGGATACCACCCATTCCGGCCGCAGCGCCGGGTGGTCCTGCTGCAACCCGGCCAGGAGCGGCGGCAGGCAGGACACCGCGAAGCCCTCCGCCAGCCCCACGCGCACCGGCCCCGCCACGTCCCGCGCCGGATCGTCACCCGCGATGCCGCGCAGCTCCGCCATGATGGAAGCCACACGCGGCAAAAGCGCGCGGCCTTCCGCCGTCAGCCGCAGGCCGCGGGCGCGGCGCTCCAGCACGTCGCTGCCCAGGGCCGCGCGCAGGTCCCGCAGGCGCAGCGACAGCGTCGGCTGCGCCAGATTCAAATGCTGCGCCGCACGGTGGGCGGAGCCGAGCTGCGCGGTCCAGTAGAAGGCTTCCAGCTGCGCCAGGGTCACGCGCATCTTCAGAAATTCCAATAATGCGAGATTGAAACATCCCATTTGATTGCGGGAGTCAATTCCCGAATAGATCGGCCAGGCGCGGCGCAGTTCGCGTGACCGGAGGAAACACCTTGGACAACCGACCCGACATCATCAGCAAGGCGGCATGGCGCATCCTGCCGATCCTGATGATCTGCTACTTCGCGGCATTCCTGGACCGCGTGAACATCGGCTTCGCGGCCTTGACCATGAACCAGGACCTCGGCTTCTCCGCCTCCGTCTTCGGGTTCGGCGCCGGCATCTTCTTTCTGGGCTACATCCTGTGCGAGCTGCCGAGCAACCTGCTGCTGGTGCGCTTCGGCGCGCGCATCTGGATCGCGCGCATCCTGATCACCTGGGGCATCCTGTCGGCGGCCACCGCCTTTGTGTGGAGCCCGCTGAGCTTCTACGCGGTGCGCGTGCTGCTGGGCGCCGCCGAGGCCGGCTTCTTTCCCGGCATGATCTTCTACATGACGCTGTGGTTTCCGCGCGAATACCGCGCCCGCATGTTCGCCACCTTCAACATCGCGGTGCCGCTGTCTTCCATGATCGGTGCCCCGGTGTCGGGGCTGATCATCGAGCACATGAACGGGCTGCACGGGCTGGCCGGCTGGCAGTGGATGTTCGTGCTGGAAGCCCTGCCGGCGGTGGTGATGGGCATCGTGGTGCTGCTGGCGCTGCCGGAAAGCCCGCGCACCGCGGCTTTTCTCGCACCGGACGAGCGCGCTTGGCTGGCTGGCCGGCTGGATGCCGAGCGGGCCACCCGGGAAACCCGGGAACGCTTCACCATCCGCCGCGCGCTGTTCGACCCGCGCGTGCTGCTGATGTGCATGATCGCCGTCGGGCTGGTGATGGGCACCACCGGCATCGCGATCTGGATGCCGCAGTTCGTGCGCAGCTTCGGCCTTTCCACCGTGCAGACCGGTTTCGTGACCGCCATTCCCTCGGCCTTCATGGCGCTGGCGATGATCGTGGTGGGCCGTCACGCGGACAAGACGGGCGAGCGTGTGTGGCACGCCGCCGGCCCCTTTCTGGTGAGCGCGGCAGGCTTCGTGCTGGCGGCCATGAGCAGCAGCCCGACCCTGGCGCTGGTCGGGCTGACGATCGGGGCGGCGGGCATCGGCGGCGCCTCGCCCAACATCTGGATCTTTCCGACCACCCTGCTCACCGGCGCCGCGGCGGCGGCCGGCATCGCGCTGATCAATTCCGTGGGCAGCACCGGCGGCTTCTTCGGCCCCAGCATCATCGGCTGGATGCGCGATGCCACTGGCGGCTTCGCTGGCGCACAGCTCGTGCTGGCGGCGGTCATGGCAGCCACCGCCTGCGCCATCCTGATCCTCGGCGGCACCATGCGCGAGATGATGCGCCGCCCCGCCGGCCCGAATTCCCTGGAGGCCCGCCCGTGAGCGTGACCGCAATCCGCCTGTTCCACCTGTCGGCGCAGTTGCCGGAAACCATCGGCAACGCGCTGGTCTTCTTTGACCGCCGCGACACGCTGATGGTGGAGGTGGTGGATTCCTCCGGCCTGTCCGGCTGGGGGGAAACCTGGGCAACGCCGGCGGCGGCGGCGGCCGTGATCGAGACACAGCTGGCGCCGCTGGTTCTGGGCCAGGACCCGGCCCACACGGGGCGGCTGTGGCACAGCATGCGCGACGCCGCCGGCGCCGACACGCAGGGCACCGCCATCACCGCCGTGGCGGCGCTGGACATGGCGCTGCACGACCTGGCGGCGCGGCTGCGCGGGGTGCCCTTGTCCACCCTGCTCGGCGGCGCTTTGCGCGACCGCGTGCCGGCCTATGCCAGCGGGCCGTTCTTTAAGCCGCACGGCCATCCCTACCGCGACTTCGAGCGGGACGCGGAAGGCTATCTGCGTGCCGGCTTCCGCGCCATCAAGCTGCGGTCAGGCTTCCGCCCCGCCGATGATGCCGCGACCGCCATTGCCATCCGCCGGCTGATGGGCCCGGACGGCACGCTGATGCTGGACTTCAACCAGTCCTATACCCCGCGCGCCGCCCTGGCCGCCGCCGCGCGGATGGCCGAGGCGGAGCTGCTGTGGATCGAGGAGCCAGCCGTGCCGGAGGACCTCGCCGGGTACCGCATGTTGTCCTCGCGGCTGCTGCCGGCGCTGGCGGGGGGCGAGACCTATGGCAGCGCCTCCCAGTTCCTGCCTTTTCTGGAAGCCGGCTGCATGGACGTGCTGCAGCCCGACATCGCCATCTGCGGCGGGCTGACCGGCACCGGCCGCGTGGCAGCGCTAGCCGAGCTGTTCGAGCGCCCGGTGGTGCCGCATGTCTGGGGCGGCACGGTGAATTTCCACGCCGCCCTGCACCTGACCGCGACCTTGCCCGCGCAGCGCGGCGGCGCGGTGGCCTTTCCGCTGCTGGAATTCGATGCCGGACCCAATCCGCTGCTCGACCTCGCCGGGCGGCCGGCGCTGGGCGCCGACGGCACGGTGGCCGTGCCCGACGGTCCCGGACTGGGGATCGAGATCCGGCCTGACATGCTGGCACCCTGGACCCGCTGGCATCGCAGCCTCGGCGCGTGACCGGCGCGCCCGCCTGCGGGGCTGCCGGGCGCTTCGTGATCGCGCCGCGCCGGAGGGTGGAAACGAGAAGGCCTGTTCGGGATTTAAATGCCCAGCGGCGCGGTGCCGGGGCCGAGCATGGCCTCCGGTGGTGGCGTGAAGGCCGCCAACCTGGAGAAGACAATGACCCCTGCCCAGCCAGTGCGCTTTTCCGCCGATGTCGAGGACGTGCGACCCGACGAGCGGGAAACCATCGAGGGCCTGAACCAGACCTTCGACAAGATCCTCAATACCACCGCCAAGGATTACGGCCACGCCGTCCGCTCCGTGCACGCCAAGGCGCATGGCATTCTGGAAGGCCGGATGCGCATCGCCGAGGGCCTGCCGCCTGAACTGGCGCAGGGGCTGTTCAGCAAGCCGGGCGAGCACAAGGTCCTGCTGCGGATCTCGACCAATGCCGGCGACATCCTGCCGGACGCCATTTCCCTGCCACGCGGCGTGGCGCTCAAGGTGCTGGACGTGGAAGGCGAACGGCTGCCGGGTGCCAAGGGCACCACGCAGGACTTCATCATGGTCAACGGACCGGTGTTCCAGGCCAAGACCGCCGACAAGTTCCTCGGCAACCTGAAGATGCTGGCCTCCACCACGGACCGCATGGAGGGCACCAAGACCGTGGTGTCCAGCGTGATGCGCGGTGTCAACACGGCGCTGCAGGCGGTGGGCATCGAGAGCACCAAGATAGCCTCGCTCGGCGGCGCGCCGAATGTCGACCCGCTGGGCGAGACCTATTACAGCGTCACGCCGTTCCGCTACGGCGACTACATCGCGAAGTTCAGCCTCGCTCCCGTCGCACCCGCCCTGCTGGCGCGCAAGGACCAGGAAATCGACGCCAAGGACCGCCCGGATGCCATTCGCGAAACGCTGCGCGATGAGATGCGGGACATCGACGGCGTCTGGGAATTCCGCGTGCAGCTGTGCCGCGACCTGGAGAAACAGCCGATCGAGGACCCCACCGTGCAATGGGACGAGGCGGAAGCCCCGTTCCAGACGGTCGCCACCATCACCGTGCCGCGCCAGGACAGCTGGGACAGCGCGCGCGTGCAGGAGGTGGACGAGCGCATGCATTTCATGGTCTGGACAGGGCTCGCGGCGCACAGGCCCCTCGGCAACATCAACCGCGCGCGCAAGGATACCTACCAGCATTCCGCCGACTTCCGGGCCGGCTTCAACCGTTGCCCCATGCACGAGCCAGGCGGCACCAACGGCTGAGCCTATTGCGCGCCCCGCCGGCATCAGGCGGGGCGCATTCGCTACGCGATCGCGACATCTTCCGCCTGCGAGCAACAAACTCGCCGATCGCCGCGTTCCTGCTCCACGGGTGCGCGGCATGGTGGCGTGGGCCCGAAGCCAGGAGCCTTCGCCATGAGCGGCAGCAGCAGCAACACCGATCCCTACCGCATGCGCGACCCGCGCAAGCAGTATCCCCAGCCGCCCTTCCCCCGCCAGCCGCAGGGCGCACCCGGCGACGTGCACCGCATGGACCCCGCGCCCGACCACGGCGAGCAGAGCTACCGCGGCGCTGGCCGCCTGCCCGGCCGCAAGGCTCTGGTGACCGGCGCCGATTCCGGCATCGGCCGCGCCGCCGCCATCGCCTTCGCGCGGGAAGGCGCCGACGTGGCACTGGTGTTCCTGCCGTCCGAGGAACAGGACGCGCGCGAGGTCGCCCGCCTGATCGAGGCTGCGGGGCGAAAGGCCGTGCTCCTGCCGGGCGACATGAAGGATGAAGCCTTCTGCCAGCGGATGGTGGCAGACGCGGTGCAACAGCTTGGCGGGCTGGACATTCTGGTCAACAACGCCGGCAAGCAGACGGCCGTGAAGGACATTGCCGAGCTGACGACCGAGCAGTTCGACGCCACCTTCAAGACCAATGTCTATGCGATGTTCTGGATCACCAAGGCAGCGTTGCCGCATATGCCGGCCGGCGCCGCGATCATCAACACCACGTCGATCCAGGCGATGCAGCCCTCGCCGACGCTGCTGGACTACGCGCCCACCAAGGCGGCGATCATGAACTTCACCAAGGCGCTGGCCAAGCAGGTCGCCGAGAAGGGCATTCGCGTGAATGCCGTGGCGCCCGGCCCGTTCTGGACACCGCTGCAGCCTTCCGGCGGCCAGCCGCAGGAGAAGATCGAGGAATTCGGCAGCGAAACGCTGCTGGGCCGCCCTGGCCAGCCGGCCGAGCTCGCCGCCGCCTACGTGCTTCTGGCCTCGCAGGAAGCCAGCTACATGACGGGCGAGGTGATCGGCGCGACCGGCGGCATGACGCCTTACTGAGCCGCGCCGTGCCGCACTCCCTTGCGCGCCGGCTGCTGCTGCGCGGCGTCGCCTCCAGCTTGTTGGTGGGCGGCGCCGCGAGGGCGCTGCGCGCGGCGCCGTTGCCCGGCATCGTCGCGCCCGGTGCGGTGCTGCTGCCGGTCTACGACGACGGCCGCTGGTGCGAGGGGCCAGCCTGGGACAGCCGCAACGGGCGGCTAGTGTTCAGCGACGTGCGCGCCGACCGGCTGATGCAGCTGGCCGCCGGCGAGCCCGCCCGCATCCGGCGCAGCCCTTCCAACAATGCCAACGGCAATGCCTTCGACCGGCAAGGCCGCCTGGTAAGCTGCGAGCACCGTGGCCGGCGCCTGGTGCTTGAGGAAGCCGACGGCAGCCTGTCCGTGCTCGCCGACCGGTTCGATGGCCGCCCGCTGAATTCGCCCAACGACCTCGCCGTCGCGGCGGATGGAGCCATCTGGTTCACCGACCCGACCTTCGGGCTGGAGCAGCCGGAAGAAGGGCGCATGGCGCGGCCGGAGCAGCCGGGCCGCTTTGTGTTCCGCCTGGATCCGGGCGGCCGCCTGGACAAGGTGGCCGATAGCTTCGAGCAGCCCAACGGCATTGTCTTTTCGCCTGACGGCAGCCGCCTCTACGTCAGCGACACCAGCGCCGCACAGGGCCGTGAAGGCAAGCGCGAGATCCGGGTCTTCGATGTGCGCGACGGCCTACGGCTGACGAATGAGCGCCCGTTCGCCCGCGTCGCCGCTGGCGTGCCGGACGGGCTGGCGATGGACGCGGAGGGGCGGCTCTTCGCAGCCACCGACGGGGGCGCCATGATCTGGAACCCGGACGGCACGCCCGCCGGGCTTATCCCGACGCCCGCCCCCTGCGCCAACCTTGCCTTCGGCGGCGCGGACGGTCGCTGGCTGTTTCTGTGCAACGGCACGCATATCCATCGCATCACGCTGCTGACCAGGGGAGCATCATGGGCATGACACGCAAGGGCATCGCGCGGCGCGGGCTGCTGGCGGCGGCGGGCGGGGGCACGGCCATCGCGGCCCTGCCCCCCGCCCCCGCGGGGGCCCAGGCGGCCCCGGCACAGGGGGGGCCGCTGGAACTGTTCCGCATGGCCGCGGCGCCGACCACGCCCACCGGCCTCGCCTTGTCCCGCGACGGGCGCATGTTCCTGTTCATGCCCCGGTTTGACGACAAGACGGTGTATTCGGTGGGTGAGGTGGCCGAGGATGGCAGCGTCCGCCCCTGGCCGGACGAGGCCACCAACCGCCCCGACCCGAAGCGCCCGCAGGACACCTTCTTCCACATCCCGAACGGCGTGTTCGACGCCGAGGACCGGCTGTGGGTGCTGGATGCCGGCCTGATGGCCTCTTCCGGCCCGCCGGTGCCCGGGGCGCCCAAGCTGATGTGCTTCGACCTCGGCAGCGGGCGGGTGATGCGCACCATCTTGCTCGGCCCCGCCGTGGAACCCACTTCCTCGCTCAACGACCTGCGGGTGGATGCGCGGGGCGCCTTCATCACCGACCAGGGGCAGGACGGCCAGGGTGCGGTGATCGCGGTTGACCTGGCCAGCGGGCGCGTGACGCGGCGGCTGGCGCGGCATTCCAGTACCGCCTCCGTCAAGGGCGTGCTGAAGTTGGTGGAAGGCCAGCCGGTGCGGCAACGGCGGCCGGATGGCGGCAGCAGCGAGGTGCAGGGCGGCGCTAATGGCATCGCGCTGTCGGCGGATGGTGAAACGCTGTTCTACGCCCCGCTGATGGGCCGCCGGCTTTATGCCGTGCCCACCGCCACGCTGCTGGACCCTCAGGCGGATGACGCCGCCGTCGCGGCGGCGGTGGAGGACCTGGGCGAAAAGGGCCTGACTGGCGGGCTGACCGCCGATGCGGCGGGGCGGGTCTACCTGACGTGGCAGGAATTCAACGCCATCGGCGTCCGGCATCCGGACGGGCGCTTCGAACAGCTGGGAAGCGACCCACGGCTGATCTGGCCGGATACCTTCCAGATCCGCGATGGCTGGCTCTACGTCAATTCGGCGCAGGTCAACCGGCGGGGCAGCTTCAATGGCGGGATCGACCGGCAGCAGCCGCCCTATGCGGTATTCCGCATGCGGCTCCCGGCCGGTTAACAGGTGGCAGATGGAGGGCGATAGGACAGCCGGCCTGACTTGATCGGGCCGCCGGAACGGCGGAAGAGCGCGGCCGCACTTCTGGAGTCTGCCCATGTCGCGTTCCATGGCCCGCCGCGATTGGCTGGGCGCCGGCCTCGCCCTGGCCGGTGCGGCCGCCCTGCCCCGCACCGCCCGCGCCAGCGGAGCCTGGCCCAACCGCCCCGTGCGGCTGCTGATCCCGTTTCCGCCCGGACAGGCCACGGACACCATCCTGCGCTACCTGGCGGACGAGCTGTCGCGCCGTTGGCCGCAACGCATCGTGGTAGACAACCGGGCGGGCGGCGCGGGCGTGGTGGGCATGGAGGCTGGCGCGCGCTCGGTGCCCGATGGCTACACGCTGGTGGCTTCCACCAGCGGCACCAATGGCATCAACCCCAGCATCATCCCCAGCCTGCCCTATGACGCGGTGAAGGATTTCACCTACGTCACCACGGTGTTCACCGTGCCGCTGATGATCGTGGCGCATCCGTCCTTCGCGCCCAACAGCGTTGCCGAACTGCTGGCTGCAGCCAAGGCAGACCCGGGCGGCATCAACTACGGCAGCGGCGGTCCGGGCACCTCGCAGCACCTGTCGGCCGAAATGTTCTGCAGCCAGGCGGGTGTGACGCTTACGCACGTTCCCTACAAGGGCTCGGGCCCCGCGATGACGGACCTGATCGCGGGCAACATCCCTATCATGTTCGACAGCGTGGCCAGCGCGCTGCCGCATATCCAGGGCGGGCGCATCAAGCCGATCGGCGTCACCTCCGCCGCGCGGGCGCCGCAGCTCCCGGCGGTGCCGGCGATCGGCGAAACGCTGTCAGGTTACGAGGCCATCGGCTGGGGCGGGCTGTGCGTGCCGTCCGCCACGCCGCGCGCGGTGGTGGAGCGTGTCAACACGGATGTCACCGCCCTGCTGCGGGAGCCGCGCATCGTGGCGCGCATGCAGGAGCTGGGCGGCACCGCCGCGCCGCAAAGCATCGAGGCCGCCAATGCCTTCGTGGCCAGCGAGATCCGCAAATGGGGCGAGGTGGCGCGCGCCGCAGGCGTGAAGCTGGAGGGCTGACACCCGGGCCGGGTGATCTGTGCGCAAGCGCAAGATTCGTCCGCCCGGCCCCTTCCCCCGCCGCGCGAATCAGCGGACCATGCAATGGCGGCGCTCAGGCTCCGCCAAGCACAGGAGCCGTTCATGGTCGAGTTCGCCGCCGTAGTCCCACGATGTCCGGTGGAGCAAGGGGCGTGAGCCAGCGGCAAACGGTGGTCATTGCCTCGCCGCTGGAGGCCGGGCACGTGGACAGGCTGCGCGCCCTGGCGCCCGACCGGCTGGACGTGCTGTTTGAACCGTCGCTGCTGCCGCCCGTGCGCTACGTCGCGGACCACAAGGGTGCGCCCTTCACACGTGACGCCGCGCAGCAGCAGGCGTGGCAGGCGCTGCTGGCGCGGGCCGACATCCTGTGGGACTTCCCGCCCGCCGATTTGCTGGACATCATGCCCCGCCTGCGCTGGATCCAGGCCACCAGCACCGGCGTCGGCCCCACCGCCGCCAAGCTGCGCCTGGCCGAGCATGGCATCACCGTGACCACCGCGCGCGGCGTACATGCCGGGCCGCTGGCGGAATGGGTGTTCATGGCGCTGCTGCAGCACGTGCGTGGCCTGGACCACCTGCGGCGGGAGCAGGCTGCGCATCGTTGGACACGCTATTGCGGCGAGGACTTGGCCGGGCGCCGGCTGCTGCTGATCGGCGCCGGTGACCTGGCGCGCGGCTGCGCCCGCATCGGCAAGGCCATGGATATGGAGGTGGTGGCGCTGGCCCGCCGGCCGGAACGCGAGCGTGGTCACGCCGCGCTGTTCGACCGCGTCGCCCCCGTGTCCGACCTTCTGGATGAGTTGCGGCAGGCGGATGCCGTGGTGGTCACGGTGCCGCAGACGCCCGAAACGGAAGGGATGTTCAATGCCGCGGCCTTCGCCGCCATGCGGCCTGGCGCGGCCTTCGTGAATATCGGCCGCGGCGCGGTGGTGGACCAACCGGCGCTGTGCGCAGCCTTGCAGCGCGGGCAGGTTGGCTTCGCCGCGCTGGACGTGACGGAGCCGGAGCCGCTGCCGCCGGAAGACCCGCTGTGGTCCATGCCGAACGTGCTGATCAGCCCACATTCAGCCAGCACCGTATCGCGCGAGAATGCGCGCATCACCGCCATCTTCATCGACAACCTACGCTGCTGGCTGGACGGCCGGCCCCAGGCGATGCGCAACATCCTGGAACCCGGCCAGCTCTACTGACCGCCCCTCAGAGGAAATTAAGCGATGACGCTGCTGCCCCGGCTGGCCCTTGGCCTGTCCCTGCTGCTGGCCGGCCCCGCCATGGCGCAGACGCTGCGCATCGGCATCCAGTCGCCGCCGAGCACGCTGGACCCCCACTGGCTGCTGAACCTGTCCAACACCGGCGCGCTGCGCAACATCTACGAGACGCTGGTGGCGCGCGACGCGCAAATGCAGTTGAAGCCCGGCCTCGCACTATCCTGGCAGCCGGTGGACGAGACGACGTGGGAGTTCCGACTGCGCCCCGGCGTGCGCTTCCATGATGGCTCGCCCTTCACGGCGGCCGATGTCGCGGCCTCCTTCCAGCGCGTGCCCAACGTGGCGGGCAATCCCAACCCCTACACCATCTACCTCGCGGGCGTCGCGGGGGTGGATGTGGTGGACGACCTGACCCTGCGCATCCGCACCAACGGCCCGCTGCCGATCCTGCCCACCAACCTGACGCAGGTCTTCATCGTGCCGCGCTCGGTAGCTGAGAAGGGTAATGCCGAATTTAACGCCGGCACCGCCGCCATCGGCACCGGGCCTTTCCGGGTATCAAGCTGGTCCACCAGCGCGCCCCTGGTGATGCGCCGCAACGACGACTGGTGGGGCGGCGCCGTGCCATGGGAGGGCGCCTCGCTGGTGCCGATCCCGGTGGATAGCGCGCGCGTCGCGGCGCTGATCGCGGGCGATGTGGACTTCATCAACAACGTGCCGTTGCAGGACGCGCCTCGCATCCGCGATGACCGCCGGCTCGCGCTGTTCGATGGTCCTTCCGTCTACGCCGTCAACCTGTACATGGATGTGGAGCGCGCCAATCCGCCGGGCGTGGAAGCCGATGGCCGCAACCCCATGCGCGACGGGCGGGTGCGCCGCGCCATGTCGCTGGCGCTGAACCGCGAGGGCATCGCGCGGCAGGTGATGGAAGGCTATGCCGACCCGACGGACCAGCCCGCGCCGCCCTTCATCTTCGGCGCGCTGCCGGACCGCGCGGTGCCGGCGCAGGACCTTGCCGCCGCCCGCGCGCTGTTGGCGGAGGCGGGCTTCCCACAGGGCTTCGGGCTGAACCTGTTCTGCTCGCCCAACCGCACACCACGCATCTGCCAGGCGATGGCCGCCGTCTGGACGCGCATCGGCATCCGCACCACGGTGGAGGTGGTGCCGCAGGCTACCTTCCTGACCCGCCGCAACAAGCGCGACTACGGCGCTTTCGTCACCGCCTTCGGCTCCCTGACGGGCGAGACCTCCTACCTGCTGGGCTCTCAGCTGCACTCAGTCGGTACGGTACCTGGCCTCGGCACGCTGAACTTCACCGGTCTCGGCACGCCGGAAACCGATGCGATGATTCAGCGCGCACGGGCGACGCTGGACGACACGCAACGCGCCGAGCAGCTACGCGCGCTGATGCGGCGAACGGTGGAGGAGAACCTCATCACCGGCGTCGGCCTGCTGCGCTCGGTCAATGCCGGGCAGGCGCGTTTGACCTACCAAGCACGCGCCGATGAGGAAGTGCTGGCTGTAGAGGTGCGACCATTCTGAAGGACCATCTGGCAACAAGCGGGAGCTTATCGGCGAAGAATGCTGGCCGCAACGGTTTCGCTTATCTTACAAGATAGCGATAATGTTACAAATTGTCATACTTCGATTGGTCTAAGGTGGAGGCTGCATGGAATGCTTGCTTCGCAGCGATGCGAAGCTGGCAAGAGATCTTCGAGTGGAAATGACAGATATTACACCAATCCTTTCCGCTCCCTCCGTATCCATTGTGGTTCCAGCCTTCAATGAAATCGAGGTACTACCCGCATTTCACAGGCGACTGTCAGATGTGATGGGTCGAACCTCCCTGAGCTGGGAGGTCGTCTACGTCAACGACGGGTCGACCGACGGAACACTCGCGGCATTAGAGGTGCTTTGCACCACAGATCCTCGTGTCGCGCTCGTCAACCTAAGCCGGAACTTCGGAAAAGAAATTGCTCTCACCGCTGGCCTTGACCATGCACGTGGAACAGAGGCCATCGTTGTCATCGACGTGGACCTGCAGGATCCACCGGAAGTGATCCCATTGCTGATCGCCGAATGGCGGAGGGGATTCGATGTCGTATATGCCCGACGCCGGATGCGACAGGGTGAGACGTGGCTGAAGAAAGCCACTGCTGCGGCCTTCTATCGTGTCATGCGGCGCGTCAGTGACAAGGTGGAGATCCCAGCTGATACTGGGGATTTTCGTTTGATGAGTAGACGCGCCTTGGAAGCTCTCCTGGCGTTGCGCGAGCGACATCGCTTTATGAAGGGCTTGTTCGCCTGGATTGGATTTCCAACCACTGGCGTACTGTACGACCGGGCCCCACGTGCAGCTGGAACCACCAAGTGGAACTACTGGCATCTCTGGAACTTCAGCCTGGAGGGCTTGACGTCTTTCACAGTCGCACCGCTCAAGGTTGCGACCTACCTTGGCCTCATCACCGCTTTTTTGGCCGCCTGCTACGGAGCAATCATCATCTTCCGCACCGTGGTGTGGGGTAACCCGGTAGCCGGCTACCCAAGCGTCATGGTCGTCGTGCTGATCTTGGGCGGAATTCAACTAGTAACGCTTGGGATTATCGGCGAATACTTGGGCCGTGTATTCAATGAGGTGAAGGCCCGGCCCTTGTACTTGGCCGAACGCTTCCTCCCCAGCCGGTATGATGCCACAGAAAACCCTGGCCTATCCCCGCCGGTCAATGAGAGATCGTTGGATTTGCTCGTACCGCATACACCGCGTCATCCCACGCCGACAGAAACTGCTACCATTCCCTCGAAGCCTCATTCCGATACTGTCGCATGAGCAGGCTTAGGCTTTCCAACCGACCGTTCGCTATCGGCGGCGAAAAATCTCAGTATTTTTGGCCGCTGTTGGTGGTCGTGATCGGCACACTCATCTGTGTCTGGCCACTTCTCGTGTTCGGCTTCCCTGCTGGCGCCTGGGACGTCCGGTTCCATGTGCTGTATGCCGAGGAAGTGCTCCAGGAGATCGGTCAGGGTGTTCTCTTCCCAAGATGGCTGCCAGGACTGAACAATGGCCTAGGCGCACCCACCTTCTTTTATTACGGTCCCGTTCCTTATCTGCTGAGTAGTCTGACAGCCGTGATCGCTTGGTCCCATGACGGGCTGGTCCTCTTGGCGCTGGCGGGAACACTGGTCATGGTGGCGTCGGGCCTCGCCTTTTTTGCTTGGGCGAGGCAGGTCGTGCCGCCATGGCCAGCAGCACTTGGAGCACTCACTTATGGGGCACTCCCTTATCATCTGCTGATGGATCTCTGGACTCGTGCGGCATTTGCCGAGTTCACGGCCTATCTTTGCCTTCCCCTAGTGTTCTTGGCTGCGGATGGCGTCGCGCGCCGCAAATGGTGGGGCATGCTGCTTCTGCCCATAAGCTTTGCTCTACTTATTGCTACGCACATCATCACAGCACTGCTAACGTCCGGAATTCTGGCTTTTTATCTCCTGGCCTGCCGACTCGCTGTTGCCGCACTGTGGCGCATCAGTTGGGCTGCCCTGCTCGGCATCCTTCTGTCAGCGGTATATCTGGTACCAGCTGTCACGCTCCGCTCGGAGGTCAACGTACCGGTCGATATCTTGCCGAATGGCGTATTCCTCGGCAATTCGTTTACCGGCGGCCTGGGTCAGGGATCACGTGCGATCGGTTTGGCCCTTGACCTTATCTGGCTCGCGCAGCTTGCGCTCAATCTTGCCATGCTAGCCGTATTCCTACGCTACCGATTGTCACCGCGGTTTGGCCGGATCTGGAGCGTTTTGACCGTCGGCATGCTGGTCATGATGTCGGTCTGGATGGCACCGGTCTGGCGGCTGCTTCCCATCCTTCAGAATGTCCAGTTCCCGTCGCGCATGCTCGCACTAGCCGATCTGGGTACAGCCATCTCGATAGCCGTGCTCATGGGCTCCATAGGTGCCCGCTGGACCAGGATCGCGATCCCGATGGGGGTGGCACTTTCCATCCTGTTTGGCGCCTCCCAGGCCATACCTGCACTGCAATATGGCAATTTCGATGCCGCTCGCACTCCTTGGCCCATTGTCCGCGCTATACGCACAACTTATGAGACGTTCCGGCCTGTCCACAGCCTTCGCAGGCTGCCTTTTGACCACGAGCCGGATCGCCCGTTTTCCGGGGCTCGATTGGAGGTTTTGGAGCAGCTGGCTAGCGCTGCCGTCGTTTCCTGGACCGCACGAGATATCGTATTCCAAACGATGTCCCCCGTGCCCTTCACGATCGACGTCGCACAGCTCTTTTTCAGTGGCTGGGTCGCGAAAACAGGCGAGCAGAGGCTGCCCGTCAGGCCGTCCCCAGATCTAGGATTGGTGCAAATCGATATTCCGGCAGGTCAACACCAGGTCGCTCTCAAACTTGAGCCGGTGCCGGCAGAGGTGGCGGGATGGTACATCTCCAGCACTGCGATGCTGGTCTGGCTGGTGCAGGCCATCTTTCATTTTCGAAGCCGGGCAAGGTGGCCACTAGCAGGTGGAAGGTCAGGCACCTTTCGCCACTGAAGCATCATTCATTGCGATGACGGGGGCCACCCCCAGCCATGGCGCCCGCGATGCGGCCCATGGCCACCGCTGTCAGCAGCCCGTTGCCCGACAGGTAGCCCTCCGCCCGGCTACCTGACACGCCGCAGGCTGCGCCCCCGGCCGCGAAGAGGTTGGGCAGCGCCGTGCCGTCCGGGCGCAACACGCGGGCTTCCCCATCCGTGGTCAAGCCGCCCTGCGTGTGGAACAGCGCACCTGTGACACGCACGGCGCGAAAGGGCGGCTGCAATGGCGCCACGCCCTCGAAAGCACGGCCGTAGCGGTCCTTCCCCTGCCCCGCCTTACAGCCCTCCACCCGCTCCAGCGTGTCACGCAGCGCGGCGGGGGGCAGACCGGTGGCCTCGGCCAGCGCTTCGATGCTGGGGGCCGAGATGATAGCGCCCGCGGCCTCGGCCTGGCGGAAGTCCTCGAATTGCCGGGCAATGCTGGCGATGCGCTCGTCGAACACCGACCACGCTATGGCGCCGGGCTGGCGCAGCACGCTGGCGGCCTGTTCGGAATAACCGTGGCTTTCGTCGGAAAAGCGCCGGCCTTCCGCGTTCACCTGGATGCCGCCTTCCATAATGGTGGCCCAGGTGATCAGGATGCCGATCGGGTGCGCGACGGAGCCGTGTCCCTGATGGCCGGACAGGTGCCGCGTGCCGGCGCCCAGCGCCTCGCCCCAGAGCAATGCCTCGCCTTGGTTGCCGGGGTGGCCGAAGTACAGCGCGCCGGCCAGCGAGGGTACGTGCCGCGCCACCAGATCCGGATTGCCGCCATAGCCATTGCAGGCCAGCACCAGCGCGTCGCAACCCACCTGCTCCATGCTGCCATCCGGCCGGCGCAGCGCCACGCCGCGGATGCAACCGCCGTCATCGGCGAACAAATCTGTCACCTGCGCATCGCACAGGATGTCGATCCCCGCCTGCTCCACCGCGTTGCGCAGCCGGTCCACCAGTTCCTCGCCGGACCGGCTGGGCAGGCCGTGCATGCGGCAAGCCGAATGGCCGGGGTAGCGGAAGTCGGTGATCACGGAGAAATCCAGCCCGTGACTGTCCGCCAGCCATTCCAGCGTGGGGGCGATGCCTTCCGTCGCGGCACCGACCAGCACCGGGTCCGGCTCGCCATCCGCCTTGCGCATGATGTCGGCGGCGAAGAGGGCGGGGCTGTCCTCTTCCCCTGCCGCCCGCTGCCAGCGGGTGCCCGGGGCCGGGATCAGGCCGGCGGACAGGGCGGTGGAGCCGCGCGGCACGGCGTCGCGCTCCAGGACCAGCACCTCGGCGCCCGCCTCGCCCGCCGCCAGCGCGGCTGTCAGCCCGGCGGCACCGGCGCCGACCACCAGCACGGGCACGGTGAACTCAAAGGCCGCACCGCCGGCGGGCAGGATGCTCATGCGGCGCCGAGCTCCGCCATCGCCTCGGCGATGGTGGCCACGCGGCAGACCGGGCGAAGCGCGGCAATGGCCGTGTCGTGCACCTCGGCGGAAAAAGCGGCGCAGCCGTCGGACAGCACGGTCACGTCGATGTCCCGGACATGCGCTTCCCGGACCGTGGAGGCGACGCCGCCATTGGTCACGATGCCGCCGACGATCAGCCGGCGGATGCCGCTCTTGCGCAGCACCCATTCCAGCCGGGTCATGTAGAAGGCCGAGTAGGCGACCTTCTCGACCAACAGGTCGGCCGGCTGCAACTCGTCCACCAACTGGTGCCCCCAGGCACCGGGCTGGAAATCGCCCTTCCGCAGAAAAGGCCGCAGCGAAAGCAGGTGTGGCGAAACGATGGGCTCGCCACCCTTGCCCGGCACCAGGGTGAACTGTGTGGAAACCACCCAGCCGCCGCTGGCCTGCAGCCCGCGGGCCAGCGGCGCGAGGCGCGCCGGCAGCGCAGCGATGGCCGGCGCCCCCTGCCCGCCACGGGCATAGGCGCCGTCCGGGTGCACGAAGTCGTTCTGCAGGTCGACGATCAGCAGCGCCGTGTCCTGCGGGGGGATGGTCTCCTGGCTCATGCCGCGGCCTCCACGATGACGTTGCCGAGCTCATCCACCCGCGCGGACAGCCCGGGGTCCACCACTGTTGTGGCGTCCGGTTGCTCCAGGATGGCAGGACCCGGAATCACGGCGCCCACCGGCAACTCCAGCCGCGCGAAGATCGCGGCCTCATGCCAGGCGCCAGAGAACCAGACGGGACGCGTGCCCCGCGCCGCCCCTTGGACAGAGGCGCCGGCTTCCGGCGCCAGGGCGCGCAGGTCGAAATGCGGCCGGCGGCCGACGGCGGCGGTGCGCAGGTTGACGATGCGCGCGGCGACACCTGGCAGCAGCCGGCTGAAGGAGGTGCGGTAGCTCTCCTCGAAGGCCCCGCGCACCACCGCTTCCGTCACGCCCGTGGTACCGCCCGACACTGCGACGGGCAGCGGCACGGACACGGTGTGCGTCTGGCCGGCGTAGTGCATGTCCAGCGCGAAGAGGATGTCGATCCGCTCCACCGGCAGTCCGGCCTCGGCCACCACGGCGCGCACCGCCGCAGCCTCGGCCACCATGCGCCGGTCCAGCGCGGCGGCGTCCAGCCCTTCCAGCATCAGGTTCAGCGTCTGCACCTGATCGTGGCGGATATCCGCGATCACGCAGCCAAGGGCGGAAGTGACGCCGGGATAGCGCGGCACCAGCGCCGCCTTGAGGCCCACGTCGCGGATCAGCGCACCGGCATGCAGCGCGCCGCCGCCGCCGAAGGGCACAGCCGCGAAGCGCGACGGGTCGTGCCCGCGCTCGATCGACACCAGCCGGATGGCACCTGCCATGTGGCCGTTGGCGACCCGCAGGATCGCCTCCGCCGCCGCCATGGCGTCGAGCCCCAGTGGCTTGCCCACATGCTCCAGGATGGCGGCCTTGGCGGCCTCCACATCTAGCCGTGCCAGCTTGCCGCCGATGGGGCGCTCCGCGTTGATGCGGCCGAGCACCACGTTGGCATCCGTCAGCGTCGGACGAGTGTTGCCCTGCGCGTAGCAGACGGGGCCGGGGCGGGAGCCGGCACTTTCCGGTCCCACCTGCAGCAGCCCGCCGGCATCGACGCGGGCGATGGAGCCGCCGCCGGCGCCGATGGTAGTGATCTCGATCATCGGCGTGCGGATCACCAGGCCGAAGTCGATGGTGGTCTGCGCCGCCAGCGCGGTTTCCCCGCCCACCACCAGTGAAACATCGAAGGACGTGCCGCCCAGATCACCGGTGATGACGTCCGGGAAGCCCGCCGCGCGGGCGATGGCCGCCGCCGCGATGACGCCGGCCGCCGGGCCCGACAGCGCGGTGCGCACCGGCAGCCGACGCGCGGAGGCCGTGGACATCACGCCGCCGTTGGACTGAACGATGTGGAAGCGGCCGGTGAAGCCGTCGCTTTGCAGCGCGGCGTCCAGCTTGCCGAGGTAGGAGCCCACCACCGGTTGCAGGTAGGCATTCAGCGCGGTGGTGGAGGTGCGCTCGAACTCGCGGATCTCAGGCAGGATCTGGCTGGAACAGGCGATGGTGTCGCCGGTCCAGACCTCGGCCGCCGCCGCCAGGGCCGCCTGCTCGTTGGCCGGGTTGGCATAGGCGTTGATGAAGACGATGGCCAGCGCCTCGGCGCCCTGTGCGATCAGCTGTCGCGCGGCGGCGCGCACCTCCTCCGCATCCACCGGCTCGCGGATCGTGCCGTCGGCCAGCACGCGCTCGCCCACTTCCAGGCGCATGTCGCGGTCCACCACGGGCACGAAGTCGCCCCACAAACCCCAGGTGCGGAGCCGGTCGCGGCGGCGCATCTCCAACACGTCGCGGAAGCCGCGCGTGGTGATCAGCCCGACCCTGGCACCCTTGCGCTCCAGCAGCGCGTTGGTGCCGACGGTCGTGCCGTGCACGACGGAGGCGAGCTGCGACACCGGGCCGAAGGTCCGCAACCCGTCCAGGAAGCCCACTGCCTCGTCGCCGCGGTTGGACGGCACCTTGGCGGTACGGAAGCGCCCTTGCGCCTCATCGAAGCAGAACAGGTCGGTGAAGGTACCGCCGACATCGACCCCAACGATCGTACCGCTCATGCCACGTCTCCCTTCGAGACATAGCCCATGCGGCGGTCGCGCTCGGCGGCCGCCGTGTCACGCGCGGCGGGCTCGCCCCAGCCGCCGCCGCCCGGCGTTTCCAGCCGCACGCGCTGCCCGGCCTTCAGGCGGATGTCGGTGATCTTGCTGACCATGGGCGGGGACTGCTCGCCCTCGTCGCTTTGCCAGGAGAAGCGGTTCAGCGCGGCGCTGCCGCCGCCATGCACGCCGAAGGGCGCAACCTTGCCCCGCTCGCCCAGCAATGACACGCTGGCATCCGTCAGCGCCTCGATCTCGTAGACGGCGCCGAGGCCGCCGCGATGCTGGCCCATGCCGCCGGAATCCGGGCGCAGCGCCCATTGCGTGAACATCACCGGGTAAGCGGCCTCCAGGATCTCCACCGGCGGGATGGTGGCGGTCGAGATCGGGTTGTTGGCGTGGTTGAGACCGTCCGTTTCCGGATTGCCACCGAGTCCGCCACCAAAGAACGAAAACATCACCCAGCGTGAGCCATCGGCGCGGTGGCCGGCCAGCGACAACGCATTGATGGTGCCGAAGGGCGCCGCCGTGGCGCGCGCCGGATCCGCCTTGGCGAGTGCACCGAAGATCACGCCGATCAGCCGCAGCACCGTCTCGGTATAGCCGGCCACGGGCTTGGGCGCCGTGGCGCTGAGCAGCATGCCGTCCGGCACCACGAAGGTGATGGGGCGGAGGCACCCGGCATTGGCCGGCACCTCCGTGAAGACGTGCTTCAGCGCCACGTAGCAGCCGGCGATGGTGGTGGAGCGGGCGATGTTGATCGGCCCCTGTGCCGGCGGCGAGGAACGGGAAAAGTCCAGCACCATGCCGTCGCCCGCGATGGTCAGGTCCAGCGCGATGGTCAGCGGGTCGTCAGTGATGCCGTCGTTGTCCAGCACGTCCTCGAACGAATAGGTGCCGTCCGGCAGGCTGGCGATGGCGGCGCGCATCAGCGCCTCGGCGCGGGCCGAGAAGGCGGTGAAGGCCTCGGCCACCAGCGCCTCACCATGCTCGTCGATCAGCGCGGCCACGCGCTTCTCGCCGAGGTCCAGCGCGTTGAGCTGGCCGTTCAGGTCGCCCCAGTTGGAGGTGGGCACGCGGGAGTTGGCGGCCAGGATGTCCAGGATGTCCTGGCTGACCACGCCGTCGCGGATCAGCCGCACGGGCGGGATGCGGAAGCCTTCCTGGAAGCTTTCGGTGGCCTTGGGATTGTAGCTGCCTGGCACGTTGCCGCCGACATCCAGCCAGTGCCCGGCCGAGGCCATCCAGCAAAACAACCGCCCCTGGCGGAACACCGGCCGCACCAGCCGCATGTCGTTGAGATGCGTGCCGCCCTCGTAGGGGTCGTTGAACAGGAAGGTATCGCCCTCCCGCAGGTCGCCCTCGCGCGCCACCTTGCTGATCACCGCCTTCACGGCAAAAGCCATGGCGCCGACGAAGATCGGCAGCCCGCTGGTGCCCTGCACCAGGGTCTCGCCGGTTTCCGCGTGGTAGAGGCCGTGGCAGGCGTCCTTGGCCTCGGCGATGATCGGATTGAAGGCGGAGCGGAACAACGTCGCGTCCATCTCGTCCGCGATCTGCTCCAGCCGGCCCTTCAGGATGGCCAGCGTGACGGGATCGATCATTCAGCGGCGCCCTTGAAGGAATCGTAGCTCTGGCCCAGAGCCAGCATCTCCGGCGTGCCGATCAATGCGTTGAGCTGTGTGAAGTCGAACATGCGCTCCGCGAAGGGCGCGTTGCTGCCATTGGCGGCCAGCGAGCGATAGTAATCCTGCGCCGCGCGGGCCAGGGCGCGCACGATGCCGCCGGGAAAGATCACCAGCCGGAAGCCCATGGCACCGAGGTCGTCGGCGGATGAGATCGGCGTGTCGCCGCCCTCCACCATGTTGGCGAGCAAGGGACGCTTGCCCCCGAGGCTTTCCACCACCTTGGCCATCTGCGCGCGGTCGCGCGGGGCCTCCACGAACAAGACGTCGGCGCCCGCCTCGGCATAGAGATGCGCACGGTCCAGCGCGGCGGACAGCCCCTCCACCGCGACTGCGTCGGTGCGGGCGATGATCAGCGTCTCCTCGCTGGCGCGGGCATCGACGGCAGCCTTGACCTTGCCGGCCATCTCGTCTGCCGGGATCAATGCCTTGCCTTGCAGGTGGCCGCAGCGCTTGGGCAGCGTCTGGTCTTCCAATTGAAGCGCGGTCGCGCCCGCCCGCTCGAACATCCGCACGGTGCGCTGGGTGTTGAGCGCGTTGCCGTGGCCGTTGTCCGCATCCACCACCAGCGGCAATGCCACACGGTCTCGGATCAACGCCACGGTCTCGGCCATCTCGGCCATGGACACCAGCCCGATGTCGGGGCGGCCGAGGCGGGTATAGGCGACGGCGGCACCAGAGACGTAGAGCGCCTCGAACCCCGCACCGGCCGCGATGCTCGCGGTCAGCGCGTCGTAGATGCCGGGTGCCACGACGGGGCGCGGCCCTGCCAGCCTTTGCCGGAAGCTCATAGGGATTCTCCTGCCAGCAGCGCATGCAGCGGTGCCAGGGTGGTGGCCGTGCCCAGCGCCATCACCGCCTCCGCCACGCGGGCGGCATGGGCGTGGCCCCAGACGGGGTCGGCCAGCTCATGGAACTTCGCGACGATGTCCGAGGCCGCGAAGGGGTCCTCGGTATCGCCGCGGTTGGTTTCGACGGCAGCCTCGCGGACGGTGCCATCGCGCAACAGCACGCGCAGGCGGGCGGGGCGGAGCCCGGGCAGGCGCGCCGTCAGCGCCGGGTCCTCCCGCACCACCACGCGGGCGGCGAGCGCCAGCGTTTCGGCCTGGTGCAGCGCCGGCTCGCGGAAGGCGGGCACGGTCGCCGCGCCGTGCACGATGCTGGTGGCCAGCGCGAAGGGCAGCGAGAACTTGGCGGACAGCATGTTGCGCGGCTGCGGCAGGTCCAGCTGCGCGGCCCAGACATAGGTATCCACCTCGATCCGCTCGATCGCGGCGGCGTCCAGCGGCGCCTCGGCCTGAAGTGCCGCCAAAGCATCCAGCGCGCCGTGGGTGTAGCGGCAGGCAGCGTGGCGCTTGAAGTAGTTGCGGGCGATCTCCCAGCGCGTGCCGAGATCCTCGACCATGTCTTCCGGCCGGAAGTCCTCGGCGATGATGCCGCCATAGACGGCGCCGACACCATCCGTTTCACCGATGAACCCGGACTGCGCCAGGTCCCAGGCCAGGAGGCCAAGCTGGTTGGACAGGCCGGCATAGCTGTTCCGCACCGTCGCACCTTCCAGCATGGTGCGCCGGCTGGTGGACAGGCCGAAGGAGGAAGCGATGTTCAGCACCTCGCGCATCCGGTCCGCATCCCCTCCGTGCAGCGCGGCCACCGCCAGCGCGGCGCCAACGGTGCCCCAGGTGCCATGCGGGTGCATCGTCACCCGCAGCTTGCTGCTGATGCCGATGCGCGCGCCGATCTCGTAGCCCAGCGCCAGGGCACCCAGCACGGCGGCGCCGGTCGCATCGGGCCGTGCCGCCAGCACCGCCGGCACGACATGGATGCCGGGGTGGCCGCGCGCATACTGGTTGCCTTCGTCCAGCTCCAGCATCGTGCCGGCGGTGCCGTGCGCAAAGGCATTGGCGCCGGGTGCCAGCGATACGCCCCCGCCGATCACCGGCAGGCTGCCAGACTGCGTCGCGGCCAGGCGCGGCAGCAGCACCCGCAACTCCGGCTCCTGCATGCCCGAGGCGATGACGCCGATGCTGTCCAGCAGCACCAGCTTGGCGCGGTCCATGGCTTCCGCCGGCAGATGTGCCGGGCGGAAATCGGCGGCGAAGCGCGACCATTGTTCCAACCAGGGTGGCGTGCCCTGTTGCAACAGCACGGAAGCAGGCTGGACGCCGGGGGTGACGATGCTCATGCAAGCCTCACAGGCCGAGATACACCCGGCGCAATTCGGGATCGTCGCGCATGTCGGCGGCGGCGCCGTGCATGGCGAAGATGCCGTTTTCCAGAATAAAGGCGCGGGAGGCGATCTCCAGCGACTGCACGACGTTCTGCTCCACCAACAGGATCGGCAGGCCATCGGCATTCAGGCGACGGATCAGCGCGAACATCTCCTCCACCAGCAGCGGCGACAGGCCAAGGGAGGGCTCGTCCAGGATCAGCAGGCGCGGCTCGGCCATCATGCCACGGCCGATCGCCAGCATCTGCTGCTCACCGCCCGACAGCGTGCCGGCGAATTGACGGATACGCTCCCGCAAGCGGGGGAAGGTCTCGAACACCCGCTCCAAATTGGCGCGGCGGCGGGGCTTGCCGCGCCGATAGCTGCCGAGCTCCAAATTCTCGCGCACGCTCATATTTGGAAAGATCTTGCGCCCCTCCGGCACGTGGATCAGTCCCGCCGAGACGATGGCGTCCGGGCTGGCGCCCGTAATGGCGGAGCCATCGAAGCGGATAGCACCCGCAGTGGCCGGCAGAACGCCGGACAACACCTTGTTCAACGTGGTCTTGCCAACGCCGTTGGCCCCCAGCACGGCAACGATCTCACCGCCGCTGACAGCCATGTCCAGCCCGCGCAACACTTCCACCGGGCCATAGCCGGCCCGCAATCCGGACACCTCAAGCATGCGGTGCCTCCGCCTTGATGCGATCGGCGGCACCGTGGCCGAGATAAGCCTCGATCACCACGGGGTCGGCGCAGACGGCGCGTGGCGCGCCTTCCGCGATCATGCGGCCCTGCGCCAGCACATGGACATGGTCGCACAGGTTCATCACGGCCTGCATCACGTGCTCGATCATCAGGATGGTCACGCCGCGGTCGCGGATGGTGCGGATGACCGGCAGGATGTCGCGCACTTCCGAGGGGTTGAGACCGGCCAACACCTCGTCAAGCAGCAGGAGGCGCGGTTCGGTGGCCAGGGCGCGGGCCAGCTCCAGCCGCTTGCGCCCGGCGACGGTGAGGGCGGAGGCCGGGCCGTCCAGCATGGAACCGAGGCCCACTTCGCGCGCCACGGCCTCAGCCCGCACAAGCGCCTCGGCACGGCCGGGGTGGCGCAGATACGCGCCGACCGCGATGTTGTCGCGCACCGACAGCCCCGCGAAAGGCTGCACGATCTGAAAGGTGCGGGCGATGCCCCGGCGGGCACGCAGGTGCGGCGCTTCCCGCGTCACGTCCTGGCCGTCAAACTCGACGCTGCCGGCGCTGGGTTCCAGAAAGCCGGAGATCAGCGCGAAAAGTGTGGTCTTGCCCGCGCCATTCGGCCCGATCAGGCCGGTGATGGCGCCGGCGGGCACCTGCAGGGAAGCGCCATCCACCGCCAGAAGGCCGCCGAAGCGACGGGACAATCCGTTGACCGAAAGAAGGCTCATCCCGCGCGCCCCTTGAACAGCCGGCGCAGGCCCATCACCCCATTGGGTGCGAAAGCCACGGACAGGATCAGCACGGCACCGAAAATGGCGAGGTCGATGCCGGTGATCTGACCAGACACCAGCTTGGTGGCCTCACCCAACCCGTGCAGCGCCAGCGCGCCGACCACGGGGCCGAGCACCGTGCCCAACCCACCGATGATGGAGGCGATCAGCACCTCCACCGAGATCCAGGTGCCATAGGCGATGTTGGCGTCCAGGTAGAGAAAGTTCTGCATGTAAAGGCAGCCCGCCGCCGCCGTGATGGCAGCCGACAGCGAGATGGCCTTGAGCTTGGTGGCCAGCACGTCCACGCCCAGCGCGCGGGCCGCATCCTCATTTTCCCGCACCGCGACGAGTTGCGCGCCGAAGCGGCTGCGTTCGATGGAGGCGGTCAGCAGCAGCACGAACAGGATGCAGCCCAGGACCAGCCACAGAAACACCCCGCGGTCAGGGAACTGCAGGTTGCCGAAGCCGGGCTGCAGGCGGATCAGCAGCCCCGCCGCACCGCCGGTGAAGTCCGCCGCATTGGCCAGGATGCGCAGCACCTCGGCGAAGGCCAGCGTCACCAGCGCGAAGTAGGAGCCGCGCAGCCGCGCGCGAAACGACAGAAAGCCGATGACCCAGCCCACCACCGCGCCCAGCGCGATGCCCGCCGCCATGCCGGCCCAGGCGTTGATGCCGAATCGGATCTGCAGAAGGGCTGTGACATAGGCGCCCATGCCGAAGAAGGCGGCGTGGCCGAAGGAAAGTTGGCCGCCGAAGCCGGCCAGCAGGTTCCAGCCCTGCGCCCCCAGCGCGACGATCAGCGCCGAGACCAGGAAATTCAGCATGGTGCCGGAGGCGAAGAACGGCAGCACCGCCAGCACCGCCACCAGCAGCACGGGGGCCGCGATATCGCGCGCGCTCATGCCCGGGCTCCAAACAACCCGGTGGGGCGCACCAGCAGCATCAGGATGAAGATCAGGAAGATGCCGAGCTGGCCAAGGCTTTCGCCCAGCAGCAGCCCGCCCAGGCTTTCCACCACGCCCACCAGCAGCCCGCCCACCAGCGCACCGGTGATGGAGCCCATGCCGCCCAGCACCACGATGGTGAAGGCGACCAGCACGAAGGCATTGCCGACGCGCGGATTGACGTAGAAGGTCGGCAGCAGGAGGCAGGCGGCCACCGCCAGGCAGGAGCAGCCGATGCCGAAGGTGACCGCGAAGATGTGCCGCGGGTCGATGCCGGACAGCTGCGCGCCCAGCTTCTCCTTGGCCACGGCGCGGATGGCGCGGCCGGTGTCGGTCGCCGACAACAGCAGCCACAACAGCCCGGCGGTGACCAACGCGACGGCGAAGCCGATCAGCCGCGGGCGGGACAGCAGCATGGGCCCCAGCTCGATGACATCGAAGGCCGTGTCGGCACCCAGCGTGCGGGTGTCCGACTTGAAGGCCGCCAGCAAGAGGTTCTCCAGGATGATGGACAGCCCCAGCGTCACCAGCAGGGTGTTGCGGTCCTCGCCATGGCTGGATGGGCCGATGACGAAGCGCTGCAGCCCGTAGCCAAAGGCGAAGAAGACGGCGGCCAGCGGCAGGATGGACCAGTACGGGTCCACCCCCAGCCACAGGTGCATGCCCAGCACCGCGAACATGGCACAGGTCAGCAGCGCGCCATGCGCGAAGTTCACGATATGCAGCACGCCGTAGACCAGCGTCAGCCCCAGCGCGATCAGCGCGTAAGTGCCGCCGGTCAACAGGCCGTTCACCACGGCCTCGGCGATGATTTCAGGCGAATACATTCAGTGTCCCGTTCAGCCCTGCACCGGGAAGACCGGCTTGGCGTCGGCCACTTCCTCGGGGAAGATGACCTTGATGTCCTCGCCCTGCACCTGGGTGTTGACCGGGCGGGCGCCCTGGTTCTGGCCCTGGGCGAACTTGGTGGGGCCATAAGGCATGATGTGGCCAGCGAATTCGCTGGCAGCCAGCGCCTGCGTCACCTTGGCGCGGTCCGTACCGCCGGCGCGCGCGATGGCGTCCGCTGCCAGCTTCACGCAGGAATAGTTCAGCGGAATGTTGTAGGCCCAGAACTTGCCGCTGTCCTCCACCTGCTTCTTGAGCGCCAGCGCCTCAGCGTTCTTGGGATCGTGCCAGTGGTTGCAGTCCATGACGTTGAGCGCCGCGTCCGGAAATTCCTTGACGAAGCGAAAGTTGGAAGCAGCACCGTTCAGCACGGCGTAGATGCCCTTGGGCCGGATGCGCTGCTGCCGCATGGTGCGGGCCAGCAAGACGAACTCACCATAATAGCTGGAGGGGATCACTAGGTCCGGGCGCAGCGAGCGGATACGCAGCGCGACGTTGGACATGTCGCGCGCCGGCGTCGGGTGGGCGATGGTTTCCAGGATCTCGAAGCCGCGCTTGGGAAGCTCGGTCTGCATCAGCTTGGCGAGGCCGGAGCCGAACAGCCCGTCCTCATGCACCAGCACCACCGTCTTGCAGGGCTTGCCGGCGGCATCGTTCAGCTTGGACAGGTTGTCCAGCGCCGTCGCGGTCACCATGCCGAAGCCGGGGGCGAAGCGGAAGGTATTGGTCAGGCCGCGCTGCAGGATCGCGTCCGACACGCCCACATCGACGATGTAGGGCAGGTCGTAGCGCGCAGCCGCCTGCGAGGCCGCCAGGCAGATCGGGCTGGCGAAGCCGCCGACGATGGCAGCCACGCCTCCGGCCTGCAGCTTCTCGACCTCCTGCGCCGCAGCCTCGGGGTTGGAGCGCGCGTCGGCCACCACCAGCTCCAGCTTGGCGCCGTTGATGCCACCGGCCTTGTTGATCGCCGCCGCCGCCGCTTCCGCGCCGATCCGCCCCAATTCACCGTCCTGCGCCAGGGCGCCGGTCAGCGGCTGCAGGATGCCAAGCTTCACCGCTGCGGGCTGCGCCCGCAGGATGCGCGGCATGGCGAGCGTGGTGGCCAGCCCGGCGGTGCCGGCCAGCACGGCGCGGCGGGAAAGCGGAAGCATCATGACGTGGTCCTCTTGCTGCGGGGGGGCCGCGCGGGCTTGGCGTTTTGGTTGTTGGCCGCGTCCCCGGTGCCGGGGGGCGGCAGCGGGCTCCAGCGGCGTTCGCCGAGCGCGCCGGTGCGCTGGAGCTGCATTTCGAAGGAAAAGCGGTCCGGGCGATACAGCGCGTGCAGGTGCTCCACCGCGCGCCCCGCCTCGTCTTCCACCAGCCGGGTCAGCGACAGCAGTGGCGCGCCGATCTCCAGCTGCAGCAGCCCCGCAACCTCCGGCCCGGCCAGCGTGGCGCCGATGCTTTGCCGCGCGCGGCCCACCACGGCGCCCGAGCGTTCCAGAAGCGCCAAAAGCGGCTGGCTGGCGAGCTCGGCTTCCGAATAGGTGTGGCCCAGCCGCTCTGGCACATGGGTGGTGAGAAAGGAAAAGGGCGCGTCGCCCAGCATGCGCACGCGCACAGCGCGCTGCGCCCGCTCCCCCGGCGCGAGGCCCAGCGCCGCCGCCACGGCGGCGGCTGGCACCAGGTAGTCGAAGGACAGGAGCCGTACTTCGGTGCGCCGGCCCATTTCCTTGAGGTGCGAGAAGACATCCGAGAAGTCGAGCACCGTGGTGCCCAGCGCCGGCAGGCCCGCGCGCACGAAGGTGCCGACACCGGGGCGGCGCTCCACCAGTTGCTCGGCCACCAGCTGCTCGAGGGCGCGGCGCACCGTGACGCGCGACACGCCATAGGCGGCGGCGAGGTCCGGCTCGCCCGGCAGGCGGTCGCCCGCCGGCAGCGCACCGCTGCCGATGCGGTCGCGCAGCAGCAGATAGATGCGGCGGGCCTTGAACGGCTCTACGGCGGCGTCCACGCGCTTCCTGTTCCCTTCGTGACGGCGACTGGGCTGTCTGGTTTCTAAGACCACTTGCTGTCTAGACTACGGGACAGCAGGATTGCGTCAACGCTTTTTGCGGGTCTATCGTCAGCGCAACAAGGCTTCAGCAACGTGAAGGGGAAACGCGCATGCCGGGCACCGCCGCGCCGCGCACGCTGTTCGACAAGGTGTGGGACGAGCACGTCATCCTGACGCGGGAAGACGGGCAAAGCCTGCTCTGGATCGACCGCCACTTCTTTCATGAGGGCTCGCATCATGCCTTCGCGCAGCTCCGCGCGCGGGATGCCAGGGTGGCGCGTCCGGCGCTGAACATCGGCGTGGCGGACCACTACGTGCCGACGCACGGCCGGGGCGGCCCCATCGCGGACCCCGGCATCCGCCTGATGGTGGACCAGCTGTCCGACAACGCCGCCAAGCACGGGCTGCGGCTGTTCGGGCTGGACAGCCCGGGCCAGGGCATCGTGCACGTGGTGGGGCCGGAACAGGGGCTGACCCTGCCGGGGCTGACCATCGTCTGCGGCGACAGCCACACCTCCACCCACGGCGCCTTCGGCGCGCTGGCCTTCGGCATCGGCGCCTCCGAGGTGGCGCATGTGCTGATGACGCAGACGCTGTGGCAGCGCCGGCCGAAGCGCATGCAGATCGTGATGGATGGCACGCTGGCGCCGGGCATCGGCGCCAAGGATATCGCGCTGTCCATCATCGCCGCCATCGGCGCGGACGGCGCGCAGGGCCACGCGGTGGAATACGCCGGCAGCGCCGTGCGGGCGCTGTCCATGGAAGGCCGGCTGACGCTGTGCAACCTGGCCATCGAGAGCGGCGCGCGCTGCGGCATGGTGGCACCGGACGAGACCACCCTGCGCTACCTCCGCGGCCGCCCCTTCGCTCCCGCCGGCGCGGAGTTCGACCGCGCCGCCGCGCATTGGCTGAGCCTGGCCAGCGACCCGGACGCCGCCTTCGACCGTGAGGTGCGGCTGGACGCCGCCGCCATCGCGCCGGTCGTCACCTGGGGCGTCAGCCCTGAGGACGCCTTGCCCGTCACCGCCACCCTGCCCGACCCGGCGGCGGCGCGCGACGAATCCCATGCCGCGCAGATCCGGGACGGGCTGGACTACATGGGTCTGCAAGCGGGGCAGAAGATTTCCGACATCCGCATCGACCGCGTGTTCATCGGCTCCTGCACCAACAGCCGGATCGAGGATCTGCGCGCCGCCGCTGCCGTGCTGGCCGGGCGCCGTTCGCTGGTGCCGGGCATGGTGTCGCCCGGCTCCACGCTCGTGAAGCATCAGGCGGAACAGGAAGGACTGGACCGCATCTTCCGCGACGCCGGGCTGGAATGGGTGGAGTCCGGCTGCTCCATGTGCGTCGGCATGAACGGCGACCTGGTGCCGCCGGGCGAGCGCTGCGCGTCCACCACCAACCGCAACTTCCGCGGGCGGCAGGGGCCGGGCTCGCGCACCCACCTGATGTCGCCGGCCATGACGGCCGCCGCCGCCGTGTGCGGCCACCTGACCGACGTACGGCCGCTTCTGGAAGGGCGCCTGTGATGGAACCGCTGCGCATCCTGTCCGCCCGCGCCTGCCCACTGCCGCTGGCCAATGTGGATACCGACCAGCTCATTCCGGCGCGCTTCATGAAACGGCCGCGCTCGGCCGGCTACGGCGACTTTCTTTTGCGCGATCTGCGCTTCGACGGCGATACGCCGCGCGCCGACTTCCCACTCAACCGCCCCGAACGCCAGGGCAGCCGCATTCTGGTGGCGCGGCGCAACTTCGGCAGCGGCTCCTCGCGCGAGGCGGCGGTCTACGCCCTAGTGGACCACGGCATCCGCTGCGTGCTGGCACCTTCCTTCGGCGACATCTTCTCGTCCAACGCCGTGAACAACGGCCTGCTGCCCGCGCGGATCGGTGAGGACGAAGCCGAGGCGCTGCTGAGCTGGCTGGACCAGGGCGGCGACAGCATGACCGTGAACCTGGAAGCCTGTCAGCTCGAAGCCGGCGGCCAGACCTTCGGCTTCGCGGTGGACCCGGTGTGGCGCACCAAGCTGCTGAACGGATGGAGCGACATTGACCTGACGCTGAGCCACGCCGCCACGATCGACAGCTTCGCGCAAGCCGACAGCGAGCGCCGACCTTGGGTCATGCCGCCCAGATAACACCCGCCCACCCGCACAACCGGCGCCAAGAAAGCCGGAACAGGAGGACGTGCCCATGCCCTTCCACCCGCCCCGCCGGGCCCTGCCCGCGCTGCTGCTAGCGGGCCTCGCCGCGCCACGTGTGGCGCGAGCCCAGGCCCCCTGGCCGGACCGCCCGGTCCGCTTCGTGATACCCTACCCGCCCGGCGGCTCCACCGACGTCATCGGCCGCCTGGTCGGCAATGCACTGGGGCAGGAACTTGGCCAGCCCGTGGTGATCGAGAATCGCGGCGGCGCCACGGCCACCATCGGCAGCCTCATGGTGTCGCAGTCACGGCCGGACGGCTACACGCTGCTGCTGTCCAACATCGCCAGCCACGCCATCGCCGCCACGCTGTTCCGCAACCTGCCTTACGACCCGGTGCGCGACTTCACCCACGTCGCGCTGCTGGTCACCACGCCCACCATCCTGGTCGTCAACCCGGCCTTCCCTGCCCACAGCCTGGCAGACGTGGTGCGACTGTCGCAGCAGGCCCCGGGCGGGCTGGACATGGCGTCATCCGGGACCGGCTCCTCCAACCACCTGCTGCTGGTACGCTTCGCGGAACTGACCGGCGCCAAGCTGAACCACGTGCCCTATCGTGGCGGCGGGCCGGCCATGACCGACGTGATCGCCGGCACGGTGCCCATGATGTCGGACACCCTGCCCTCCGCCCTGCCGCATCTGCGCGGCGGCGCCGTGCGCGCCCTGGCGGTCAGTGGGCCGGAGCGCTCGCCCCTGGTGCCGGAGGTACCGACCTTCCGCGAAGCCGGCATCGACCTGATCAACCTGCCCTGGTACGGCCTGTCCGCCCCGGCGGGGCTGGAGCCGGGCATCCGCGATCGCCTGGCCAGCGCCATCAGCAAGGTGCTCGCCGCGCCAGCCCTGCGGGCACGGCTGGCGGAGCTGGGCAGCGAGCCGGGCGACATGGGGCCTGCGGACTATACCCGGTTCGTGGGCGAGGAAGCCAAGCGCTGGGCGCCGGTGGTCAAGGCTTCCGGCGCGCAGGCCGACTGAGGCCAATCGGCACCAAAATCCATTCATAGGAATATATTCCTGCTTTCAACTGAGATGGTTTGCCTCGCTCCGTCGCTTTCCACGCCGCGTTGGATTATCGGAGGCGAAACCCCGAACCCCGCTGCTGAAGGCGGCTTGGTCCTGCGCCGCCGTGGCGGCGATGACGCCGGTGCCATGGTCGGGCGAGCCCATCCCAGGCCAGCAACGCTGCCAGGCCGGCCGCGGCAGGGAAATCGCACTTACCGAGCTAAAGCGCGATGGGTACCCCGCCTGCGAGTCGGAGCGACTCGCTTTCCGACGGGACTTTCGGAGGCGATACCCCGAACGGGGCCACGTGCGCTCCTCCGCTCAAATGCGGTTCAGGTCGCTGCGGAGCACTAAATCCGCAACTCCAGGCCACTTTCGGAGGCGAAACCCCGAACCAAGTCCCTCGCAGCCTGGGCCAGGGTGTGCATGCTGGGCGTTGAAACAGGTCAGACACATCCTTGCGCGCCATGCGACGCCCCTCTCACCCCCAGCCGGACGGCGACACGCCGCTCCAGGATGGCCCCACCCCACCACCGCAGCCACGTGGCAAGGTCGCTCCTCCTGCGCGCGCGCGCCGTGGCCGGGACGCGACCCCGGACCTGTTTGACAGTCCGCTGCATGGCCGCGTGCGGGGCCAGCGCAGCGTCATGGCCTACCCATTCTTTCATCTGGGCAAGACCGCTGCGACGCGCGAGGTGCTGCGTTACGACGATGGCCAGGTGCGGATCGAGGTGGCGCCAGGCCCGTCCGGTATCGCCACCATCTATGACAAGGACCTCATCCTCTACATCGCCTCGCTGATGGCGGAGAAGCTCCGACGCGGCGAGCTGCGCCCCGACGATCCCAAGCCCGATCGCGAATTCACGTTCACGGCGCACGACTTCTTCCGCGTCGCCGGGCGGGATACCGCGGGCAAGGCCTATGACCGGCTGCTGCAGATGCTGCAGCGCCTGCAGGGCACCCAGGTCCGTACCAACATCGAGATGGCCGGCGAAGGTACGGACGGCGTCTTCTCCTGGATCGACGCGGTGAACACCCGCTACCGCCGCAATGCCCGCAAGGAGAAGGAGCTGGTCAGCGTGTCGGTCACGCTGTGCTCCTGGCTGTACCGCGGCATCCTGAACGATACCCGGCTGCTGACCTTCGCGGACGAGTATTTCGACCTCGCCCCGCTGGAACGCCGCCTTTACGAGATCGCCAAATCCGAGGACGTGGACGAGGCGGGCTGGTCCATCGGGATCGAGGACCTGCATGCGCGTGTCGGCACGCGCGGGCTGATGCGGCACTTCGGCCAGTTCCTGACGGAACTGGAGCAGAACCGCCGCTTGATCGAGTTTGACATCGGGCTGCATCGCCCCGCCGCCGAAGTGCTGCGGCGCGGGCGCCCAGGCTACGAGGGCACGATCGTGACCTTCACCGCCCGGTCCAGCCCCCCCCTGCCCCGCCGCCTGGTACATCCGGCGACGGATCAGTCCCCTGATCACCGAGAGGAGGCGCGCACGGATCCGGAAGCCTGAATACGCAAAACCCCGCTCTGCAAAGCGGGGCTTGCTGAACATACCGGAATGGCCGCGATTGGCCTTTGGAATGCCCTGAACACTCATTCCTAGGATCCGATCGCGGGCTAGGTCAAGCGCGAAAGCCATTTCGCCGCTGATGCTGGTGCTTGCCCACTCCGGTCCATCTTCGCCAAAGGAATGGGCAACGTGGAAACTCAAGGTTTTCCGCGGCGGACGGGGTGTGGGCTGCGCAAGCTGACCACTGGCCATCTGGCTGCGGCGCGACTCGCGGACCAAGCGCCGGCGCTGCCGGACGGTATCCGGCATCCCAACCAGCTGCTCGCCGCCATGCGCCGCGCCGCTCCCTATCTCGGCCAGACCCGGCTGCTGCCCCTGATGGAAGCGCTGTTCCGCTGGACCCAACCGCAAGACTGGGCGGCCGAGTGCGACCCCGTCGTTTGGCCGAGCAACGAAGAGCTGGCGCATACCCTGGCTTGCAGTGAGCGGCATGTCAGCCGCCTGCTTTCCTCGGCGATCGAGGCGGGGCTCGTCGTCATGCGCGACAGCAGCGACCGCAGGCGTCGCGGCATGCGGCGGGATGGCAGGATCGTTTGGGCCTGGGGAATCAGCTTGCGCCCCATGGCGGCGCGCCATGCTGACTTCGTTCAGGTCGCAGACGCGGGCGCGGAGCACCGGCGGCACTGCCATGAACTGCGCCGCCGTGCCTCGGCGGCCCGCCAATTCATCGCGCAGCTCCAGGCCCTTGCCGCCAGCCGTGGCCTGGTGGTCGAAACGCTGGAAACTTATGGCACCGAGGCCCGTCAGATATGCGCAACGCTACGCCGCATGGATGACCAGCCGAAGCTGCAGGCCTTGACCGACACGCTGCAGGCGATGGCGGCAGACGCCCGGACAGCATTGGAACAGGCTGTGAATGACGCGGATATGTCAGGCTCGCCCGACTCACCTGTCAGGTCCAATTTACCTACGAACGAACGTTCTGAAATGAGAAAGGAACTTGTAGCGGCTCGGGAGGAGGCGCCGTCTGAACCCCCTTCTCCTTCGGGAAACGAGGCGATGGCTGAAGGCGAAGCCAGGATCTCGCCAGGAGAGCTGATGCATTTGGCTCCACGGCTTCGCGCCTGCATGCCGCCAGGGCGGCCGGCATGGCCCGAAATTGGCCAAGCTGCAACAATTGTGGCACGGCAACTGGGCATTTCTTCCTCGCTTTATGGCGAGGCATGTGGGCTGCTTGGCCGCCGGCCGGCGGCCATCGCCATCGCGGTGATCTCGACCAAGCCAGACAGCCATTTTCATACCGCGGGCCCGGGCGGATATCTACGCGGCATGCTGCGCCGGGCTTCGCGGGGCGAGTTGAACCTGGACCGCAGCATCCACGGGCTCAGGGACGCGGCAGGAAGTGCCCATGGGGGCTGGTTGACGGCCGTCAACCAGCGGTCCTCCGCCAGCACGGTTGCGGGAAGGACGGCAGAAATGCGATACCTACCGCCAAAGGCCTCCTCATCCGCATCTGCGAGTATGTTGCATG
>NZ_CP061180.1 GCF_017355405.1 Roseomonas haemaphysalidis
AAGTAGGGATACGATAAGGTGGAGTTATCGCGCGTCGTACAGTGTGAGGGGATCTGCTTGGGTCGGAAAGCGACCCTTAGGTCGGCATCTCACATTGAAGATCGCCATCTACAGGCACAGTACCTACCGCCTAGGCGGCCGATGGATAAAAGACTGGAACGTTGACGCAATTCGCCTTTAAGTAGAACAATTGCATAGGGAGAAATTTCGCTTTGGATGCTCCCACTCATGGTTCGGACAGCAGCGTGGATCTTATTTCTGAAGCAGTTTCGCTACGGCCCTCCGATGAGGTCGAGCGGGTTTGCTCCGTGCAACGGACCGGACTGCTGGATACGCCGCTGGACCCCCGCTTCGACAGGCTCACACGCCTAACAGCACGCCTCTTCGACGCGCCACTGGCCATGGTCTCACTGATGGATAGCGACCGCCTGTGGCTCATGGCGGCAGTGGGCTTTGCTCAAGGCCTCAGCGCCCCTCGGGACGACACCTTCTGCGCTTACACTGTCCTCGATCCGACCCAGCCCCTCATCGTACCTGACACCCGTCAGGATCCACGTTTTGCATCAAACCCCTTCGTCACCGGTCCTGAGAGTATCTGCTTCTATGCAGGCGTGCCGGTGCTTGATGCAGAGAAACGAGTGCTTGGCAGTCTCTGCGTCTTTGACACCAAGCCTCGCCATCTTTCCAGCAGTGAAGTAGAAACGCTGTGCGATCTGGCCTTCCAAGCTTCGGTCATTCTGCAGATGGAGCAAGCCGCCGCTGCACAGCGAGAGAGTGAGGAGCACCATCGCTGGGCCGTGGCTTTGAGCCCGCAGAGCCAATGGGTCGCCGATGCCAACGGCAACCTCCTCGAAATCCGGGCTGAGTTCCTGGACCAGCTGGGCATGACACTTGATGAAGTGCACGACGAAGGTTGGATACGTTCTGTGTTCCCGGACGATCAGGCAAGGGTCAGGGACACCTTTGTCCATTCGCTCCGGACGGGAGAGCGCATGGATTATGAATTCCGGTTCTGCATGGTCGACGGCTCGCGACGCTGGGTGAGAAGCCGAGCAGCGCCGCGTCGGGATGAAGCGGGACAGATTGTCCGCTGGTACGGCGCTGTCGAAGATATCGACGACCGCAAGACGATAGAACTGGCAGTGGAGGAAGGACGGCGGCGCCTCGAAGGGGTCCTCGAGAGCACCACGGACTTTGTCGCCTTCTTCGACCGTGACTGGCGCGCGACTTACCTGAATCCGCACTTTCGCTGTATCGAGGCTTATGCCGAATTACTAGGCAAGGTCCTGTGGGAGGCTATGCCAGACCTGATTGGCAGCTCGGTCGAGAAAAGCCTTCGACAGGCACAGGACAGCGGATCGCCGGTGAACCTGGAATGGTACAGTTCGCGCCTGGGTGGCTGGATGGATGTTCACGCCTATCCAACCCCGCAGGGCATCTCGCTGTTCATCCGCGACGTGACTGAACAGCACCAGCTGAGCCAGCAGCTGCTGCACCAAGTTGAGCATGATCCGCTGACTGACCTGCCCAACCGCACCCTCTTGCATAGCGAGTTGCGAGCACGTCTTGGGGGAAACCCGCAAGGCGTTGGGGGCCAGGCTCTGTTACGGCTGCGGTTGGACGGTTTTCGGTCTGCGACCGATACGTTCGGTCCGGCGATGGGGGAAGCGCTGATACAGCGCGCAGCCGAGCGGTTGCAGCACTTCGTGCAGGCTGGCTGCTTTGTCGCCGCCCTAGATGGGCCTGAATTCGCAGTGCTGCCAGTTAGTACGATACAGAGGCCAACCCTGGATGCTTTGGCGAATGACCTTCTCGACACTCTTGAGCGACCCTACAGCGAGAACGGCAGCACGATCCGCCTCAAGCTCAGCGTTGGCATTGCCCGGACACCCGACGATGCGCAGGATGCCGACCAGCTTCTCCAAGCCGCCGAGATTGCCATGTCCCAGGCAAGGAGCGGTGACGGGCAAGGCTACAGCCATTTCACGGCCAGCATGCGTCAGGGGCTCGAGAACCGACATCAGCTGGTTCGCGACTTGCGCGAGGCGGCGGAACGCTGCGAAATCAGCTTGGCCTACCAACCGCTCGTCGACTTTCCCCTAGGTCAGATCGGTGGTTTTGAGGCTCTGATGCGCTGGCGCCATCCAACGCGAGGCGCCGTGTCGCCGGCGGAATTTATCCCAGTGGCCGAGCAGAGCGGCGTGATCATGGAACTTGGCGCCATCGCTCTTCGCCAAGCGTGCCAAGACGCGATGACATGGCGGTCCCCTGTGCGCGTGGCCGTCAACCTATCTCCGGTCCAGTTCCGCGACCCAAAGCTGGTGGCCTTAGTCGCTCACATCCTCGAGGAAACTAAGCTCCCGGCATCCCGCCTCAAGCTGGAGATCACGGAAACAGTGCTGCTCGAGGACAGTGAGACGAACCTTGCAGTTCTGCACCAGCTCAAGGATCTCGGCGTACTGATTGTCCTCGACGACTTCGGGACTGGCTACTCCTCGCTCGGCTATCTCCAACGTTTCCCGTTTCATAAGTTGAAGATCGACCAGAGCTTCGTGCGCCCGCTGATCGAAAGACCCGAAAGCCAAGCCATCGTGCGGTCTATCCTCGACCTCGCACGCGCCCTGGGGATCGACACCACGGCTGAGGGTGTCGAAACGCAGGAACAGCTGCAGTGGCTTGTCCGAGAAGGCTGTGGCCAGATCCAAGGCTATTTGCTAGGGCGTCCGATGCCGGCCGGGGACGTTAACCGCTTCCTCCAGGACTTCGCATGCCCAAGGGGTCATTGATCCTTCGAATCAAGCTTTGTGTTCTAGCTTCTGAAAGGGGCGGCACACCGGTTTAAACGTTATCGTTCTTGAGACTGAACGATAAGTAGGTCAGGCGCTTCGCACCTGCCGCAGGAAGTCCCGCACCGACCCCGACAGTTCCTGCACCTGGCCGTTCAGCGCGCGCGTTTCCTGGTCCACCTCGCCGGTCATGCGGTGGCTTGTTGCGGCGGTGTCGCGCAGCCCTTCCATCTGCTGGTCCACCACCCGGTTGCCGTCCGCCGCGCCCTGCACGCTGCGCGAGATCTCCGCCGTGGCACTGCCCTGCTGCTCCACCGCGGCGGCGATGGCCGTGGCGATGTCGCCCATCTCGCCCACCGTGGTGCTGATGCTGCGGATCGCCTGCACCGCGCCCTGGGTGGCGGATTGCATCTGCTCGATCTGCTGGCGGATGTCGTCCGTGGCGCGGGATGTCTGGCTGGCCAGCCCCTTGACCTCGCTGGCCACCACCGCGAAGCCCTTGCCGCTGTCGCCCGCCCGCGCCGCCTCGATCGTGGCGTTCAGCGCCAGCAGGTTGGTTTGCCCCGCGATGTCGCCGATCAGCCGCACCACGTCGCCGATCCGCCCGGCGGCATCCGACAGCGTTTGCACCACCTGGTCCGTTTCGGCGGCGCTGCGCACGGCGCGGCTGGCGATGTCGGCCGACTGCGTCACCTGGCGCGTGATCTCGCGGATGGAAGCGGTCAGCTCCTCTGTCGCGGCGGCGACGGTGTTGATGTTCTCGCTGGCTTCGCGCGCGGCGCCGGCCGCGGTGCCCATCCGCTCGCTGGCCAGGGCAGCGGTTTCGCCCATGCCGTGCACGCTGGTGGCCAGGTGCTGGGTGGAGGCCGTGACACCGTCGATCACGCCGTTCACGCCGGTTTCGAACCGCTGCGCGAAGCCGTGCATCAGGGCCCGGCGCGCGTCCTGCTCGGCCACCGCATAGGTTTCCAGCAGCACTTCCAGGTCCAGCCACGCGGCGGCGGACAGTGCCGCGGTCATGGCGGCATGCCTCCGCTGCTGCTGGCCGCGCCGCCAGCCCCAGCTTCCGGCCGGTGCCAGCCGCGCGACCACGGCGGCGGACACGGTGCGGTGGCACAGGGTCACGGCATAGGCCGGCGCGCCGTGCCGGTACAGCGCCTCGGCCAGGGCCTGCGCGGACGCGTAGAAGCCGTCGCCGAGCTCGCCGCAGATGACGCGCTCCCAATGCGCCAGGCGCGGGCCGTGCACCGCCGGCTGCTCCAAGGCGTGGCGGATTTCCGGCCAGGGGTCGAAGGCTTGGTGCAGCTGTTTCAGCAGCACCGGAAGCGCTTGGCGGGCGAAGCCGGCGTTGCTTTGCAGCAGCAGGATGCTGTCCGGCGTCAGGCCAAAAGCATTTAGACGGTGACGGTGGGCACGATCCGACGCGTCGATCATGAGATGTCTCCTGTCAGGAGGCTTCATGCTTCTATCAGGATTGCTGCATTATGAATGTCACCAAAGAAACTCGTATTTCTAGCTATCGACTGACCTGTCCCCGTAGAAGTGGGCCGCCGATCGTGTGAGATCGGTGGTGCAATTTGGAGGGTTGGAATGGCTCGGAAGCAGCACAAGCCTGAGGAGATCGTGGCCAAGCTCCGGCAGGTCGAGGTTCTGGTGGGTCAGGGCAAGACGGTGGCTGACGGTGCTCGGGCCATCGGGGTGACGGAGGCGACCTATTATCGCTGGCGATCGGAGTATGGCGGCCTGAAGCTGGACCAAGTTCGTCGGCTGAAGCAGCTCGAGCAGGAGAACAGCCGCCTCCGGCGGGCAGTATCGGACCTGACGCTGGAGAAGGTGATCCTGAAGGAAGCCGCTTCGGGAAACTTCTGAGCGCTGCCCGTCGTCGCGTCGCGGTGAACCATGTCACAGCGGCGTTGCAGGTCTCTGAGCGCACGGCCTGCCGGGTGCTGGGCCAGAACCGTTCGACGCAGCGCAAGCCGCGGCGGGCGGCCGACGACGAGGCAGCGCTGACCCGGGCTATTGTTAGACTGGCCAAGCAGTATGGCCGCTACGGTTACCGGCGCATCACCGCCCTGCTGCGCGCTGAGGGCTGGGCGTGCAACCACAAGCGGGTGGAGCGGATCTGGCGGGCCGAGGGGCTGAAGGTGCCACCGCGACAGCCAAAGCGCGGGCGGTTGTGGCTGAATGACGGATCCTGCGTGCGGCTACGCCCGGAGCGGGCGAACCACGTTTGGGCCTACGACTTCGTGGAGGACCGCACCCGGGACGGACGCAAGCTGCGGATGCTGAACGTGGTGGACGAGTTCAGCCGCGAATGCCTGGCGATCCGGGTGGCGCGCAAGCTGAACTCCCTCGACGTCATCGACGTGCTGGCGGACCTGTTCATCCTGCGCGGGATCCCCGGGCACATCCGCTCGGACAACGGACCGGAGTTCGTGGCCACCGCGGTGAAGAGCTGGATCACCGGGGTGGGTGCCGGAACGGCCTACATCGAGCCGGGCAGCCCGTGGGAGAACGGCTACGTGGAAAGCTTCAACGGCAAGCTCAGGGACGAGCTGCTCAATGCTGAGGTGTTCAACAACCTGGCGGAAGCCCGCGTGCTGATCGAGCAATGGCGCAAGCACTACAACACGGTACGCCCGCACTCCGCGCTGCGCTATCGGCCACCCGCGCCGGAGGTGATACTGACATTACCAGCCGTGCTGACGGGAACGCCAAGTCCCGCCGGTTCAACCCCACCCAGGCCGCCCGTACACTGACATTTTGCTCGGATCACCTCATGGGGGCTGGTCAGTACCAGGCTGCCTCCACGCGAGAAAGACTATAAATGGTGATGAGCGCTGTCGACGCATGGCATACGATGCTAGAGAGTCAGTGGTTGCGTGAGCGGCCGGACGACATGCGTACACCGTTTGCCCGGTATCAGCCGGGTTCTTACGTCAACCTGCGCCGAACTCACGTAGACGCCTGCTGCCTTGTCCCATGCTGGATGTCCAGTTCGGGCAGCCATGCAATCCGCCCGTGAATTGCTACCAAGCCGATATTGCTGAAAAACTACCGCCCCGGCCCTCGGCCAAGCCGGATTCCTAGCCGCTGCTGCTCAGCCTCCTGCGATCGTACCTGGGCCCGCTCCTGCGCCTGCACCGCCTGCTGCCCGTCTCGTACCGCGCTGACGGCCCGGCCGATCCCCGCCAGTCCTTCGCGTGACAGTGTGGCGGTGCCTGGGCCCGCTGTGTTGCTCGTCCCTACCACCTGCGCTCCGAGCCGCCGCTCTGCAGCATCGGCCATTGCATGGAGCTCCGCTGCTACCTCCGGCCACGCCAGCACTTCCCGCTGCCAGGCCTTGGCGACCTCCGGGCTCTGCCTGGCCACCATGCTATGCCAGTAGGCCTGTGGGCCTGTCTGAGTGCCCTGGGCCATGCTGGCTGCCCTGGCCTGCTCCACCGCCTCCACAGCCCGCCAGGCGCGCTGCGACAGCCCGGGCACCTTGACGCTGTCCCGGGCCCGCTGTGCCTCCACCTGTGCCACGTAGTCCGTCCCCGCCTTCTCGCGCGCCACGTCCTCGCGCTGCAGCCCGCTGACGATCGAGCCCGTCGCACTCCTGGCCCCAGCGCGGTCCAGCTGCGCCCCATGACCAGCGAACAGTCCTTCCCGCCCGCGCAGTGCCCCCAGTTGTTCCGGCCGCTCCCGCAGCCTCCGGGCCGCCTCGGCGCGGTCGCCCTGGCTGTCCTGGAGCAGGGCCACCAGTTTGGCCTCCGCCTGCCCTGGATCGCGATACGCCGCCCGGAGCCACTGCGCCCGGTCTGCGGCCTCCTGCCGTACTCTCGGATCCTGCTCCACCGCCCGGGCGATCTCCTCCAGGGTGCTCCCCCGCCCCAGAGCGTCGCGACCCGTCGGATCCCGGTAGGCCGGCAGCAGCGGCGGGGGTGGTGGCTCCAGCTTCCGCTCCGCCCAGTCCAGGTACTGCGCTGCCGCCTGATTGCTCGCCCGGGCCCGCTCGATCGGCGAGCGCAGCACGATTTCGCTGTCGGGTGCCAGCGGGTGAACGCCGCGGCGGTTGGCAAAGGCGGTCTGCGCCCGGGCTGTGCCTTCGGATCCCGCGTAGTCCAGCGTCAGGTCCTTGGCCCTCTGCCGCGACAGCGTCCGGGTAAGCCCTTCCCGGCTGCCCAGCTCGTCGCGGGCCCAGTGCAGCCGGACCCCCTCGCGGTGCCGCGTCAGCGCCACGTAGGCGCTATGCCGGTCCATCGCGGCGCTCGCCAGCACATGGGCGCGCTCCACCGTCACCCCCTGCGCCTTGTGGATCGTCGCCGCGTAGCCGTGCGTCAGGGCGTCGTAGTCCTTCACCGCGAATGAGACCTCGGGGGCTGGGGTGGCCGCGTCCTTCGGGTCGAGCCGCACCGTCAGCCGTGCCGCCTCGCCCTGCCCCTGGACGCCGGTCACCGTGCCCAGCGTGCCGTTCTTCACCGCCGTGCCGCCCTGCCCGTCCGGTGTGGCCCCCAGCGCCCGTTCGTTGCGCAGGAACATGATGCAATCCCCCACGGCCACAGGGCGCTCGCCTTGCGCGGTCTGGATGCTATGGTCCGGGCCGAGCGCCCCAGCCCCCCCGAGCTGCTCGCGTGCCAGCCGGTTCAACTCGGCCGCGTCCGCCCGTGTCGCGGCTAGCATCAGCTGGCTGCGACCGGACGCCTCTTGCCACCCTGCCAGCCAGCCCTCGACCAGCGCCGCCCGGGCCTCCGCCTGCGTCGCGTGCCCCACCACCATGCCGGCCTGCTCGTAGCGGTCGAGGGCGGCGCCGGTCCGCCCAGTGGCCAGCGCGCGGGTGGCGTCTCTTTGCCACCCCTCTCGCTGCCGCCGCACCTCGGAGATCTCCGCAGCCCCATGCCGCTCCGCCAGCGCGCGGAATGCCGCCCCCGCCTCGATCGCCTGCAGCTGCTCCGGATCCCCCACTAGCACCACCTTGGCGCCCGCCTGCTGCGCGTGCTCCAGCACCCGCTGCATCTGCCGCGAGCCGACCATCCCCGCCTCGTCCAGCACCAGCACGTCGCGGGCCGTCAGCTGCTCCCGCCCCCGCGCCCATTGCCACTCCAGGCTGGCGATGGTCCGCGAGGCGATGCCGCTGCCCGCCTGCAGCCCCTCCGCCGCGATGCCCGACAGCGTCGCGCCCCGTACCCGCAGCCCCTCGGCTTCCCAGGCCTCACGCGCCACGCCGAGCAGCGCTGACTTGCCGGTGCCGGCATAGCCTAGCACCAGCGACAATCCCTCCGCGCCGGCCAGGTGCCGCACCGCGTCGCGCTGCTCGTCGCTGAGCGTCAGCCCCCGCCCCTGCGCCTGCCGCAAGGCGCGGTCCTGCAGCCGTGGTGCCACTCCATGCGCCTGGGTCCCCGCCAGCGCCGCCGCATGCCCTTCCATGCGCTGCTCTGCCGCCAGCATGTCGCGCGTGGTCCAGCGCTCCCGCCCCGCCGCGTCCTGCCCTAACCGCACCAGCTCTGGTGCCCCCTCCACCCGGGCCATCGCCTGGGCGAACTGCTCTGGCCCATCCGAATGCCGGGACACGAACCGCGCCAGGTCCTGCCGGGTGAAGGTCGACTGCTGCTGCGTCAGGGCGTCGAGCACCACCATGGGATCGGCCAGGATGCGCTCGCCATTGCGGCGCGCGATGGCGTCGTGCTCTGCCTGCCGCTCCGCCGCCTCGCCCCGCTCCGCCCGCCGCATCCCGGCCGGCCCCACCTTGTGCTGCGGCTCCAGCGCGATGCCCTGTGCTGCCAAACTGCGGTGGTCGATCCGCACATCGTGCCCCAGCGTGGCCAGCCGCTCGTTGGCCAGCTCGCCCCAGCGTGCCCGCCAGCCTTCCAGCAGGGCCGTGCTGTTCCAGTCGCGCTGCTTGGCCCCGAACGTCGCGTCCGACCCGTCCGCCTGCTGCCCCGGCACCACATCGCGCATGGTCAGCAGCACATGCGCGTGCGGCTTCGGTTGACCGTCCTCGCCCACCGGGCTGTGCACCGCGAGATCGGCCACCATGCCGCGCGCCACGAACTGCTCGCGCACGAAGTCCTGGGCCAGGGCGATCCCCTCGGCGCGTGACAGCTCGCGGGGCAGCGCGAACTCCACCTCGCGGGCCAGCTGCGCGTCCTTCCTCTTCTCACCCACCTCCACCGCGTTCCACAGCACGCTGCGGTCGGCCCAGGCGGCCGGCGCGCCATCGGGCAGCAGAACCTCGGTGTGCAGCACATGCGCCTTGGCCGTGAAGTCGTGCGCCACGCCGGTGCGGTTGTCCTGCAGCCGTTCGGCCGCACGATACGCCGCCGCCGCCACCACCGAACGTCCGGCACCACGCGAGATCACCTGCGCCGAGAGGTGGTAGATCGCCATGCCGCCCTATCGCCCGGATCGGCGACCGGTGCGAGCATCGTTGCGCCGCCATCAGACTCACCGTTCCGCGACGTCGCCGCAGGCGACGTATAAGCGCCATTTCTCCGCTTTGCTTTGGCATGACGGGATGGGCGGGTCTGCTATGGCGGTGACGATCTTGGGGGGTGACCTCGCCCGCCTGGAACTGATCTGCGATGCTGCGACCGACCCTGAATGTGGAGTTGATCGTCGATGTGGGAACCCTACCTGCGGGCTGTTCTGCCCGAGACCACCGCTGTTCACCGCCAGCGGCTGGAAAGCCTGCTCGGTCACCCGCTGCCGGACCACTACTGGTCGCTCGCCGTGGCGCACCAGGGCGAGGGCCTCGACGAGGACAGCATGGCCGACCCGCAGTTCGCCTCGCTGATCCTGCTGCTGGTGCTGCCTCCCGAGGAGGTCAGCCCGGACGCGGTGAGCTACTGCGTCGAGACCTGCTGGCAGACCATGCGCGATCGGTATCCCCCCGGCCTGCTGCCCTTCGCCGATGACACCGGCGGCAACCTCTGGGCCTTCGATGCCCGCAGCCATCCCGAGGATCCCGCCATCGTCTTCATCGACCACGAGCTCGCCGGCGAGGACGGTATCTCCCCTGTCGCGCCCAGCTTCGATGCTTTGCTGGCGATGCTCGAGGCCGGCAGCTGATCGCAATCGACGCATGGGCCAGGGCAGCGCTGATGCAGCGCTGCCAGCGTGCTGGAGGAGCATCATCCCGTTGCCCGTCGCCAACTATTGCCGGCTCGATTCTTCCCTGAGGTAAGGGTTTCCCCTCGCGTCCCAGCGTGTCATCCCCCGCCGCGTAACGCCCGGACACCCCGCGGCACTGAGTAAGGGGGATCCCACCATGGCACCACGCCGTCCGCGCGACATCGACGCTGAGCTACGCGCCCTGCAGGACAAGGCCCGCCTGCTGCGCAACAAGCAGAAGTCGCAGCTCGGCGAGCTGCTGCTGGCCACCGGCGCCGCCGACACCCTCGATCCCGACGCGCTCGCCGGCCTGCTCTTGCACGGCCTCGAGCAGGCCAAGGCCAACCCACAGGCGGCCGAAAGCTGGCGTCAGCGTGGCGAGGCCTTCTTTCGTCGCACCACCAGTGGAGCCAACGGCGGTAGCGCAGCCACCGACGGCAAGCCCGCGCCCGCGACTGGTCGCATTGCGCGCCGCGATGCGGAGGACGCGGCACGCCCGGCTGCGGAGTAGCCAGGCCATCGCCCGCGCCGGGGCCGCCGCCGCCCGCGGTGATCACCGCGACTGGGCCGCAGCGCGCCGCGAGCGCACCCGCCAGCTGATCGAGCTCGGCGGCCTGGTGCACAAGGCCGGACTGGTCGAGCTGGTCGATGATGACCGCGCCACGCTGCTCGGCGCCCTGCTGGAGCTAGCCGGACGGCTACGCGACGGCGAGGCATACGGCAGCGTGGAGGCCGCTGCCCCGGAGCATCTCTGCGCCCGCTGGCGGCATGCCGGGCTGCGCGCCTTCCATGCCGAGCGCGAGGCGGCACAGGCCGATCCCGCGTGATGGGTGTGCTGCATGGGCTGCGCCTGCTGGCCAGCCTGCTCCTGCTGCTGCTCGCCCTGCCCTTCGCCCTGGTCGGCTGGGCCTGGGTGTGCCTGCGCAGGATGGGCCCATGCGCCCTGGTCGGCGCGTTCCTCGGCTTGTCCTGGAACGCCGTCATCGTGCTCGAACCGCTCAATGGCCGCCACGCCGTGATCGGACTGCTGCTCGGCGCCCTCGTTGGCCTGGTGGTGGCGCTGGTCGAGCTGATCGGTCCCGCCTTCTCCGGCCGCGCCGCGCCCGGCACCTCGCACGGCTCCGCCGCCTGGGCCTCGCGCCGCGCCCTGCGGCAGGGGCTGGCCGCCCCGGCCCTGGCCCGCGATCCCGCTGCCCTGCTGGTCGGCCGCGATCCCGGCCGCCGTGGCGGCCTGCTGCGGCATGCCGGCCCCGCCCACCTGCTCACCATCGCCCCCACCCGCTCCGGCAAGGGCGTGGGCACCGTGCTGCCCAACCTCTTGCTCGCCGACCGCGCCATCCTTTGCGTCGACCCCAAAGGCGAGAACGCCCGCATCAGCGCCCGCGCGCGGCGGCGCTTCGGGCCTGTCTTCGTGCTCGATCCCTTTGGGGTGTCAGGACAGCCCGCCAGCGCCTTCGATCCGGCGGGGCTGCTCGACGCTGGCTCACCCGACCTCGCCGACGACGCCACCACGCTGGCCGATGCCCTGGTGTTCGACCCGCCGGGACAGGTGTCGGACGCGCATTGGAACGAGGAAGCCAAGGCGCTGATCAGCGGCCTGTTGCTGCACCTCGCCTGTCGCGGCGCCCCAGGGCAGCGTGGGCTGCCCGCGCTGCGCCGGCTGCTCACCCTGCCGCCCGGCGACTGGCAGGCCCTGCTGCGCGCCATGCTGGCCGATACGGCGGCCGCCGGCGGGTTGGTGTCCCGCGCCGCCGCCCGCCAGCTCGGCAAGGCCGACCGCGAGGCTGCCGGCGTGCTGTCCTCGGCCCAGCGCCATACCCACCTGCTCGACAGCCCGCGCCTGACCGCCTCGATGAGCCGGACTGACTTCCAGTGGAGCGACCTGCGCCAGGGCAGCGCCACGGTGTTTCTGGTGCTGCCGCCCGACCGCCTGACCACCTACAGCCGCTGGCTGCGCCTGCTGATCGCGCAAGGCATCCAGCAACTCGCCCGCACGCCGCAGCGGCCCAACACACCGCCAGTGCTGCTGCTGCTCGACGAGTTCGCCGCCCTCGGCCGGCTGGAGCCAGTGCTGCAGGCCGCCGGCCTGATGGCCGGCCTCGGGCTGCAGCTCTGGCCCATCCTGCAGGACCTCGCCCAGCTGCGCGCCGCCTACGGCCCGTCTGCCGCCACCTTCCTAGCCAATGCCGGGCTGATCCAGGTCTCGGCACCGGCCGACCTCGACACCGCGCAGTGGCTGTCCCGGGCACTCGGCAACAGCACCGTGGTCTTCGAGACCGGCAGCACCTCCCGCTCCATCCCGGACAACCCCGAGGGCCACGGCTCGAGCAGCCACAGCAGTTCCACCCAGCTCACCGGCCGCCCCCTGCTCAACCCCGACGAGGCTATGCGACTGCACCCCGACCGGCAGGTGCTGCTGCGACCGGGCCAGCGACCGGCATTCACCGCCAAGCTCAGGCATTACGAGGACAAGGAGTTCGCTGGGCTGGCGGACAGCTAATCCAGTTCCCAACGATGTTCCGCGACCAGACAGCTAGGGGCCGGTGCTTGGCAGACCTTCACTCGATCCGGATCGTCATGTTTCGGATCAGGGGTCCCCTGCGGTCTGACCTGGATCGGGTGAAGACCCGTATTTCTTCCCCCCCCCCCAGCTTCGCGGAACGAAGCTGAGTGTCTTGAACCGCTCTCCGTCACGGGCGACCGCATGGCGGCATGTGCCGCAGCCTCGTTCAAGGCACAGATGGTGTCCAATGGCGTTCTCACCGACACTTCGCCAGTGAATCAGGTGAAGGCGGACAGCTCCAGATAGCCGCCGGAATCACCCGCCGGCTGGCGGGCGATGCGCTGGCCTTGATCTCATGCTAGGAACAGCACCGATGCCCCTGCTGGCGAGAGCAGGGTCATCGGCGACATGGACCGCTTTCCGTCACCGGGGCGTGTGACCCGTCAACCCGTTCAGCAGTCCGGCCAGGCCACCCTGCCCCAGCTCGCCCTCATGCCGCGGCACGCCGCCCTGGGGCGTCGCGCGGTCAACCAGTTGGGGCAGCATGGTGCTCAGTTCGGCCAGCAGGCTGGAACGGTCGGTGCCGGCGTGCCGCGCGGCCTCGTCGAGGTCCTGCGGATCGAAACTCGCCTCGAGCTGCTGCGGCGAAACCGCTTGGTTGGGACCCGGCGCCATCCAGGAGTCGACCTGCGACCCCAGCCCCTGCCCCCGCATGGTGCCAAGCAGGCCGCCGAGCCCTCCCAGCAAGCCGCCCAGCCCACCGCCCGAGCCACCACCGAGCAGGCCGCCCAACCCGCCCGACGTGGCCGAACCTCCGCCCAGCAGGCCACCCAGCAGCCCGCCGAGGCCACCGCTCGCCGACGATGCCGCACCGCCGCCCAGCAGGCCGCCCAGAATGCTGCCAAGCCCGCCGCCCGCCGTGGGGGCCGCCTGCATGTCGCCCGTCTGCGTGCCGCTGGCCTGGGCATGCTTCATCAACTGCTGGATGAGCAGCGCCACGGCGGCCATCTTCACCGTATTGCTCATGCCGCCGCCCAAGCCACCGCCGGACTGCCCGAACAGAGAATTGCTCATGTTGCCGTTGCCTTTCCAAGGATCTCGGGAAACAACGTCCACACCGGCAGTTCTGTTGTCGGGGGCCCGCCGCTTTCACGGCGGAGGGCGGCCCGTGCCTATTCGGCGCGGATGCCCGCCTCGCGCACCAGGGTCGCCATGCTGTCGCGCCCCTCGCGCACGAAACGCGCGAACTCCACTGGCGAAGAGCCCACCGGCAGCGCCACGATCTGGTCCAGCCGCGCCCGCACCTCGGGGTCTACCAGCGCCGCCGCCACGGCCGCGTGCAGCCGCTCTGCCACGGCGGCTGGCGTGCCGGCGGGGGCGAACAGCGCGCACCATTCGGCAATGGTCAGCCCCGGCAGCCCTGCTTCCGCGAAGGTTGGCACGTCCGGGCGCGAGGGCAGCCGCGCCTCTGTGGCCACCGCCAGGATGCGGGCTCGCCCACTATCGGCGACCGGCCCGGCCGAGAGTGCGGTGATGAAGCAGCCGTCCAGCACCCCCGCCGCCAGGTCGCGAGCCGCATCCGCCCCGCCGCGATAGGGCGCGTGGGTCAGATCGATGCCCGCCAGTCGCTGCAGCTGCACCAGCGCCAGGTGTCCCGCCGTGGCGTTGCCCTGCGTGCCAATGTTCAGCGCGCCCGGACGGGCCTTGGCGAGGGCCACGAACTCCGCCAGCGTCCGCGCCGGGCTGTCTGCCTTGACCGCCAGCACCTGCGGAAAGGTGGTGGCCAGCGTCACCGGCAGGAAGGCCGTGGTGTAGTCGAAGGACAGCCCGCGCAGCAGGCTCGGATTGACGAGGTGCGAGGAGGCGTCCCACAGCAGCGTGTGCCCGTCTGGCGCCGCCTGCGCCACGGCCGCGCCGCCGTTGGAGCCGCTGCCGCCTGTGCGGTTCTCCACCACGACGCTCTGCCCCAGCCGCTCGCCCATCCGGGGGGCGAGGACCCGGGCCGCGCTGTCCGCCGCGCCCCCGGCCGCGAAGGCCACGACCAGGCGGATGGGCCGCATGGGGAATGTCCCCTGCGCCCGCACCAAACAGGGCGTGGCGAGAGCCGCGGAAACGCCCAGCAGCGCGCGACGATGCAACATGGACCGCTTTCTCCCCACCCTGGATGCAGACTTTCTTGCCCGGATGGGAAGCCACCCCTGCCCGCCCCGTCAAGCCTGCCGATGTCTACCCGCTTTTGCTGAGGGACGGATGACGCATCCGATCCGCCGCGCCAGTCGGCTCCGACCGCCCGAACGGAGTGGTGCAGCGGCGGGCATGGTTGCGGATGGGTGAGGTGCAACGAACGGAACCAAGGTCGCGCAGCCGGAGCTGCAGCAGGCCAGGGCCGTACGTCCTCCTGTCCGCGCTATCAGCCGCGCACGGAAAACCGCTCCAAGGCCGTCAGCCGGCGCATGGGCAGCTCGACTGGCCGGCCGTAGATGCTGTCGCAAAGGAAGGCGCATTCCTGTTCCTGCGCCCCCTCCGGCACGTCGGTGTACCAAGCGCGCGGCTGGTCGTTGACCTCGCCGTTCCAGCGGTAGCCGCGGGCCTTGAGCGTGTCCTTGTGCTGGAACGGCGCGTCAGCTGCCCAGATGCGCCAGCTGGCCTGCCGAGCGGTCTCTAGCAGGCGGGCCAGGCCAGTGACACCGGAGCGCAGCAGGGGGCGGGCCAGCACCTGCAGCGTGGCGTGGCAGTCGTGCACGGCGCGATGGCCGTCGAAGAACAGCCCATGCTTCATGGCGAGGTAGCCGAGCTTGCTGCCCTCGAAGCCCTCGGCGGCCCAGTCCACCTGCTTCAGGGAGCAGGCCCAAGGCTTGGTGGCGAAGGCGTTGCAGAACGCCTCGGCGAAGCGGCGGTCAAAGGCAGCGTTGTGGGCGATCACCAGGGCGGCGGGGGCGACGAACTGCGCCACCTCCGCCGGGTCGATGCTGTGGCCGGCGACCATCTCGTCGGTCAGGCCGGTCAGCGCGGTGATGGCGGGTGGGATGGGTTCTGCAGGCTGCCGCAACCGGCTGAAGGGCTCGCCCACCGTGTAGACGGTGCCATCCAGCCCGTAGGTGAAAGGCAGCAGGGCGAACTCGATGATCTCATGCTGCAGCGGGTCGAGGCCGGTGGTCTCGAGGTCGAGCAGCAGACCCAGGCGTGTCGGCACACCAGACGGGGCGTGCAGCGGCGGCGGCGGCGTGATCCGTCGCAGCACACGGTAGTGCCCGCTGTTCTCCAGCAGGGCTGCCATGGCCTCGAGTTGCGAAGCATCAGGCAGGTCATTCAGCGCATCCGGCATCGCAGGTGCATGCCCGCGTTGCCGTTCTGGCGCCAGATGGTCAGAGCGCGAACGAGGACGGTCCGCCATTCCGGCTTGGCTGTCGCCTGTGTCCGAGCCGCAGCGTCCGGCTCCGTTTCAGGGCGGAGCCCCGCTCGACCTGATCCGAACGACCCGGCCGCAGGGTTTGCAGGAGGCCAGCTGTGGCCTGACGCAGATGGTCCTTTGCCGGTCGCTGCAGGGTGACTAACCGGGTGATCGCGGACTGCTGAGCGCGGCGGCACTCTGCCCGCTGATCTGACGGCCGCCACCCCGGATGAGATCACCAAGGCCCTGGCCTGTACGCTGCGCTACGACGCCCGCGGCAAGCCCCGCCCGTCCGGCGGCCAAATGGTCGCCATTTGACACCAAGCTGGCCGATGCCTTCGCGAAGGCCAAGGGCTAGCCGGTACCACCCAACGAGCTGCTACGGATCGGCGCGCAGGGTTTTGCGGTTAACGAGCTGCAGCGTTTTTTGGTGCGGCGGGAATACCCGGTGGTGGTGGACGGCATCTTCGGCCGGGGCACCGACGTGGTGGTGCAGCAGTTCCAGCAGGCACGCGGCCTGAAGCCGGACGGGATCGTCGGCGCGGCGACCTGGGCCATGCTGCGGGATGGCGAGCGATAGGGCGGTTGCCCTACCGCTCGCCACAGCGTCACGCCTTGCGGCGGCGGACCATCGCCAAGCCAGCCAAGCCGGCGCCGAACAGCGCGATGCTCATCGGCTCGGGTACGGAGGTCGGGGTCGAGACGGTCCAGGCGCCGCTCACAGCGCAGGTGGCTGTGTCGATCCTGCAGGGGGACTGGGCCTGAGCAACGAGGCCGCTGGCCGTAGAACCCGTGCCGGTGAGGCGAGCATCGTAGCTGCTGCCATCATAGACGAGGCTGCTCCCGGTCACGTTGCCGACGCTGTCAAACGCCAGGGCGAAATTGATCATGCCAGTCACGAAGCTTGGGCCGACACCATCACGACCGATGGTCATGCTGATGAAGCGATCAACATCGCCGCGAAGCGTGGTCTGATTGCCGTTGGCATCGCCGTTGCCGACGATGGAGAAGACGGTCTCAGCGGACGTCAGCACCAGCTGGATGTTCAGCGGCACGGGGGCAGCAGCGCCCGGCTGTGACACGCCAGCGAAATTATAGATCACCGCAGCCTCGGCCGAAGCGAGCGGCGCGACGGCAACGGCGGTCATCAAGGCAGCAGCAGCGAAAATGGACTTCATAGGTATCCCCTCCCGGAATACAGTGGGAGGTTGCAAAACCCATGCCTATGCGATTTTGGCTCTAAATCTATTGCGTTAAACGGCCGATTAAGAACCGGCGCGCACGATCTGTAAAGAATATGAACGGGGTGTCAGGTAGCGACGGCTATCGGGCTATCCCGTCTAGCGGGACTATCCACTGCGCTCAGTCGAGCGTGGGGGCATGCCGAATTGGTCCGCGGCGGCCATGCGTGGGTGTACCGGCAATACATGACCGACCGCTCGCTACTGCCGCTGGAGGCAGAGGCCCGGGCGGCGCGGCGGGGGCTGTGGTCGCTGCCTGAGCGCGAGCGTATCCCGCCCTGGGCGTGGCGTCGGCAGCAACGGCGGAGATAAATGCCGCACAGCGCACGGTGGGATATCCCACCGTGCGCTGTGCTTGCCATCACGCCTTACGGCGGCGAACCACTGCCAGACCAGCGAGGCCAGCACCAAACAGCGCGATGGACATCGGCTCGGGGACGGTGGTGGTGGTGGTCTGCACGCCACTGAATGTGCAGCCCGGCTGACTGTCGTTTGCTGTGCAAAGGCTGGTGCCGTCGCTGGCGAAGCGCCCGAAGACAGATGCGGTGCCGTCAAACGACAGCCACGAGTTTTCCATGCCGGTGTCGACGCGGACGAGGCCTGAGAGCAGACCACCCGCGGCCACGGAGATATCAATCCGGAAGCGGGCCTGATCAGGAAGGCCGAAGGGCGGCGGCGTCACAAAGTCATTCAGGTCAAAGCTGACCGTGCCGCGCCGCTGTGGCGCGTTGAAGAGGTTGAACGACAGGCCCACGACCCCTTCGAGCTGCGTCGGGCGCGTGCCAGTGAAGTTGAAGTTGTCCGAATAGGCGCTGAAGCCGTTCAGGGCGGCTTCATCCGTCACCGCCAGCGTGAAGCTGGTGATCACCGGCAGTGTGGCTCCGGTGTAGGGCGAAGAGGTCGGGCTCTGCGTGGTGTGCGTTGTCTGCGTGAAGCTGTAGATCACGTCGGCCTGGGCCGAGGTGAGCGGTGCGGCGGCCAAGGCGGCAACCAAGCCAGCGGCGATCAACGACTTCATGGGTATCCCCTCCTGGAACAGATACCTCCGGTTGCAAAACCCATGCCGGTACAATTCAGCTTACGATTCCATTGCGTTACGATTTTGGTGGCGACCTGCACTCGCGATATGTAAAGATCACGAACGCGTTGTCATGGTACGCAGAGTGACCCTAAGTTCAGTAAGCCAGTACCCGTAGGATGTCCTCCAGCCGCGTCGTGTAGCGCGGTGACAGCCGCTGCGCCCGCGTCGCCCAGCTGCGCGTGAAGCCCGTCGCCGCCACACGCAGCGTGCCTCGCCCGTAGCGGGCGTTGATCGCGTCCATCACCCCCATGGTCTTGGCCGAGGCCTGGGGACTGCGCGTGGCAAACAGCCGCTGCTGCTGCCCGGCCGGCACCAGGTCGTTGAGGATCACCCCCGCCTTGGCGTAGCGGAAGCCGTCCCGCCACAGCGGCTCCAGCAGCCGCACCGTCTCGCTGATCAGCGACCGCGTGTCGCTGGTCGGCTCCATGCGGCAGGCGCGGCTGGCGCTGTACTGCCGCCCCTGCTCGTGCGGGTTAATGTGCAGGAACACCGATAGGTGGCAGGCCTCCAGCCCGTCCGCCCGCAGCTTCTCCGCCGCCCGCGCGGCATAGGCCGCCGCCGCCTCGCGCATGTCGTCCCAGGTGGTGACCGGCCGGCTGAAGGAGCGCGTGCAGGCCAGCCCCTTGCGGGTGGCCGCCAGCAGCTGCAGCGGCAGGCAGGACACGCCGCGCAGCTCCATCTGCACCCGCGCGCCCACCACGGTCAGCCCGTCGCGCACCGCCCGGGCGTCCAGGTTTATGAAGTCGGCGATGGTCTCGATGCCGCTGGCCTGCAGCTTCTCGGTGGTGCGGCGGCCGATGCCCCAGACCTCATCCACCGGCAGGCGGCGGTACCAGTCGGCGCGCACCTCTGGATCGGTGAGGTCGCACAGCCCGCCCAGTTCTGCGTGGTCTTTGGCGATGCCATTGGCCAGCTTGGCGATAGTCTTGGTCGGCCCCCAGCCAACGCAGGTGGGGATCTTCGCTACCCTTCGCACCTCCTGTCGCAGCCCAGCGCAGAAGCTCTGGAGATCCACAGGAATGTCCAGGTCCAGGAACATCTCGTCGATGCTGTAGGACTCCACCCGGGGCACCCGCGACACCAGCACGTCGTACACCCGCCGGCTCATGTCGCCATACAGGCTGTAGTTGGACGGCAGCCACTGCACCTCACGCAGGTCGCGGCGGTCGCGCACCAGGTGCCAGGCGTCGCCCATCTTGATGCCCAGCGCCTTGGCCTCGGGGGTGCGGGCGATGGCGCAGCCGTCATTGTTGGACAACACCACCACGGGCTGCGCTCGGAGGGTCGGGGCGAAGGCGCGCTCGGCCGAGCAGTAGAAGCTGTTGCCGTCAATCAGGCCGTAGACGGCGGGCATCTCACACCCGCTCGCGCACCAGGCTGGCGACCACGGCCCAGATCTCCGCCCCCTCGCCCAGTAGCAGTGGCTCGCGGTCGGCCTAACCGGAACGCAGCCACCACTGCCCGGCATGCCAGCGCAACTGGCCGAGCAGCACCTCACCGCCGATCATGATGATGGCCACCACGCCGGAGCGGGGCTCGGCCGCCGCGTCGACGATCAGCACGTCGCCAGGCAGGATCCCTCGCCGGGCGAGGGCCTCGCCCAGGGTGATCGCCGGCGGGCGACACAAAGCCGGTGGTCTCGGCGCCCGTGTAGGCGCCCTGCGGCGACAGGTCGGGATGACGCGGCGGGGGCATGCTGCGCGCTCAAGCGGGATCAGGGCGTGCTGAAGCTGTACCCGATCCCGCGACCCACGGCCTTCGCCTGGGCCAGGAGTTCGGGCAGGGCGTCGAGCGGGCCGAGTGGGGCGCGGGACAGCGCCACGATCGGATCGCCTATTAGGGTCATCACCTCGAAGTCGAGCTGTCCCTCCTCGGTAAGCGTCACCCAACAGCGATGTGGCGCGAAGGCCGCCTTGACCTGCTGCCGCACTGCTTCGGCCTGTGCCGCGTCGAAGGACGCGGTCACAGCCGCAGGACCGCTTGGCCGAAGGCGTCGCGCGCCGCCATCAGGGCGCCGAGGCTGCGCTGGTGCAGCTTGGCGCTGGCGGCGTCGCCGGGGTCGATCTCGCTGCCCATGTCCTCAGCCGCTTCGACGCCTTCGGCGAGCTGGCCGTGCACCTCGTCCAGCAGTTCGCGGAGGTCGTCGGCCTCCATGGTGGTGGCCCAGCCACTCAGCACATCGGCGGCCTCACGCGTCAGGCGACCGGCGTCGAGGCCGCGGGCGATCAGGCCGGAGATGCGCTGCAAGGCTTCCTTGGCGGGATCGGTAGCCGCACGGGGGGGGGGCAGAGACTGGCGGCGGGTGGGCGTGGGCATGGCGGGGGACTCCATGTGGGAAGCAGATCCTATAATCATGAACGAAAGTAGAACAAACCTTAAGCGCGACCACGTGATTTGCGTGTCGCGAAAATTCTACCCAGGCTGCTTATGGCGTTTGCTGTGGCACCGCCGCCCTACGGTCGTCCGGGGGGACAGCGAGGGGTTGCCGCCGCCTGGACCCTCTGTGTCCGGGCGGCGTGCAGACAGGATGTCAGGCTTGAAGTCCAAGCAATGGAGGCCTGCGAATGCCCCCCTCCCTTATCGAACGTGGCGTCTACTCGGCTGATGGCTTAACCAGCGAGAACCACGTGATTGTTGTCGTTCTCGATCTGCTCAAGGTGTTGAGCAAGCGGGGAGCAAAGCCACCTCCTTTGCCGTCTAATCCTCCGAGCCTCGTGCCCTGCTCCATCGTGATCACTGAATGGGATGATCCAAATGGAGTCCGGCTAGGACGTGTGCGCTTCGTTCATCGGGATGGCGCGGACCTGTTCAATCAGATCTGGCAGATGTCTGATCCGACTAGCGCACGATAACTCACAGGGGCGGATCGCGAACCAGTGGCGCGCGTGGTGACCTATGAGTTCGACATAGATCGCAAGACATCCGCCAGGTCGCGGAAACAGCGTTTATGCATAGGAAACACCAGCGCATAAGCGTCGGAGATCAATGCTGGCTCCTCATCATCACCGTCATATTTCTGTTTCCATCGGAGCCCGGCGACGAGAACCATCAATGCGGCCCGAAGCGATCCCTCCGCGCCCGCCGCATACGCTTCCACGAGGTCCGCAGCTATGGCGTAGCTGATCGTTTTCGACATGGCGCTTTTCCTAAATGGGCGCACCACGCCATAGAGCCTTCTAGCAGCTGAGATTGCGGCCAGCACCATCACGATCTGGTGCGACAACAGAACATTTCAGGCCGCCGCCGCAATCATATGCACGATAAGTATGTATTATCGTTCCTAACAAATTGACATGCGCGATTGTCCCGACTGCCGCCGATACAGCTGCTTAAAAGTGGGGCTGGGCGCCACGTGCCCTCTACGAAACCGGCAGGGGTACGGTGATCGATAACGTCTCCCCTGCTCGCCTGGAGTGGCCCCCGATTCGACCGGACACGGGGCATAGACCTGAGGGCCTAGGCTTACGCCTGGGCATACGCCTATGCCGAACGATCCGACGCGTGTTGAAATTATCACCCGCCGAGAGCGGCGCCGCGACTACAGTGCCGACCACCAGCTGCGGTTGGTCGAGGGAACCATGCAGCCGGGTATGACGGTCTCGGCCGTGGCCCGCCTGCACGGTGTCTCAACTAGCCTGCTGTTCGGGTGTAGGCGGCACATGGGCGAGGGCGGCAGGGCCGCTATCCAGGCCGACGACGACGTGGTGGCCGCAGGGTGGCTGCGTGAGCTGGAGGGCCGCGTCATTGCCCCGGCCTCGAACTTGCGCTGGTCCTCCGATGGTTTGGAGATCCCGTGCTGGAACGGCGAGGTCGTCCGACTGGCGTTCGCCATCGACACCCACGACCGCGAAGTCATGGCCTACGTCGCCACCACCAGTGGCATCAGGAGCGAGATGATCCGGGATCTCATGCTGGCCTGCGTCGAGCGGCGGTTCGCCGCCCTACGGGCGCCCCACCCCGTGCAGTGGCTGGCCGACAATGGCTCGGCCTACACACCGCCCACGATACGCGGGAGATCGCCGTGGCGCTGAACCTGCTTGTCTGTTTCACACCCGTCCGCAGCCCTGAGAGCAACGGTGTCAGCGGAGCCTTCGTGAAGAATCTGAAGCGCGACTACGCCCACATCCACCCCAGGCCCGACGCTGCTACCGTTCTGCAGCAGCTCCCGACCTGGATCGAGGACTACAACGACGTCCACCCCCACAAGGGCTTGTAGATGCGCTCACCCAGTGAGTTCATCCGTGCCCAGTCTTAACCAGCCCCGTGTCCGGTTTGAGGGGGGCAACTCCAGCGCCCCCTTGTTTGGCGTTGCTTCCGAGCCGTTCGCACTATGAACCCCGAAGGCCGGAAATGCTGGAAGGGGGATGCCCTGATCCACGACGCCGCACCAGGAACGGACAGGGGACATAGATGGCGGGCCCAGGGGCCGTGACGAGCGGGATTAACCTATCTATCCGAGTCGCAGAAATACGTGGGGAATCCAGTGAGCCTTCACCTGTTGAGGAATCGAGTGAGCGCACAGGCTGACCGGGGAAATGAGTGAGCAAGGCAGGGAAAGGAGTGAGAAGGCCTATCGAGAATCAAGGACTTGCGAACGCTGTCCCGAGGAAAGGAGTGAGCAACCTAATAGTAGAATCTCTAATAGCTTCTAGTAGCTCGGCTCACTCCTTTCCTCAGGGACTTTTACGCAGCGATGCGGCAGTGTCGGCCCATGGGAACGGTGCATGAGCTGCTGGAAGCCAAGGGACGAAAGGGCGCATTGGAAGCGGGCATCGACCGGTCCGTTGTCGAAGCGGCCGCTGCCTACCTTGCAGACGAAGACAATGGCCTCGGATTTGCCTATTCCGGCTGGGCGCAATGCGCTTTGCCTCATAAGCGTCTGGCAAACGACGCGCCCTGGGGCATTATCTCCGAACGCGTAAAATTAATGGTAGAACCAGGTCGCCGCCAAGTTGTCAGCTCGGATGGACAACAAAGCTTTGAGTTCGTAGGCGTCCCTTTCGGCAGCCATGCTCGACTCATTCTGCTTTATCTACAGACTGAGGCGCTTAGAACAGGAAGCCGGGAAGTAGAACTGGGAGGATCCATGCGCGGATGGTTGGCGCGTGTTGGAATTCCAGCAGGCGGAATGACAGGGAAGTCAGTCCGAGACCAAGCTGAACGCATTTCCCGATGCAAGTTAACATTTGATATTTCAACGGGAGGGCGAGCTTCGGGTCTAGTGCAACAGACTATCGTTGACCGCGCCCTCTTTATTGAAGGTGAGGAGGGCCAAGGGTCGCAGGGCCGTCTCTCTTTAGAAACGGCCAAACTAAGTGAAGGCTTCTTCGAGCAGCTGCAGAAACATCCTGTTCCACTAGAAGAGGCTGCTATTAAAGCTCTTAGCAACAATGCACCCGGCCTAGATTGTTACCTTTGGCTAGCATATCGCCTGCACGCCCTCCGAGATGATCGGCTAGTCCCTTGGACTGCCCTCAAGGCACAGTTCGGCACTGGTTTTTCGAAACTTTACCATTTTAAAAACAAATTTCCTGGCACATTAGCCCTGGCTACTGCCGTATACCCAGGAGCTAATGTTGAGGTTACAGACGCTGGTGTAATTCTCAAGCCGTCCAGGCCTCCCGTCGCGCCGAGACAAATTTCTTCAGGCCGATAAATTTCATCGGCCCTGCTCCATATCGGAGATACGGCTCACTGGATTCCCCGCCCTCATTGGAGGACAAATGGGGTCAAGTGTTCATGAAGCGAAATGGCAACCGCATAGTTGCCGCCTCCGCCCCGCCCCTATCCATTTGATTCAACTTGGCCCTCGATAATTAGAGAGCGCCCCCCGAGTTCCTTTTCGATCTGCGAAATTTCCTCCGAGAGCCGAACAATTTGCCGAGCAAGGATTTCCCGGCGCCTAATCAAGTCATCCCTACGTTTCACCGCAGAGGCATCCACTGGCTTTATTTCGGATAGAAACCGCATGATCTCCGATCTTGCGGCTTGAGGGCGAACCAAACCGCGGTTCCGAGCCAACGGCATGTGGTGCTCCGGCACTAAGGTCAAGTAGTACGCGGCGCTGTAGCTACGAGGAAGTTCAGCCTCCCTGAAACGACCTCTCTCAACGGCTTCGGCTACCTCCCGTAGCTGGTAGGCCACTGCACGTCCGAATGGAAGCTGCGGCAGGATCTTAGATTCGAACTCGCCTTTATTGGCCGTGATTGCATGTAAAAGATAACGCCCGATGGACAAGAAGCGCCTTTGCGCCTCGTCCCAAAGCTTTCCGATTTCCCGGACATAGTCCTCAGGGCGGTTTAACGGGACTATGGTCGCTGCGAAATCCTCAGAGCGAGATGTCGTTGATATGATGGGCGCTGCAGCTGCGCGAGCCTTGATGTCTCTGGACGAAAAAGTTTTTAGAGGAGGCTTAGACATCGACCGACACCTTCATACCGAGAGCGTGCATGGCGAATGTGAAGACACCGCGGACATCGGACAGCCCGTTCGCTCCCTTCATTTCTGCCACTCCTAAGCCTATTTCATCGCTCACTCGAATGCTTTCGTAGAGGCGGATATCGAATGGGCATAGGTCGCCAGCCTCTATGAGGCGCTGCTTGGCGCGGTCGAAACTACCCGCGGAACGCATTGTCAGATTGAGCACAAAAGCTGAAGGTCTCTGTTCACGGCGGATAAAAGCCATCCACTCAACAACCGATCGCAGGTCACCAGCTCCTTGTCCTGTCGGCACGAGAACAAAATCAGCCAGGAGGAGAAGATGACGCATTTCTACAGGAGAAGCGTCCACACCAGGAGGCGTATCAATGACGAGGAGGTCTAATTTTCCCAGAGCCTCAGCCTGATGCATGGCTTCTTGAAGCCTAGACAAAGGGATAGCTACGTTCGGGATGTTGACAGCTTCGTCCGGTCGAACTGCGTACCAATTGGTGAGGCCACGTTGTGGATCGAGGTCGATTGTTGCTACGCGTAATCCAGCGTGTGCTGCGAAGACAGCCAAATTCCGCGTCAGACAGGTTTTGCCACTCCCACCTTTGCCTGATGAACAAACCAAAATTTTAGGACGCGCCAATTTGGATGGAGAAGCTGCTATGTCCCGCATTTTGACCCGAGCCGCTTTTCTGCTGCGTGTCGTCGCTTTCACCGCAACCACTCTCCTCCAAACTCGAAAATGCTTACCGAGACCTGAATAACACTGGAAGCTGTGGCTCAGCAACCTGACGTCGGCTGCAAGGTCTTACGGCGTAAGATGTGAGGAGGAGCGTTATCCATATCGCTTCAAATTGCAGGACGCGATGACCATGCACAGTCGGGTGGGGTAGAGACCGTGCAGCTTTCGACCGTAGAGTCAGTATATAAATTCACGGCGGCAGAACTGCGGTCGAGTACAGCGTCACAAAGCGGGCTGCCTTGAGCGAGCAGTTCCGCATACCTTAGGTCGGCTTGGTGTCGCGGACGGACCACCGCCTAAGGACCTACCGGCGCCATCGACGCCGGCGTGGTGGAGCTTGGAGCTCAGCCCGCCGCAACTGCGGCCGAACGCATCTGCGGCAGTGCGTAGGGCGGCACCAAGCGCGGCGCAGTAAGCCTCGCAAGCGGTGCTATTTAGTAGCAAAATCCCGTCCTTGTGCGGGTTCTAGCGGAGCACCTCGATTAGCATCTCTCTGCAGCCACGCAGGTATCGGGGCCGCCAGAATGATGGCCGCTCGACAACAAGCCCAGCGCCTTGCGCGTGCCGCGGCATGACGAGTTGCTCTGAAATAATCAGATTGGCGTCCTTATGAAGGCGAAGCGCCGGCTCATCATGCTGCCATAGGAGACGCTGCCTGGAAGCCGCGCGTCAGAGCCGCCCGATGCTGCCACGCCGAGGCCATGCCGGCGATGCTACCGGCTAGCGCCAGCAGCAAGGCCGGCACACGCGGGTCGCCCAGCACGGCAACCACGCCTTCAACACCCTTGGACCCGATCGAGGGTACCAGACAGGCGTCCAACATGGCCCGGAAAGCATCGCCCGCCGCCCCAGGCGGATGCAGCTTAGCGCGATGGCCACGGCCAGATGCGTCTAGCCCGTGCCGGTGCCGCCGACCAGCACCGCGTTGCGCTGATCATCGAGGAACGCACCGGTGGCCATCTCCCGCACCAGCCCCTCGTTGATCGGGGTGTCCGCGAAGTCGAACTCGGCGATCTCCTTGATCAGCGGCAGCTTGGCCACGCCGACCTGATAGCGGATCGAGCGCGCCTGCTTCTCGGCAATCTCGGCTTCCAGCAGAGTGCCGACCAGCTGCTGCGCCGGATACTGCCGCTTGAGCGCGGTGCTGAGCAGCTCGTCATAGGCGGCTTTCATGCCCACCAGCTTGAGCTCGCTCATCAGCTCCAGCACCTGATGTCGTTCCATGACTTTGGCTCCTGAGGGTGTCGTAACGGGCGCAGTCGGCGATCGGCTCATGCCGCAGCCGCAATGCGTCGGGGGTGGCGATGTCCGGCGGGGTGGTTGCGGGGCGCTGGCGCGACAGGGCGTTCAGCACCACATCGCTGCTGCACAGGCCTGCCGCGAGCGCCTCGACGCAGGCGGCCTCCACGGCGGGCAGACCGTCCAGGGATACGGCCTGCAGGATGGCCACCATCTGCCGGTCGCCATCCACGCTGCCACGCAGCCGCCCCTGCACACGGCCCAGGGCGCTGGGCAGCACCCAACCCTTGAACGGGGCACCATTGCGCAGCGCACCGGGCTTGCGCGCCAGCACCGGCACGTAGTGCCAGGGATCGTAGACGATCTGCTCGCGGCCAAAGCAGCGCGGATGCTCGCCGACCACCTGCCCGTCCTGGCGGATCAGGATCCGCTCGGCATAGGCATGCACCTCGACCGGCCGCCCGACCGCCTGCGCCATCACCGAGTAGCGGTTCTTGTCATAGGCCACGAGGCAGGTTTTGGAGACGGCCGAGGTCCGGGCGTTGAACCCGTCGAACGTCCCGACATAGGGCACCAGGGCGGGCCGCTCCTGCTCGAACATCTCCCACACCGGGCAGTCGCGGCGCTCGGGATGCGGGTGGCTGCGGGCGTAGAGCACGCATTGCTCGAGCAGCCAGCCATTCATGTCGTGCAGCGAGGCGAACTTCAGGCGTGGTTTAAAGAACCGGTTTCGCACCAGGCCGACCTGGTTCTCCACCTGACCTTTCTCCCAGCCCGAGGCCGGTGTGCAGGCCGTTGGCTCGACCAGGTAGTGGCTGCACATCTGCAGGAACCGGCGATTGAACTGTCGCTCGCGCCCCACCCCGACGACGTCGACGGCTGTGCGCATGTTGTCATAGATGCCGCGCTGACAGGTGCCGCGGAAAAACGCGAACGCCTTGTCATGCGCATCGAACACCATCTCCTGGCTTTCGCGCGGATAGGCGCGCACGAACAGCATCCGGCTGTGACACAGCCGCTTCTGCGCCACCCGCACCGCGACCGTGGCGCCGTGCAGCACGACGACCTCCTGCGACCAGTCGAACTGGTACGCCTCGCCGGGCTCAAAGCTCAGTGGGATATAGGCGTCTGAGGTCGCCGTGCCGCGCTGCCGCTGTCGCGCCCGGGCGTAGCGGCGCACGGTATCATAGCCACCGGTGAACCCCTGCTGCTGCAGGTCCTCGAACACGCGGATCAGATCGAGCCGCTCACGACTGGGCAGCCGCTCATTGGCGCCGAGCCGCTGCTCCAGCAACTGCGTCCAGGCTCCGAGCTTGGGCCGCGGCTGCACCTGACGCTCGTAGGTGAAGGCTGTCTCGCCCGAGCGCAGCACCCGCCGCACCGTGTTGCGCGCCAGACCCAGCTCGCGCGTGATCTGCTTGATCGACTTGCCGTCCACGAAATGCGCCCGACGCACCCGGGCCATCATGTCCACCGTCAGCATCCCCCCCGCTCCCCCTCTGAGGAGGGGCAGCATCTCAAATTCAGGGGGTCACTTTTGAATGCCGATCACCCCGACAGAGGGGTCAATCTTCGGGTCTGACTCAATTTCGCTGCTGTCGCGTGGTGCCGTGGAATGGTGTTCATCGCAGGAACGACCATGACCTCGAGATTTGACTTCGCATCCCTGGTGCCGCCCGGGCTGAGGGTCGACACGGTGGTCGACCATCACGGAGTGCTGGTGGTGACGGCCCGCAGCAGCGCCAGCACGGCTTCTTGCCCACTGTGCGGCACGCCCTCGCACTCCGTGCAAAGCCGCTACCTGCGACAGCCAGCGGATCTGCCCTGTGCAGGTCGCCGCGTGCGCCTACAACTGCTGGTGCGCCGCTTCCGGTGCGGGCTCGAGAGGTGCCACGCCAGATATTTGCCGAGCGGTTCGGCACGGGGGTGCTGGCCGAGAGGGCGCGTCGCACCGGGCGGCTGGATGAGATCGTTCATCATCTCGGTCTGGCTCAGGGTGGCAGGCCAGGCCCCGCCTTCGCCCAACGACTGATGCTGCCCGCCAGCAACGATACGCTGCTCCGCGTCGTGCGGCGGCGAGCCTCGCCTCGCATCGGGCCACTGGCCGTCGTTGGCATCGATGACTGGGCTTGGCGCCGCAATCATCGCTACGGCACGATGGTCTGCGATCTCGAACGTCGCAGCGTGGTGGCCTTGCTGCCAGACCGCGAACCATCGACCGTCGAGAGGTGGTTGCGGCAGCATCCCGGCATCCACGTCGTGTCGCGCGATCGCGGCGGTGGCTACGGTGAGGCCGCGGCGCGAGCCCTGCCCCATGCAGTCCAGGTCGCCGATCGCTGGCACCTGATGGAAAATGCCAGCACTGCGTTCCTCGACGCCGTGCGCCTGTCCATGCGGGCAATCCGAGGAGCACTCGGCGCCACGACCATTGACCCGGCGCTGCTGACCGCGGCCGAGCGACTGCAGCACGAAGGCTTCCTTCGGCGCGAGGATACTGCGCGGCAGATCCTCACCCTCAAGCAGGCGGGCCACTCGATCAAGGAGATCGTGCGTTGGACGCGACATAGCCGGTGGCTGGTGCGCCAAACCATCCAGGGCGTACCGAGCGAGGTATTCCGTACGCGGCAGACGTCTCTGCAGGCCTACCTGCCGACCCTGCAGGCCGAATGGCAGGCGGGATGCCGCAACGGGGCGGAACTCTGGCGCAGGCTCCAAGAGCAGGGCTTCAAAGGCTGCTTGCGCGTCGTGGCCGAATGGGCGGCACGGCGGCGGCGCGCGGAGCTGATGCAGGCGCAGGGCCTGCAGAAGACACCATCAGCCCGTATGCTGGCCCGGCTGATGACGATGGCGCGACAGCATCTGACCCGGGCCGACAGCGTGATCGTGGCGGCTATCGAAGCGGGTGTGCCCGGCCTCGCCGACGCCCGGCGTCTCGTGGACCAGTTCAGGATCATGATCCGCACCAAGGTCGTGGGTGGTCTGGAGGCGTGGATCAAACAGGCCCAGACCAGCCTGATCGCCCCGCTGGCGCGAGGAGTCGCCAAGGATGTCGCCGCCGTCCGGGCTGCCATCACCGAACCCTGGTCGAACGGGCAGACCGAGGGACAGATCAACCGGCTGAAGATGATCAAACGGCAGATGTATGGTCGCGCCAAGCTCGACCTGCTGGAAGCAAGGCTCATCGGTGCCCCGTAAGCGCACAGCTATCAGGGAAACTGCGTCAGACCCAATCTTCCACGCCGATCCACAGCTCATCCCACGGAAGCCCGACTGAGATACGGCCTACAGTGCCAATTAAGGCACCTCGCCGTCCTCTTCTGCATCGGGACGATAAGCCGAGAATCGCGTTCCAAGGATCGCAGACCAATGTCGGGGAAGGGTGGAAAGCGGTCATAGTCTTGGCCAGCAAGAGACTCGTGTCCGCTTCCGTTCTCCCATCTCACCCGTGCTTCCGCAGATCAGTCTTGCATCGTGACGACAACGTTGCCGAACGCGCCATGGCCGAGATGGTCAAGCGCGGTCGGTAGCTCGGACAACGGGTAGCAGGAGTCTATGACCGGCTTGATGCCGGCATGGTCCACAGCCCGGACAAGTCGTTCCAGTGCGCTTCGACTGCCGGTGCCGATGCCATGGATCGTCACATCCTTGAGCATCAACGGCATTGCGGGGGCCGTGAAGTCAAAGCCGGCAAGCGCACCGATCTGACAGACCTTGCCGCCGACCGCTGCCAACTCGACGGACTGGCCGAGGTGTGCACCACCGATGACTTCCAGGACGACGTCCGCCCCTCGATCACCTGTGAGCCGGTAAACCTGCTCCATCCAGTCGTCACGTTCAGCGAAAATGAAGTGGTCAGCCCCAATCTGTCGTGTTCGCTCCTCATCCTCGGTACGACCACAGACGATCACCTCAGCACCGTGCGCCTTGGCGATCTGCAACCCGAAAAGGGCCACCCCCCCGGTGCTGGGGATGAACACCGTGTCGCCCGCGCGAAGGCCGGCGCGTTCAACCAGCCCGAACCAAGCCGTGAGGCCGGCCACTGGCAGGGTGCAAGCCTGTCGATCATCCAACGACGCGGGTGCCCGGACGAGCCAATCTTCCGGCATGGCAAGGTACTCGGCGAGTACGCCAGGATAGTAACCTCCGAGCGTCCTGTATGCCGGCGTTCGGGCTGTGCCCGGGCGCAGTCCATCGATCCAGTCCGGCGTGGCGGTCGAGATCACACGATCCTGCATGGCGAACCGTGACGCTCCCTCGCCCAATCCTACAATTTCACCCGCCAGATCGGAGCTGGGCGTGAACGGGAAGCGGAGCGGCAGACCGCGGCCCGTCTCGATCACCATCTTGTCGCGATAGTTGAGCCCCACCGCCGCGACGCGGACAAGGACCTCACACGGGCCGGGCACTGGGACCGGTACATCGCGCAACCTCAGATGCTCACGCCCGATCGCATCGATCTCCCACCGCCGCATTGTCGTCATCCCGATCTCCTCGTTCATGGCGGGCGGCATTATGCCCGTTGCTCAGGAGATAGCTGGGGGCATTGTTGACGAAAATGACCTATGACCGGCACGATCTATTGCGCCTGGAAGGTACAATCCATGACGCCAAGCGAATTCGCCGAAGTGCGGGCATTTCTTCTGGTGGCCAGTGAGCGGAGCTTCCGCCGCGCGGCAAAGCGTCTTGGGGTATCACCTTCGGCACTCAGCCGGACGATACGCTCACTGGAGGAGCGCCTGAACGCCCGGCTTCTGAATCGAACGACGCGCAGCGTGGCGCCGACAGAGGTAGGACAAACGCTGTATGACCGTGTGGTGCCCACCATGCAGGCGATGACCGCCGCCATGCGCGACGTGGGCGGACACGCCAGTTCTCCGTCGGGCACGGTCCGAGTCAACCTGCCAAGTATAGCAGCGGACCTGACGATCGGTCCCAAGCTGGGTGCCTTCGCCGCGGCCTATCCCGCGATCCGGCTCGATCTGGTCGTGGACAATGAGATGGTCGACGTCGTGGGTGCCGGGTTCGACGTTGGCGTCCGCTCCGGCGACCAAGTCGGCCGCGACATGATCGCAGTGAGGCTCTCGCCGGACTTGAACATGGTGGTTGTCGGTTCGCCAGCCTATTTCGCCGATCGCCCTCCTCCCTGCTCACCACGCGACTTGGCCAGCCATCGCTGTCTCACCTACAAATGGGCGAAGACCGGCGCGCTGATGCCCTGGGAGTTTGACGGGCAGAAGGGGCGGACAACGATACTCGTCGACAGTCTGCTGACGGCAAACGACACCGATGTGCTAGTTGCTGCTGCTTTGCAGGGCGTGGGTGTGGCTTACCTCGCCGAAACGACCGCGCTGCCGCACCTTGCCGCCGGTCGATTGGAACGTGTGCTGGACGGGTGGAGCAGGCCTGTTCCAGGTTTTCATTTGTATTATCCCGACAAGACGCGCATGCCACCAGCGGTCCGGGCTTTCATCGACTTCATGCGATTACGTGATGACTAATGGCGAGAGTCTGGTGTGGGTCGGGGGCGGCGCTAGCTGCCCCAGCCACAGGGCCTACCGCTGCCGGGGGTGGAAAGCGGTCTAAGATGCTGCATGGTACTGCCACCGACTTGGCCGGCCACCTTGGTCGTTCAACAGAGAGGGGCGCTCAATGACGCTGCGCAGTTTGGCGACCTTCGCATGGCAGGCCGACTACGGGCAGTTCTACCTGATCGACCCCGAGGACACGGCCTTCCTACCGCCCACTGAGATAACGGCCGAGATGGAGATGCGCCGTCTCCAAGCCCTTCCCTGCGGCCTCGTGATCTATACGGAGGGGTGCTTGCAGCAGCATATCCGCATCGCCATCCACGACGCCGAGCCCGATCATCCGCAGCAGGATCCGATCAGCGGTGAACCATGGACCCAGGTGGAGACGAGCGACGCACGATTTCCCTCGCGAAGGTTCGCAATCACCAGCCCGTCCATGCCTGATGCCTTGCCCGGTGGCCCTTTCTTCTTCCTAGACACCGATAGCTACCGAGTTCGCGTCAGCTGGAAGGAGTTCCAGGGCAGCCGGGACGACAGCGTTCCCGTCGAGCCGGATGTCATAGAGTTGACGCTCTGGCCGAGCTGATCCACCGCACGAGAGATGCCGAAACGTCTGCAAAGGGTCGCCTGCTGCGGTAGCCCTTTCGGCCGGAGCTTGCATCGGATCAGGTGGGAAGCGGACTTCTTTGCGACCGGCATCTGCCAGCGCATCTGTCAGAGCTATAGTCTCCGCATGAGCGGCGCCCCTCGCATTTCATTACTCCTCGACCTGCCGGAAGGACTCGATAAGCTGCGAGCCAAGGCCGCTGGAGAGGGCTTTCGCTTTATGGAAAAGCTTGCTGCCGAATGGCTCTCCGGTGCGAATAGATTTGCCGGGCCAGGTGAGGTGCTCCTCGGTGCTTTTCAGGCGACGGAACTCGTCGCGGTCGGAGGCCTCAACCGTGACCCTTATGCAGACCAAGCTGGTATCGGTCGGCTGCGACACCTGTACGTAAAGAAGTCTGCACGCCGCTCCGGCTTGGGCACTACCCTCGTACTTCAGTTACTCGGCCACGCCGAAGGCACCTTCCATTCAGTCCGGCTCAAGACAGACACGTCGGAAGCCGCTGACTTCTACGTCAGCCTTGGCTTTTGGCCTGTGCAGGACAGGACTGCCACCCACGTCAGGTGGTTTCAACGATCATAGAGGTCTGCTTTGGGGCGGCTGCGGACATACTCGGCTGCCGAACCATGGCACCGGCGCGCCCCCTGTAGGTCAGGACCGATATTAAAACTTTTTATCGTGCTTCCTGAGTCGTTGAACAGGCGCTTCCGATCTAGGAAGCGCCTGCCTTGCACGAGGTTGCTGACTAGGCGGCGCGGACCTGGGTGACGAAAGTCTTGACCTCGCCCGTCAGCTGCTCGGACTGCCGTGACAGTTCCCCCGCCGCCGCCAGCACCTGACTGGCCGCCGCACCGGTGTCGTTGGCGTTGCGGCTGACGGCACCGATGTTCAGCGTCACCGCCTCGGTCGCCTGGGCGGTGCGCTGCACAGTGCGGGCGATCTCGCCGGTGGCCGCACTCTGCTCCTCCACTGCGGCGGCAATGGTCACCGTGATCGCGCTCATGTCGTCGATCGCGCTGGCGATGCCCTGGATCGCGCCCACCGCCTGCTGCGTCGCCGCCTGGATCTGCGCGATCTGGGCGCCGATTTCCTCGGTCGCTTTGCCGGTCTGCTGCGCCAGGCTCTTCACCTCGCTGGCCACCACCGCGAAGCCTTTGCCGGCTTCGCCCGCCCGCGCCGCCTCGATCGTCGCGTTCAGCGCCAGCAGGTTGGTTTGCCCCGCGATGGAGGTGATCAGCCCGACCACGTCGCCGATCCGGCTGGCGCCTTCCGCGAGCGCGCGCACCGTCGCATCCGTTTGCCGCGCCCGCTCCACCGCCTGTCCGGCAACGCCGGAGGCCTGGGTCACCTGCCGGCTGATCTCGATGATCGAGGAGCTGAGCTCCTCGGCCGCCGCCGCGACCGTCTGCACCCCGCCGCCGGCCAGCGCTGCCGCGTCACTGACTTCGCTCGCCTGGGTGTTGGTTTGCTGTGCCGTCACCGACATGGCGCGGGCCGTGGCTTCCAGTTCGGTCGAGGCAGAGGACAGGATGCCCACCATGTTGCCCACCCGCCGCTCGAAACCCTGCACCAGCGTATCGACCTGCGCCGCACGCTGTTCCCGCCCCGCACGTGCCTCCGCCTGCTCGACCGCCAGACGGTCGGCGGTTGCCATGTTGTCGCGGAACACCTGCACCGCCACCGCCATGCCGCCAATCTCGTCGCCGCGGCCCACACCCGGGATCTCAACGGTCATGTCGTGGTCCGCCAACCGGCGCATCGCCGCCGTCATCGCCGAGACAGGACCCGAGATGCTGCGGATCATCGATATCCCGACCACGAGGCAAGTGACCAGCATCAGGGCCAGAAGGACCCCGATCCAGGTCATGCCGCTTGTGCCTACCTCGTTTGCATGAGTGGCCAGCATGTCGGACTGCCGTCCCTGGAAGGCCACCACTTTCTCGATGGCGCCGCGCAGCGCGACGCCTTCGTTACGGATCTCCGTCGCAAGCAGGGCCTCCGCTTTTTCCCGCTGGCCGTTCTGCTCAACCAGGGCAGCAAATTTCTGCTCGGCGGTCCTGAACCGATCCCAGCTGGTACTGACCGCGCTTGCGAGTTGTCGTTCTTCGTCTAGGTCAGCGCTTGCTTCATAATCCGCGAAGGTCTTGATAAAGATCTGCCGGGCTTCGGCATTCTTGTTGTTGAGATCGGCCCGCATTTCGGCGGTCGGAGCGATCAATAGCAAGCCATCCGTGACGCGGATCCGTTCAATCTGGGTGGCCATGCTGGATAGCCACCGTAAGCCACGCACATTCTCGCTGATCGCCGAGGTGGACGCATTCAGCTGCTTCATCTCACGCATCGCATACAGGCCAAGCATGGCCGCGCACAGACAGATGACAGAGAACGCTGCGATAATTTTAATGCGGACGCTGAGATTGCTGAGGAAAGACAACATGGCCGATCTAGCTCCTAGGCAGTGCACCAGATGCTAGTTGTGTCTAGTTAACGCCCCCTTTCGGCATGTCATTCTCTGCGTTGATACAGAGCATTCTCAAAAATACTCGCCTCTTTGCGCTAGCAAACGAAGCATCAGCTAGACCAAAAGCCTGCCACCTTGGCATTGTTCGGCGTCGGCCTATTACCTCGCTCTGGTGCGCCGTCGCAGGGCCTGATGTATAGCGCGCAAGGTTCCTGCCGCGCGCCTCCTCTCAACATCCCTAATGAGAAGTTATCGTGCTAAGGAGCGCTTGTGAGTGAGCTTTTCCGGTAAGCAAATAGGACGCCGTGTTGTTAGCCGGAGCGGAGCAAAATCGCATCCGTACCGCAGTGTCTTCGGCGACATCCGAGGTGACCTGGATCGGTCCGTCATGCATGGCTATGATGGTCTGCTCCAATCCTAGCCCAAGCCCGGCGCCCCCAAGGCTGCGCTGCAGCATGTCACCCGCGCCGGGCTGATTCCAGAATTTAGCTAGCGCTTCCGGTGACAATGACGAGGTTGTGCACGGTAGACCGCTGGCACCTTTTAGAAAATGCGAGCGGGCCTTCCTTGACGTTGTCTACGGCTTCGTGAGGCAAATACGGCAGGTGTAGGGTGGCGCCATCGTCTATCCGTTACAGGCCTTATCCCCGCCTCCTTGTCCCGGCATCACACGGTGCGCGTGACCTTCAGCAAATTAGCTGGTGCATCCGGATCCAGGCCTAATCCCGAGGCCAGCCGGGGGATTGCGCCATAGAAGCTTTGCAAAGCGGCCACTGGTGCTATGCGTGACGGCAGTCCTGGTACCACCGGCAAGGCTACCGCACCTGCTGGCCCGGCGCCCGCCACTAGCAGTCGCCCTCGTAGCGTTAGGATCCTATCAAGCACGGCTTTCGCCTGTAGCTCCGCGGCGTCGCTTTGCAATAGTGCCAGGACAGGGAACCCGCTCCTCACGAGTTCCACAGGACCATGCAGGACTTCCGCGGTGCTGAAGGCCTCGGCATGGATGCGGCAGGTCTCCTTCCACTTTAGCGCCATTTCCGCAGCGATGCCAAAGCCCGGGCCACGGCCAAGCACAAAGCGCCCGGCCGTGCCAAGCGTCGCCAGCATGGGCAGCCAGTCTAGCGCGGCCGCAGCCTCCAGGGCCGCTGGCAATGCCGCCACCTCTCGCATCAGGGCCAGGTCGCCGCTCCAATGCGCCGTGAGCTGCAGAAAGGCGGCCATGGCCGTGAGGCACGACTTGGTGGCAGCCACGCTGAGTTCCGGGCCAGCCGCCAGCGGGATCGCCACCTCACACCGCGCGGCCAGCGGCGAGTCCGGGTCGTTGACGAACCCCACCACCAATACGCCGCCCGCACGGGCCGCCTCGGCCAGCCGCAGCAGATCCGGGCTGCGGCCAGATTGCGACACGACGAGCAGCAGCCCTCCCGGCATCACCAGCGGCCGACCATAGACCGACGCGACCGACGGACCTAGTGAGGCCACCGGCCGGCCCAGCAGCGTCTCCACCAGATGCTTGCCATAGGTGCAGGCGTGGTCGGAGCTGCCGCGGGCGCAGGTGGCGACCTGCGCCGGCGGCGCGGCGCGTAGCCGCTCGCCCAACCGCGCAAAGGCGGCGCCGCTCTGCGCGATCTGCCGGCGCACCGCGTCGGCGGCTTCCGCCGCCTCCCGTGCCATCATCGATGTCATCGTCGCGGTGTCCCTCGTGTCAGATGGCGGCCAGCGCCTCTGCGCCGATCAACGCGGCACCGAGCACGCCAGAGGAATGGCCCAGGCTGGCGGGCCGGATGGGCGTGGTGAAGGGCGCCGCCATGGCCTGCCGGGCGACCGCCTCGCGCCCCTGGTCGAACCACAACGGCAGGGCGGAGGCGCCGCCGCCCAGCACGATCACGTCCGGGTCCAACAGATTGACCCAGTTGCCGACGGCGCGGCCGAACGCCGCCGCCGCCTCGTCCAGAAGCCGCGCCGCCAAGGGATCGGTGCCGGCGCGCGCGGCGATGGCGGCCAGGCCGGCGGGCTCGCCCCCCAGGGCGCGATAGCGCCGCTCCAGCGCGGTGCCGGACAGATACTGCTCGGCGCAGCCCTGACGGCCGCAGTAGCAACGCCGTCCGCCCGGCTCCAGGCAGGCATGGCCCCATTCGCCGGCGATGCCGTGCCGCCCGGGCCACAGCGCGCCGTCCACCACCAGCCCACCGCCGATGCCTGTGCCCAGCGTCAGCCCCAGCACCATGCGGTGGCCGCGCCCGGCGCCGAGCCGCGCCTCACTCAGCGCGAAGGCATGTGCGTCGTTGATGATGGCGGGCGGCAGGCCTGTTGCCTCACGCAGCAGGGCCGCCAGCGGCGCGCCGTCCAGCCACGGCAGTACACAGTTGCGCACCTGCCCGCTTCCGGTCTCGATCGAGCCCGGCAGGCCGAGGCCGAGCGTCACCGGTCCGCCCGCCGCGTCCCGCGCACGGCGTACCAGTCGCGCCAGCTGTGCCACCAACGGCTCTACTCCGCGACGCTCGGTCGGCTCCCGCTCGCGCAACAGCGGCGTATCGAAGCGCGCGCCGGTCAGCGCCACCTCGACCTTCGTACCGCCGAGGTCGATGCCGATGTGATGCGACATCTGCCCCCTAGCCCCGGGCCAGCGCCGCGCCGTCGGGGCGGAAGACGTGCAGCAGGCCGGGCATGGCGCGGAACTGCCGCATCTCGCCGGCGCGCGGCATCGGCCCGCGCTCGGTCAGGCGGATGGCGATCTCGATGCCCGCCGCCTCGGCCAGCAGCAGCGTCTCGGCGCCCAGCGGCTCCACCACGCGGATGGTAGCGGGGAAGGCATCCCGTGCACCAGGCTCGGCGGGGACGATGTCTTCCGGCCGCAAGCCCAGCACCACGGCGCCGTCCGGCACGCCGGCGGGGGCCGCAAAGGTCAGTCCGGGCGCCACCTCGGCCCGGCCGGCGGCGACACGGGCGGGCAGCTGGTTCATTGCAGGCGCGCCGATGAAGCCGCCGACGAACAGGTTGACCGGGCTGCCGTAGATCTGCATCGGAGCGCCCACCTGCTCGATGCGGCCGTCACGCATCACCACCACGCGGTCGGCCAGCGTCATTGCCTCCACCTGATCATGCGTGACGTAGACGATGGTGGTGCCGAGTGCCTGGTGCAGCTTCTTGATCTCGGTCCGTACCGTGTTGCGCAGCTTGGCGTCGAGGTTGCTCAGCGGCTCGTCGAACAGGAACACCGCCGGGCGACGCACCATGGCGCGGCCCATCGCCACGCGCTGGCGTTGGCCGCCGGAAAGCTGGCCAGGCTTGCGGTCCATCAGCGCGTCGAGGCCGAGGATACCGGCAGCCTCATCCACCCGCTGGCGCACCTCAGCCTTGGCTACGCGGGCGACTTCTAGCCCAAAGCCCATGTTCTGCCGCACTGTCATGTGCGGGTAGAGCGCGTAGTTCTGAAACACCATGGCGATGTCTCGGTCCTTCGGCTCCAGATGCGTCACCACCCGCCCGGCGATCTCGATCTCGCCGCCCGAGGTCTCCTCCAGCCCCGCGATCATGCGCAGGGTCGTGGACTTGCCGCAGCCGGAGGGGCCGACGAGCACGATGAACTCGCCATCGGCGACATCCAGGCTCATGGGGTGGACGACGGTGTTGCCGTTGAAGCGCTTCTCGACGGCGCGCAGGCGGAGTTCGCCCATGGTTCAGCTCCTGTCGATCAGGCGCGCGACGGCGCCATCCAGCTCGGTCTCCGCGGCGGCCTCGGCGGTGTCCAAGGCGTCGAGGCGGGCGGTACGGTCGGCCAGCGTGGCACTGTATCCAGTGAGGCTGGCCGCCAGCGCGCCGGGGCCGCCGGGCAGGGTGCGCACGGCGACGAAATGTTCCGGGCTGGTGAGCTGGCGCAGCTCGACGGGGGAGAGTGCCGGGGGCCGGCCGGCGACCTCGGCGAAGGCCGCCGCGAAGCGCATGTCGTCCAGCGACGACAGGCCCCTGCCGGCCTCGATCAGCTGGCGCGACAGCAGGGCGGCCACCTCATGCGCCTGGCGGAAGGAGAGGCCCTCCTGCCGTACCAGCGAATCCGCCAGCTCGGTCATGCCCAGGCAGGCGGCGTCGATGGTGGCGCGCACGCGGTCCTCGCGGATGCGCACGGCGGTGATGAAGTCGGTCAGCAGCGGCAACAGGCGAGAGGCGGTGTCGAAGGCGGCGTAGCCGGCGGCCTGGGTGGGGCCCTCGGCGTCGTTCATGTCGGTGAAGGGCGTGTTGTGCAGCGTGCCCATGACCACGTCGCACTGGCCCATGCCGTGCGAAGCGAGCAGGCGCATGTGCTCAATCGGCACCGGGTTGCGCTTCTGCGGCATGATGGAGCTGACCTGCACGAAGCTGTTGGGCACGTAGAGCTGCGCCATCTCGAAGGAGGACCAGGCATTCAGGTCCTGGATTACGCGGCCGAGGTTGATGAACAGGATCTTGGCCTGCGCATAGGCGCTGGCGAGGTAGTCGGCGGCGGCGATGCAGCCGTAGCTGTTCTCCTGGAAGGTCGCGAAGCCGAGCAGCGCTGCCATGCGGGCGCGCGACAGCGGGAAGCCCGTGGTGGTGATGGCCGCCGCCCCCATGCTGCACCGGTCGGCGTCGGCATGGGCGTGCAGCAGCCGGTCGATGTCGCGCAGCAGCACCTCGGCGAAGGCGCAGAGGTAATGGCCGAAGCTGGTGGGCTGCGCCGGCTGGCCATGGGTATAGGCAACGATCAGCGTGTCCGGCTCGCGCCCAGCCACCTCCAGCAGCCGCTGCGCCAGCGCGCAGACCTGCCGCAGCAGCCCGCGCAGCCGCGCCTTCAGCGCCATCTTGAAGATGGTCACGTCCATGTCGTTGCGGCTGCGCCCCGTGTGCAGCCGGCCGGCGAGATCGCGCCCCACCCGCTGGCCCAGCAGGTGCTCGGTGACGAAGAACAGGTCCTCGAACTCGCCGGTATAGGTCATGCCCGCGAAGTCGGCCTCGCGCTGGATGGCGGCGAGGGCGGAGAGGATGCGGGCGGCATCCTGCGCCGAAAGGATGGCCTGCTCGGCCAGCATCACCGCATGGGCGCGGTTCACACGGTCCAGGTATCCACCGAAATGGCGGCGCGTCTCGTCGAATAGCGGCGCCAGCACGGCATCGCGGTAGGCAGGCGCGGGGAAGCGGCTGTCGTCTTGCATCGGGCTCAACCCTTCAGGCCGGTCAGCGCGATGCCACGGATGATCTGGCGCTGGAAGAACAGGAACAGCAGCAGCGTCGGCACCGTGGCGACGGCGGCGCCAGCCATGACCAGCGGCCATTCCGTGCTGTTCTCGCCGGAGAAGAAGGCGAGGCCGACGGGCAGCGTGTAGAGCGTGCGGTCGTTGGTGACGATCAGCGGCCAGAGGAAGGCCGACCAGTTGGACAGGAAGGTGAAGATGGCCAGTGCGGCGAGGGCCGGGCGCACCAGCGGCATGGCGATGGTCCACCAGATGCGGAACTCCGACAGGCCGTCGACCCGCGCGGCGTCCAGCAGCTCGTCCGGCACGGAGTTGAAGAACTGCCGCATCAGGAAGGTGCCGAAGCCGGTCATCAGCCCGGGGAACATGATGCCCCAATAGGTGTCGATCCAGCCGAAGCTGCGCGCCATGACGTACCACGGGATGACCAGCATCTCGGTCGGCACCATCATGGTGGAGAGGATCAGCACGAAGACCAGCCCGCGCCCGCGGAACCGGTATTTCGCCAGCGTGTAGCCGACCAGGCTGTCGAAGAAGAGCACGGAGGCGGTGGTGGCCAGCGCCACCAGCACCGAATTGAGGAACCACAGCGGGAAGCGCCCGTCGCCTAGGATTTTAGCGTAATTCGCCAGCGTCGGCTGCGCCGGCCACATCGACAGGGTGAAGACCTCTGCGCCCTGCTTCAGCGAGGTGACGAAGGCCAGCCATAGCGGCAGCACCATCAGCAGCCCGCCCAGGAACAGCAGTGCCCAGATGCCCCAGCGGCCGAGGTCGCGGCGGCGCGCGATGCCGGTCGCGCCGTTCATACTGGTGCTCATTGGGGCTGCTTCCCCAGCACGCGCAGCTGCACCAGGGTGATGGCCAGCAGGATCATGAATAGCACCACCGTGCCGGCCGAGGCATAGCCCATGTCGAAGCGCACGAAGGCGGTCTGGTAGATGAACATCACCAGCGGCTTGGTGGCGTTCAGCGGCCCGCCCTGGCCCTCGCTGGTCATGTTGAACACCTGGTCGAAGATGCGCAGCAGCTGGATGGTGTTGATGATGACCAGGAACACGATGGTGGGCTTCAGCAGCGGCAGGGTGATGCGCTTCAGCACCTGCCAGGCGCTGGCGCCGTCGATCCGTGCGGCCTCGTAGTAGTCGCCGGGGATGGCGCGGATGCCGGCCAGAAAGATCACCACGTTGAAGCCCAGGCTGGTCCAGACCATCGCCGCGCTGATGGCGGGCAGGGATTGCGACGTGGAGAGCAGGAAGGGCTGCGCGGGCACGCCGAAGCGGCCCAGGATGTCGTTGAACAGCCCGATCGGCGGCGGCTGGTAGAACCAGCGCCAGATCCAGGCGACGGCGACGGTGGAGACCAGATAAGGCAGGAAGTACAGCGCCCGCAGCAGCCCCTGGCCGCGCGTCACCTTGTCTAGAAAATAGGCGATGGCGAAGGACAGGATCAGCCCGCTGGGCAGGCCATAGAGCACGTACCAGGCGCTGTTCCACAGCGCCTGCCAGAACACCTCGTCTTCCCACAGCCGGAGGTAGTTGTCCGCGCCCGCGAAGCGCGGCGGGCGGCCCAGCAGGCTCCAGCGATGGAAGGACAGCCAGAAGCTGTCCAGCGCCGGGTAGAAGCGGATGACGCTGTAGAACACTGCCGGCACCGCCAGGAAGGCATAGGCCCAGAGCGCTTGGCGCTGCCGGATGGTCATGGGATCGCGGCCCTCAGCGGTCGTAGAAGTCGTCGAGCACGGCCTGCTCGCGCCGCGCCATGCGCCTGACCGCCTCGGCCGCCGGGCGGTTGTTGGCCACCGCATCGTCCACCGCGTCCAGCAGCGCCTGGCGCTGGCCCAGCTCATCTACCAGCAGTGTCGCCTGGCCGTATTCCAGCCCCTTGATGAAAGGACCGATCTTGGGGTCGGCCAGGTTGGTGGGGGTGGTGGCGATCGCCTTGCGCGCCGGCAGCTCGCCCACCTTGCCCAGCCAGCCGGCCATCACCTCGGGGCTGGCGAGGAAGGCCACGAACTTCGCCGCCGCCTCCAGCTTGGCGCCCGTCGCGCCGCGGGTGATGCCGTTGGCCCAGAAGGAGGGCGAATTGGCGCGCTTGCCGTCATGCGTCGGCAGCTCGGCCACGCCGTAGTCCAGGTCCGCCTGCCCGTTCAGCGCAGCGAGGCGGAAGGAGCCGTCGATGTTCATCGCGGCGCGATGCGCGCGGAAGGCGGTGACGTCGTCGGTCATGAAGCCGGGGAAGCCGACCTTGTCCTTGCGGATCAGGTCCAGGTACCAGCCCATGGCGGCGGCGCCGGCCGGCGAATCATAGGCCACCTTGCGGCCATCCGTCGAATAGGGCTCGCCGCCGAACTGCCGTACCAGCACGTCGCGCAGCCAGTTCACGCCCTGGCCGGAGGGCTGCATGGCAGCGCCCGCCACGGTGATATTGCCCGCCGCGTCCCGCTGCGTGAGCTTGATTGCCATCTCGCGGAATTCGGCCAGCGTCGCCGGCGGCTTGGCGGGGTCGAGCCCGGCCTTACGAAACAGCTCCTTGTTGTAGAACAGCGCCAGCGAGCGCACGGCGGTGGGCAGCGCGTAGTACTTGCCCTCGGACTTCGCGGCACCCACCAGTGGGAAAAACTCCGCCTCGATCGCGGCGGCGGGGAAGACGCTCTCGGGCAGCGGCTGCAGGTAGCCGCCCTTCAGGTATTGCGGCAGCCAGCCAAAGAAGAGGTTGACCACGTCCGGCCCGGTGCCCGCCGGCACGGCGGAGGCGACCTTGGTGCTGAAATTAGCGTAGGGAAAGGTCTCGTGCTTCACGCGGATGTTGGGGTTCTGCTTCTCGAACTCCGGGATCAGCGCGTTGACCGTGGTCTCCTTGGCGGGAAACGCATACTGCCAGTAGGTGATCTCGGTCCGCGCCTGCGCCAGGGCCGGCATGGCCAGGCCCGCCGCCGCCGCGGCCGTCGAGGCCATCAGAGCCCGCCTGCTCAGGATCATCCTTGCCATCCCCACCTCCGGGCCGTGGCGCGTCGCGCCGGGCCGTTTAAATCCAATGATTGGATTTGATCGGAGCCGGCGCTGTCTGTAAAGCCCCAACTGCATGCCTGCCCCCTCACTCGCCGGCACCAACCTGGCCCGCGCCAAGGGCTTCAACCGCCGCGTGGTGGTGGAGGCGCTGCGCCGCCACGCCCCCTGCAGCCGGGCGGAGCTGGCGCGGCTCACCCGTCTCTCGCCGCAGACCATCTCCAATATCGTTGCCGAGTTCCTGGACGCCGGGCTGGTGCAGGTGGAAGGCCGGCGCGCGGGCCCCGGGCTGCGCGGACAGCCGCAGGTGGACCTGACGCTGAACGCCGACGCGGCAATGGCCATCGGCCTGTCGCTGGAACATGACAGGCTGCGCGCCATGGCCATGAACCTGGACGGCACCGTCCGGGCGGAATGGAGTGCGCCGATCGCCGATGCCCGCCCCGCCGCTCTGCTGCCCCGCATCGCCGAGGCCGTGGCGGCGCTGCGGCTGGAAGTGCCGGCGCAGCCCTGGGGCGTGGGCCTGGCGATGCCCGGCCCCTTTGCCACCGTGCCGCACAGCTTCGCGGGCCCCACCACCCTGCCGGGCTGGCAGGGCGTACCGGTAGCCGAACGTGTCAGCGTATTGCTTGGGCTGCCGGTGCTGGTGGAACGCGATGCCGCTGCCGCTGCTCGCGCTGAGTACCTTTACGGCCATGCGCGGGACCTACGCAGCTTCTTCGTGCTACATTTCGGGCGCGGCCTCGGCGGCAGTGCCTTCGGCGACGGTCAATTGCTGCGTGGTGCCCGTGGCAATGCCGGCGAGATCGGGCTGATGGTGTCCGTGCCCGGCGGGCGCCCGCACCCGGGCGGGCCAGATGGCTGCCTGGAAGCTTATGTTTCGCTGCACGCGCTGTCCGACAGGTTGGCCGAGGCAGGGCTGGGACGGGTCATGCCGGGCCTGGACCATCCAGTGCTGCGCGACTGGATCGCTGAGGCTGCCAGCCATCTGCGGCCCGCCATCGGGGTGGTCGAGACGCTGTTTGACCCGGAAGCGATCCTGCTGACAGGGCATCTGCCGGCACCTCTGATGGCGGCGCTGATCACGGCGCTGGATCCCCTGCCGCCTTCCATCGCCGCCCATAGACAGCGCCGGCTGGCCAGGGTGATAGCCGGAGCGACGGGAGCCGACAGTACAGTGCTCGGTGCAGCGACGTTGCCTTTCTACGACTGGTTGGCCCCGGACACAGAGGCACTTCGCAAGCCCAAGCAGGAGCAGGCAAGCGAACTACCGCGGGTTAAGGACTGGTGGCGTTACTAGCTGTCTAGTTGCGAACGGTTTGGCGTTCCCAACGATGATACGGGCTTTGGCGATATCCTGCGGCCCGGCCTGACCGGTAGGCTTTGCACCGCGGAGCTTTCGTCGGATAGTAAGGCGCTCGGCAACGACCTGGTTTGGCGTCTGGCCCTGCAGGACCCGAAGTTCCTGTATGTAGTCAACAACCTGCTGAAGTCGTAACCGGAGCGGGTCGCTACTGATCCGAAGTGGTTGCTACTGACCGGTTATAACGCCAGATAATCGTGCGTTCGTTATGGCACCACGGCGATAGGCCGTTTTGTCAAAGGGTGACGCAGGACTTCCAGAGGGAGGCCGTAGATCGCCTCCAACTGCCCCGGGTTCATCAGTTCGTTCGGTGCGCCGCGGAATATCAACTGCCCCCGACGCAGCGCAAGGATGTCGTCGCAGTACCGGGCTGCCATATTGATGTCGTGCAGCACCACGACCGCGCCGGTGCCGCGCTCCCGGCTGAAGTGCTGCACTAGTTCCAACACCTCGATCTGATGCGCGAGATCCAGCGCCGCAGTCGGCTCATCCAGCAGCAGGCAGCCAGCATCCTGGGCGATCAGCATGGCGAGCCAGGCGCGTTGCCGCTCGCCGCCGGACAGGCTGTCCACGACCCGCCCGGCGAGGGGCTCCAAACCGCTCAGCGCCAAAGCTTCGGCGACCTTGGCACGGTCCGTGGCGCCGAAGCGGCCCAGCGCGCCGTGCCAGGGGTAGCGGCCCTGCGCCACCAACTCACATACCTGCATGCCGTCGGTGGCCGGCATGTGCTGCGGCAGATAGGCGACGCGCTGCGCGTATTCCCGCGTGCCCCAATCCCGTAGCGGACGGCCGCCGAAGAGCAGGCTGCCGGTCGTGGGCGCCTGCTGGCGGGAGAGCAGCTTCAACAGGGTCGATTTGCCGGAGCCATTGTGGCCGACCAGCCCGATGATTCGTCCTGCTGGTAGCGTCAGGCGCAGCGGGTGCAGCAACGTCCGGCCGGGCACCGCGAAGCCGGTGTCGCGCAACTCGTAGAATGGGGCGCCTGTCATCGTTTTGCGGCCGGCAGCGGGCAGGTCGAACAATAGTCTAGTTCCTCGATCAGGTAGCGCAGGCAGCAGACGCGGCGCTCGCGCCGCGCGTCGGCGCCCCGATAGCGCACCGGGCGGTACAACGGGTTGCCGCCGCCGCCGGGCAGCAGGCGGTTGTCCAAGAAGCCTTGCGCCGCCGCCAGCCCGGGGGCCGCCGGCGCCAGCGTCCCGACCTGCCGCACGACGTTCTCGAAGACGTTCCCCGCATTGCTCCACAGCACGCGCGGTGCGATGCCGCCCACCGCCGCCAGCGCGTCGATCAGCGGCGCCAGATGGTGCTCGCGCAGCGTGGCGAAGCGGTCAGCCGCATCCACGCCACGGCCTGGTCCCGGCAGGCGGAGGGCAATGGTCTGCCCTTCGGGCGCCAGCACGACGCCGACCTCTCGCAGCGCCAGCGGCAGGTCGAGGTCCAGCAGCAGGTTGGCCGCCAGCCCCGGCACCAGCCAAGGCGCGACGTGGTGCTTGAACCACAGCGAGGCACAGGCGCGGCGGTCCGGCGGCATGGCGTAGCGGCGGCCGAAGCGGGCCAGCGCGTCCTCCAGCACGGCGGGCTGCAGCAGTTGGAGGCCGGGCATGGCGTCGCAGGCGGCCTCGGTCGGCAGCAGCGTGGTGGCGTAGCGGGCCAGCGGACCGGTCAGCAGCCGGGCGAGGATCGGCAGGGTCATCGGCGGGCCAGCAACCAGATGACGTAGGCACTGCCCATCAGCGTGGCGACCAGCCCGGCCGGCAGCTGCCAGGGGAAGGCGGCGGTGCGCCCCAGCCAATCCGCCAGCGCTATCACCAGCGCGCCCGCCAGCGCGGCGCCGGCCAGGTGCGGCAGCGGCCGACGAAGCCCCAGCATCCGCGCCAGATGCGGCGCCATCAGCCCGGTGAAGCTCAGCGGCCCGACCAGCAGTGTGGCGGCAGCGGTCAGGCCGGCCGTCAGCAGGAGCAGCGCCAGCCGGGCGCGGCCCAGCGCTAACCCCAGCCCCCGCCCGACCGCGGGACCCAGGGGCAGCAGCGTCAGCCAACGCGCCGCCAGCGGGGTGGCCAGCAGCAGGGGCACCGCGACCGCGACAGCCAGCCACGCATCCTTGACGGTCACCGTGTAGGTGGAGCCTGCCAGCCAACCCAGCAGCAAGGCCATGCGCGGGTCGCCGCCGGCCAGCAGCAGGACCGTCACCGCGCCGGCCAGCATGGTCAGCGCTACCCCGGCCAACAGCATGTGGTCTGGCGAGAAGCCGCTGCGGCGACCCAGCAGCAGCAGCACCGCCAGCACGCTCCCAGCCCCCATCGCGGCCAGTCCGGTGAGCAGCAGCCGGTCGGTACTGCCCAGCAGCAGCACGCCCAGCATCATCGCCAGCCCCGCCCCGGCGGAAACGCCGAGCAGCTCCGGGCTGGCCATCGGGTTACCGGTCAGCCGCTGGATCAGCACGCCCGCCGCGCCGAGCATGGCGCCGGCGGCGAGCGCCGCCACCAGTCGTGGCGCGCGCCAGGTCAGCAGGGGCTCCAAGGCCGCGCCGCCGGCCCAGTGCCAGGTGCCGTCGGGCAGCCGCCCCAGGCAGAGCGCCACGCCCACCGCCAGCAGCAGCGCGACCCCCAGCAGGAGCAGCGGCCCGGCCGGACGCGCCACCTTCGCCAGAGGCACGTCGGCCACCGGCCCGGCCATGCCGCGCGGCATGCGGCGCATGAGCCACAGCAGCAGCGGCGCGCCCAGCAGCGCGGTGACGCCGCCGGCCGGGATGTCTGGCCCGGCCAGCAGCCGCAGCGCCTGGTCGGTCATCGCCAGCAGGCCGGCCGCAATCAGGCTGCCCCAGAGCATCCGCTGCCCGGGCGTGCGCGCGCCCGTCACCCGCGCCAGCGCCGGCCCCGCCAGCCCGACGAAGCCGATACCGCCCGCCGTTCCCGCCACGGCCGCCCCCAACAGCACGGCGACGCCGAGGCCCAGCGCGCGGATTAACGGCAGCGGCAGGCCAAGGCCGCGCGCCCCGGCCTCGCCCAATTCCAGCAACGCCAGCGGCCGGCGCAGCAGGGCCGCCAGCACCGCGGCACCCCCCAGCCAGGGCAGCAGCGCCAGCGGCATGGACCAGCTGCCCTGGCCCAGGCCGCCCGCCAGCGTGATCCAGAGGTCGGACAGCGCCTCGAAGTTCAGCAGCACCAGGGCCCTGTTGCCGGCATCCAGCGCCAGCGAGACCACCAGCCCGGCCAGGATCACCGCCAGCGGCGCGAAGCCCTGCTGCCGGGACAGCAGCAGCACCAGCAGCATCGCCAGCACGGCGCCGGCCGTGGCGACGAGCGGCTGGCCCAGCGCCAGCCAGCCCGGCGCCCAGAGCGTCACGGCCGCCAGGGCCAGCCGCGCGCCGGCGAAGATGCCCAGCGTGCCCGGCTCCGCCAGCGGGTTGCGCAGCACCTGCTGGAACAGCGCGCCCGCCAGCCCCAGCGCGGCGCCGCACAGCAGCCCCATCGCTAGGCGCGGCGCCAGCGCGTGCCACAGCAGGATGCGGTGCAGCGTGTCGCCCTGGGCCAGGGGGGCGGCCGAGAGCAGGAACAGCAGCAGCGCCGCGCCTATGCTCAGCAGCGCCAGGATCGCGGTCGGCCGGGGCATGTGCCGCTCAGCCATGCGGCGCCCGCCCGGGCAGCAGCGCCGCCAGCTGAGCCGCGAAGCGGATGGCGGAGAACACGCCGCCGCTCGGATAGATCACCGGCATGGCGAGCACCCGCCCCTCGCGCACCGCCGGCAGGGCCTGCCAGAACGGGCTGTCCCGCAGCCGCGCCAGGGCCCGCGCCGTCTCGGCGCCCCGGTCGAAATGCACGATCGTGGCATCGGCCATCCCGGCCAATGACTCGATGCCGGTGGAGGCGACGCCGGCGGCGTTGCTGCGCCCGGTCCAGGCGTTGCGCAGGCCCAGCCGCTGCAGCACCGCGCCGATCATGCCGTTGGCGCCGAACACCGCCATGTGGCGGCCATCCTCTAGGAAGCGCGCCGCCAGCACCGGCCGCCCGGCCCAGTCCGTGAGTTGCGCCGCCGCGGCCGCCAAGGCGGGGGGGAGCAGGGCGGCCTGGGCCCGCGCCTCGGCCTCGCGCCCGGTCAATGCGCCGATCCGCGTTAGCAGCGCCTCGGCATGCTCCAGCGGCTGGCCGTCCGGTGCGAAGGCGGGCAGCCAGGCGACGCGGGCGATCCGCTCTAGGCGCTCGAGTGCCGGCGCCTGCCAGGACGGGGCCAGGATCAGCTCCGGCTGCAGCGCCTGCAGGAATTCCAGGTGCGGTTCCTGCGGCGGCCCGAGATCCGGCACGCCCGGCGGCACTGGCGGCTGCGCCACCAGCCGCTGGTAGAGCGGGATGTTGGCCAGGGCCGCCGGCACCACGCCGAGGCTCAGCAGGCACTCGGTCAGCAGCAGGTCGAGCGAGACGACGCGCGGCGCCGGCCCCTGGATCTGCCCCTGGGCCGATGCCGGCCATGGCCAGGCGGCGGCCAGCATCGTGCGGCGGCGAAGCCTCACCAACGGTAGTTCAGCGCGGCGAACCAGGTGCGTGGCGCGCCGTAGCGGCAGCCAGTCGCGCCCGAGCAGGTGAAGTAGTCCTCGCCCAGGATGTTGTGCGCGTTCAGCGAGACCGAGGCCCCCGGCAGCTTTGGCAACAGTGTGTCGAGGTCGTAGCGGATCGAGGCATCGACCAGCACGTAATCGGGAACGTCTCTGCTGAATCCTGCAATATTGGTCTCGCCCACGTAGCGCGCGCCGGCGCCGATCTTCAGGCCGGGCACGCCGATGCCATCCAGCTTGACGTCGCCCCAAAGCGCCACGGTGTTGTAGGGCGTCAGCGAGACACGCTGGCCCTTCTGGCTGGCCAGCGTGCTTTCGGTGGTACGCGCGTCGGTATAGGCATAGGACGCGACGAAGCCGAAGGGGCCGTATTCGCCCTTCGCTTCCAGTTCCACGCCCTGCGAGCGGACCTCACCCGCCTGGATCGAGAAGTTGCTGTTCACCGGATCGGCCACCAGCGCGTCGGTCTGCGTCAGCCGGTAGGCGGCGGCGGAGAAGATCAGGTCGGTGCCCGGCGGCTGGAAGCGCAGCCCGGCCTCGTACTGCGTGCCGCGCGTCGGCGTGAAGGCGGCGCCCAGCCGGTCGGTGCCGATGTTGGGCGCGAAGGACTGGCTGAAGCTGGCATAGGGCGCGATGCCATTGTCGAACAGGTAGACCAGCCCGGCGCGGCCAGTGAAGGCGCTGTCGTCCTGGCTGGTCACGGCGTTGGTGTGGAACACCGTGGTGTCGCGCCCGGACCAGTCGTGGCGGCCGCCCAGCGTCAGCACCAGCCGGTCCAGCCGGATCTGGTCCTGCAGGTAGAGGCCGACCTGGTCGCCCTCGGCGCGACTGCCGGAATCGATGCCGCGGTTGACCAGCGGCCGGCGGCCGTAGACCGGGTTGTAGAGGTTGATGGAGGGCGTGGTGCCGGAAAGGTAGCGATGCGAGTTGTAGCGGGCGGAGAAGTAGTCGATGCCTGCCAGCAGGGTATGCGACAGCGGCCCGGTCCGGAACTTGGTCTCCAGCGAATTGTCGGCGGTGAAGCCGGTCGAGGCCTCCTCCCGCTGGCTGAGGCCGCGCGTGACGGTGCCGTTGGCCGCCAGCGCGCCGAAGGTCAGGTAGTCCCAGTTGCCGGAGGAGGTGAAGTAGCGCGCGCCGCTGCGGAAGGTGACGACATCGTTGAAGCGGTGTTCGAACAGGTAGCCGGCGGTATAGGCATCGACGTCGAAGCGGTCGAAGCCGGGCTCGCCGTTGAAGTAGCTCCGCGTGATGGTGCGGGCGCGCACCGGCGCGTAGGGCAGGGGGGCGGCGAACTGCGTCTCGGTATGCTGGTAGCTTGCCAGCAGCGTGAGCGAGGTGTCGTCGTCCGGCTTCCAGGTCAGGGCCGGTGCGATGTACTGCCGGTTGTCCTCCACGTGGTCCACCCAGTTGTCGGACTTCCGCCACAGGCCGGTGAGGCGGAAGCTCAGCGTGCCATCCTCGGTCAGCCGGCCGCCGTAGTCGGCGGCCAGGCTGCGGCGGCCGTAGCTGCCGGCGCCCAGGTTCAGCTCGCGCAAGGTTTCCTCAGTCGGGCGCTTGCTGGTGGCGTTGACCAGTCCGCCGGGGCTGAGCTGACCGTAGAGCACTGAGGCGGCGCCACGCACCACCTCGATCCGCTCCAGCCCGTAGGGTTCCTGTGCCAGCCCGTAGACATTCGGGTTCAGCCGCAGCCCGTCCCGCAGCACGCCGCTGTAGCCATCCGCGACGTTGAAGCCGCGGATGGTGAAATCGTCCGCCATGCGGCTGAAGGTCGCCGCCTGGGCCGTCAGGCCCGGGGTATAGGCCAGCGCCTCTGTCACGCTGGCGGAGTCCGTGGCGCGGATCTGGTCGGCGGTGACGATCGAGACCGACTGCGGCGTCTCCAGCAGCGGCGTATCGGTTTTGGTGCCGGTGCTGCCGATCGTGGCCGAATAGCCCGGCACCGGGCTCCAGCTGCGTAGCGGGCTGGCGGTGACGTTGACCTGAGGCAGCAGCAGCGCGCCGCCGGAACTGCTGGCCGGTGCGGGCGCCGGCGGCAGGCGGCTGAGCACCACCGTGCGATCGGCGCCGATCCGGCCGGCGAGGCCGGTGCCGGAGAGCAGCCGTCGCAGGGCGTCCTCCCGCGTCAGGCTGCCGGACACGGCCTGCGAGGTGGCGCCCGACACCATCGCGGCCTCAGCAGTCACCTGCAACCCGCTTTGCCGCGCGAAGGCGTTCAGTGCGGCGCCGAGCTGCTGGGCCGGGATGTTGAAGGCGATGCCGGCTGGTCGGCTGGCGGCCGGCTGCGGCTGCGCGGCGGCGGGGGCAAGCGGCACGAAGGTAGCCAGGGTCGTGCCGACGAGTAACCAGGTGGCGCGGCGGAGGCGATGGGGCATCATGGAGTCAACCTGCTTCCTGTCAAGCGAATGCGAGGCATTCGCGTATTGGACAGCAGACGAAGAGCGCGGCGGGAACTTTCACATCGCAGAACAAAAACACCGAAAAAAACTTAGGTGCCCGCCGTGAGGACAAAGACCAATCGGGTCAGCGTCCTGACCCGCCCGCCGGCGGGCTGCACCAGTGCCGCCAGGGCCCGGCCAATGTCACGCAGGTCGTAGCTGCCGGTGACGCGGCGCGCCGCCAGCGCGGGGTCGCGCAACACGATCCAGCCAGGATGATAGTCCTGCAGCGTCTCCACCACCTCGGCCACCGTTGTGTCCTCGACGAAGAGCAGTCCGTCGCGCCAGGCGGCGACCTCGGCGGGCGGCAGGCGGCCGCGACGCGCCGCGCCGTCGGCCCGCCGGATCGTCATCCGCTCGCCGCCCCCCAGCTCCGCCACCACGGGCGGCGTCGCGGTACTGTAGGCGAGGCGGACGCGGCCATGCTGCACAGCGACATCCAGCTGCGCCTCGCCCAGCCGCAGGTCGAAGGCGGTGCCGATGACCGTCACCTCCAGCCCCGCGGCGGTGACGATGAAGCGGCGCGCCGTGTCCGGTGTTACCTCGAAGAACGCCTCGCCACGCAGCAGCACCACGCGGCGGTCGCCGGGGCTGTCATCCGCGGCGATGGCGCTCCGCGGCGCCAGATGCACGGTCGTGCCATCGTCCAGGACCAAGCGGCGGGTCTCGGCCGTGCCGGTCGCCTGTTCCCGCCGCCACCAACTGCGGGCGCCGGGCGAGGTGACGGCGAGCAGGGCCGAGGCCGCCACGGCAGCCCCGCCTAGCACCAGCCGCCGGCGCCGCAGCGGCCGCCTGGCTAGGCCCGGCGGCAGCCCAGGTGCCTCCCACCGTGCCGCGAACGCCGGAGGCACCTCGCCCAGCAGCGTCCAGGCTTGCTCGGCTCGCTGCCAGGCATCGCGGTTCGCCTGGTCCCGCGCCTGCCATGCGGTCCATTCGGCGCGCAACGCGCCGTCCTGCGGCGTGGCCTGCAGCCGCAGCAGCCACGCCATGGCCTCCGCCAGCGCGCTATCCCCGGACGCCCGATCCATGCTCATGGCACTCCGCTCTCGGCGGCGGCCGGGGCGACATGCCCAGGTCGCCCTGTCCTTGCCGCGAAGACGAACCATGGCGCGGCTTTTTTCACGGCGATCACCGGGGCGGCCCACTATGGTCCAGCGCTGCGGCGATCTGCAGCAGCGCGCCATGCACCAGCCGGTGCGCCGTCGGCACCGAGACACCGAGCCGGGCGGCGACCTCCTGCAGCGTGTAGCCCCCGAAGCGCTGCATCTCCACCGCGATACGAGCATTATCCGGCAGTGCGGCCAGCACGGCCGCGACGGCCTGCACCTGCTGCTGATGGATGCTGTCCTGTTCCGGCGTCTGCCGGTCGGCCGGCGCCATCCATGGCACCGGGTCCCGCTGCCACCGCTGCTCAACGCTGCGCCGGCGTGATTGGTCCCAGGCCAGGTTGCGGATGACGCGGTACAGATAAGCGAGCGGATTCAGGAAGCCGGGTGCCGGTGCATCCCGCGCCATCGGATCAATCCGTAGAAAGGCGTCCTGCACCAGATCCTCGGCCTGCACGCGGCTGCCGGTCAACGAGGCCGCGTAGTCGATCAACGCTTTCCGATGCGCTGCGTAGAGCGCCGAGTTGCGGTCTTGCGTCACGGCACACGAGGTCCACGGAATGGTGCACGGCTATGGCGCCGCACTGAAGCAACATGTACCTGAAATGAGAACGATTATCAAATAGGCTAGCTCTCTATTAAATTTGGGGCCGGGTTCCCCTTAATCGTCGATGAGCAAGCATGTGGCTGCGCGTCATCGCGCATGAAGCTTCGCTTGCAGGGGCTGGACGGTGGGAAGCGTTCATGGAGGCCATCGGCCGGCCCCACTCATCAAGTGCCATCCTTCAGTGAAGATTCGTCAGTCGTGATCTGACTTTGCCATGAGGAGGCCAGAGACCCAGTCAACGGAGGCACGGGTGCGCGGAAAGGATTGTGGCAGATCACCCATCCGGTGCGTCAGTCGAAGGGCGGCACCATGACCGTCATACCGGGCCTTAGCCCCGGGAGGTGGTCGCGGACTGCCGGGTAGTGCGGCTCGCCGGGACGGTAAGTGAGCCGTGCGTCGCCGATCATCCCTCCTGGCCCCTCAGCACGTAGATCCAGCACGATGGTCCCGTCAGGCAGCATCGTCGCGATCCCGATACTCGGCGTCTGGCCGGCCAGCTCGGCCACCAGGCCGGTCGGTTCCGCGGCGGCGCCAGACGCCAGCACGAAAAGCGCCAGGGGAATGGCGAAAGGGCGGAAGGCCATGGTGCTGCTCCTTATCCCTCGGCGTGACGATCAAGGAGGCTTAAGGGGGCCAGAAGGGCCCGCTCGCACTCGGCATGGTCCAGGACCGGAGATGTGACGTCAACCGACCCTCTCCCGCCAGGACTCCACGACCTCGCCGGAGCGGCATGCCGTCAGGGACGAGATTCCAGCGGCGGGAGGAGCCTTGACCATATCGTTTCCGTGGCACCGTGCAGGACTGCATCGGTCAGGAGCAGCTGGAAGGGAAACAAAGCCGACCGGTGGTTCGCTAGTTGTGCGGCGTGGGATCGACCTCTTCAGGCCACCGTTGGTGCCATGTGATCAGCGTGGGGAGGTGATCCTGGACCGGTCTCCGCGCAATCATCACGTTTCGGCCAATGCACGTCGTGGGAGCTTGCCGGTTCGCGCGAAGCCAGGGCTTGTTGCCGCGATGGCCACCGGCCATCGACTCTGAACCGATGGAAAGCCCAGCTCATGACCTCACGACGTCTTCTGCTTGCCTGCACGATGGCCCTGCCGCTGTTGCCGAGGCCAGGCCATGCCCAGGCCGCGCTGGGGCTAGCGGAACGGCGCGCCATCGCCGCCTATCGGCAGGACAAGTGGCCGGCGATCGAGCAAGGCATCCAGCAGGCTGCGGGCTTTGCGGTGCCGGTCGAGGTGGAATGGGACCAACTCACCATTCCGGGCGATGCCGCGCACTACGCCGATGATGCCTTCTTCGGCAAAACGATCTTCGAGCCTCTGACGACCGCCCTGCGCGGCATCACCCGCGACGAGATGGGTCGCGACGCACTCCGCGCAAAGCTGAAGCGCATCCACGTCCGTTACGACGAGAAGACGGTCCCCGCCTCGAACTACCCGAACGGGCTGACATTTGCTGAAGGCGTGCTGGACATCAACTGGCGTCCGTTCGCCAATGTGCACGACCTGCAGCCCCGCATCGACGCGCTGACGCAGATCCTGGAAAAGAATCTTTAAACCCGACAAGCCCCTCCGGACAGCGGGGCGGGGTGGCCGGCAAGCGGGACCACACCGATGTTCGTGGCGGAAGAACTCGGCATACCGGCTGGCCAGGACGCAGACATGAGCAGCGAACAACGCCTTTGAAGGCGCGAAACAACGAGGCCTGGGCGGAGCGTGGCGTGCGATGGCGGGCGCTGCTGGCCCTACTGCTCGGAGCGGCCCTGGCCACCCTCCCCAGTACGCTCTTCTCCATAGTACTGTTTCACCATATGCAGCGCCTGGCGCTGCCCATGTTTTCCGTTGCACTGTTTTATCCGCCCTATCCGATCGGCCTTTTTCTGGCGTCACTGCCTGCGGCGGCATTCCTTGATCGGTTTGGTCCAAGGCGCATCTTTCTCGTTTCAATTGCGCTCGTATCCGCGCTTTCAATCGCCGCGGCACTGCCCCTCGAACCCTGGGTGCTGATCGGTCTGCGATTCTTGCAGGGCATGGCTTCGGCGGGTCTGCTTGTCGCCTGCCTCGCCCTTGTTCGACCGGTGTTTGGCGAGGCGCGCCAGGGCATCGGACTGGGCTTTGTGGTCGTGGCAGGCGTGGCCGGCGCAGCCCTGTTGCCCATGCTGCTTGGACTAGCTGCGAGCATCGGCCCCGCAGGCCCTGTGCTGATCAGCCTGCTTCTTGTCCTGACCGTCTTTGCTATGGGATGGCAGGCCCTGCCAGCGGGTGTGCCGAACGCCGTCCTCGATGTCATGGGGACGGTACTGAATTTCCTGTCGCTCGGTCTGCTGCTAGGTGCATTACATTTTGCGCGGTTCCGGCCGTGGCTGAGCTTGGCGCTCTTTATCTCAGGTTTGCTTGTCCTGACGCTCTGGGTTTGGCGGCAGAAAGGCCGAACGGTGTCCGTACTGCCCCTCGACCTGCTGATGCGGCCAGAGTCCCGCTACGCGGTGGGAGCCGCATTGCTTGGCGGCCTGGCCATCGCGGCCATCGGTACGTCGACACCGTCCCGCCTGATGGTCGGCGAAGCGGTTTCGCCGGAAGCACTAGGCCTTCTGCTGCTGGTTGCTGCGGCCGCGACGATCCTGGCCGCCTGTCTGGGTGGCTGGGGTATCCAGCGGTGGTCAGGCTGGCAGGCTGCCATGGTCGGAGCCTTGTTCCTGACGGCTGGCGTAGCGATGCTCGCTCTCCCCTGGGGCGGCATGGCCGGCGCCTCGGTCGCCGTGGTGATCCTGGGTGCCGGTCGGGGACTCTTTGAAAGCGGCAATGCCCGTGCCCTGGTCGGTGATGCACCACCGGGGCGGGAAGCGGCGGCGGCCGGCCTGCTGGTCGCTGCCGGCGCCCTGGGTGGCGTGCTGGCGCCCTTCCTGACGTTGCTGCTGTTCCTGCTCGGGGAACCAGCAGGTGATGATCCGGACAATGCCTTCCCTGCCGGCCTCGGCCTGCAAGGGCTTCTGGTTCTGCTGGCAGCATGGCTCAGTAAGGGCGGGGGCAAGCCGTCTCCGCCAACCCGCCGCAGCGCGTAAGCGGCCGCCCAGGCGGCGGGCGCCAGGGCAACAGCTGCTGCGTTCGATCCGTGGCGATCTGGTCAAGGGCTGGCACGGCCGAAGGCCGCGTACCCAGGCGCTGTCCGCTGGCTATTGCAAACCGTGCAGCACATGGGCCAGCGCCAGCAGCAGCCCGCCCAGGCTGGCCAGCAGCGTCGCCCAGTCCCACCTCCGGCGCGCTGCACCCGCCGCGATGCGTTTCACCAAGGTCGTCAAGGCTTCGGCGGTGAGTCGGGCGAAGAACCACAGCATGAGGGCATTCAGCGCCAACAGGGTGCCGCCCACCGGCCGCAGCGTGGACAGCAGGAGAAGCAGCGTCGCCGTGCCGCCGAAGCGGCTGGTTTGCAGGGCATCGCCCGCTGCCTGGAAGCCGCGCGTCAGCGCCGCCCGATGCTGCCACGCCGAGGCCATGCCGGCGATGCTACCGGCCAGCGCCAACAGCAGGGCCGGCACACGCGGGTCGCCCAGCACGGCAACCACGCCTTCAACACCCTTGGACCCGATCGAGGGTACCAGCCAGGCGTCCAACATGGCCCGGAAAGCATCGCCCGCCGCTGGCAGTCCTGGTGGCCAGCTCCGGTCGTCGGCACCCAGCAGCACCACGAAAGGAAGCAGCACCAACCCGGTCCAGCACGCCGCGGCGGCCACACGCTGTGGCCGCGCCGCCGCCGGACCGCCGGCGGCGAGAAAGGCGGCATGAGCGGCATGGCGGTCCGCAGGCGCCGGCTCGGGCGCCGGGCCGGTCCAACCGCGGCTGTCGATATCCATCATGCGGCCCCCCGTCCATGGCAGGCTGCAGGATGCCTCACCGACGCCCCCGCCACCATTGGGCAGGCAGATGATCCCTGCCACGGGAAGCCGAAGCATCAGCGGTCATGGTAGCAGCGGCAAACCCGTGCGTCCCATAGGCTGGCAGCCCACAGGGAACTTCGCCATGCCACTAGGCCACCGGCGCACAGCGGATCGCTGGGTCAGGCCCTCACGATCATGCCGATCACCTGCGATGCCTTCACCCGGGGCGCGCAGCCGCGTCATCGCTGTTTCGCGAAGGACCACCCCCATCACCGCCAGGTTCGACTGCCCCTCCCCCGCCTTGTCGGTGCACGAGGCCCCGACTAGCATGCAGCCCATGGCCGAGATCTCCTGGTTCTTTTCCTACCGCCACCTGCGGAGCGAGGCATCGAGCCACGTGATCACCTTTCGGCGCGGCCAGCGAGTGCGTTCCGGCCGCGGCCTCGCCTTCTGGTTCCGTCCGGATCGCACTTCGATCGTTGAGATCCCGGCCGACGACCGCGACACGGACTTCGTGTTCCAGGCACGTTCGCGCGATTATCAGGTGATGACGGTGCAGGGCACCATCACCTGGCGCGCGGCGGAGCCGGAAGCGCTGGCGTCGCGCGTGGACTTCACCATCGACTTGCGCACTGGCAGGCTGCGCACCGACCCGCTGGACCGCATCGCCAGCCTCTTGATCGGTCTCGCTCAGTATCAGGCGGCCCGCTACGTGGAGCACCGCGCCGTGCACGACCTCCTGGCCGAGGGCGCGGCCCCGTTGCAGGACGGCATCGCCGCCGCGCTGGCGGCCGACCCCCGGCTGCGCGAGATGGGGCTGGCCGTGGTGACAGTGCGCATCGCCGGGCTGAGCCCCAGCGCCGAGCTGGCGCGCGCGCTGGAAACGCCCACCTTCGAGCGGGCCCAGGGGCTGGCCGACGAGGCCGCTTTTGCTCGCCGCGCCCAGGCGGTGGAAAAAGAGCGCGCGATCGCCGAAAACGAACTGTCCACCAAGGTGGAGCTGGCCCGCCGGCAATCCGCTCTGATCGCCCAGGAAGACGAGAATGCCCGCCGCACCGCCGAGGGCCGCGCCGAGGCCGGGCGCATCGCCGCCGAGGCGGAAGCCGGGCGCATCCGGGTGGTGGAAGCCGCGCGCAACGCCGCCGAGGGCGAGCGTCTGGCGTTGCTACGCGACGCCGACCCGGCGGTGCTGCAGGCCCAGGTGTTGCGCGCCTTCGCCGACAAGCTGACGCGCATCGACACGCTGAACGTCACCCCCGACCTGACGGCGGCACTGGGCGGGCTGCTGCGGTCGCCCGCCGCCGCTCCGCGCGGGAGCGACGCGCCCGCGCCGTGACCGGCGCCCTCGCCCCCCGGCTGGTGCTGGTGACGCGCGAAACGGAGTATGACGGGCTGCTGGCCCGCCACGCCACGCGCGGCCAGGCCGTGGCCTTTCTGCGCCGCCGTGCCGAGGAAGCCGCCGGGCCGGCGGACTTCCAGACCCTGGACCAGCTGGAAGCGCAGCGCGCGCATGTCGCGGCGCTGCTGGCCGAGATCCGGGCCGGCGCGCCAAAGGGCTGGCGTATTGCCAGCGTGCGCCGGACGGAGCTGGACCGCTTTCTGTTCGCGCCCGAGGATGTGGTGGTGGCGGTGGGCCAGGACGGGCTGGTGGCCAACCTGGCCAAATACCTGTCCGGCCAGCCGGTGATCGGCGTCAACGCCGAACCGTCGCGCAACGCCGGCGTGCTGGTGCCGCACACGGCCGCGGCCGCCGCTGCCATGCTGCCGCGTGCCGCCGCTGGCACGCTGCCCACCGAGCCGCGCACCATGATCCAGGCGCAGCTCGACGACGGCCAAACGCTGCTGGCGCTGAACGAGATCTTTGTTGGCCACAGGAGCCACCAGTCGGCCCGCTACAGCCTGCACCACGCGGGGCGGCAGGAAGCCCAGTCCTCGTCCGGGCTGATCGTTGCCAGCGGCACCGGCGCCACGGGCTGGGCGCTGTCCATCTCGCGCGCGACGGGCGTCACGGTGGATGTGGCGCCGAATGAGCCGGCGGCGGTGTTCCTGGTACGCGAGCCCTGGCCCAGCCGTGCCACGGGCGCCAGCCTGTCGTATGGCCGGCTGCAAGGCGACGAGGCCTTGCTGGTGGTGTCGCGCATGAACGAGGGCGGGGTGGTCTTCGCCGATGGCATCGAGGCCGACCGGCTGGACTTCGCCTGGGGGCGGACGCTGCGAGTGTCCGTCGCCCGGCAGCAACTGCGCTTTGTGCCGGGCAGCCCGCCGCGCCCGCCTGCCGCCGCGCGCGTTGACCCGCTGAAGCGCCGGGGCCCGGTGCGCGTGGCGCCGGCGGTGGCCGCCGCGCCGCCGCCCGCCGCCCCGCCCGTCCAGCGGCGGCGGCGCTGGCGCCGCGGGTTGCTGCTGTTGCTGCTGGCTGCTCTGGCCATACCATTGGTCCGTGGCTGTGACACCCGCGCACCGCCGCCTCGCCAGCTCGGCCCCGGTGAAAAGGCCCCGTTATCGGACAAGCTCGCGCTCTAACAAGGCGGCGTGCGGATGCGCGCGGAAGACATTGCCCCTGAGACCGAAGCCACAAAGGGTCGTGGTCAGCACCACCGCATCAAGGGCGGGCCACCAACGCCTCGCGTGCGCCGCCGGATCGTCCGCCACCTGTACTGTCAAGTGACCTGGAAAAACGGAGCGGCCGTTGCGACGCGTCCGCGCGGTTACCGCTGTGCCGGAAGGACAGCGGGCGATGTCCTCTGATCCATCGCATCAACGCGGACCTGCGCTCATACCGTCCAGCAGCGCCGTCGTTTGCTGTCGGATGTCTGCCCAATCTGGGAGAAATTGCGCTGCCAGCGTGACCTGCACGGCACTGTCTCCCCGCATCCACCACAACTGGCAGCTCAGTCCGGACTGGCACATCATCAGGATGCAAAGATGCTCCGGCCGCCCGTCCGCATAGAGAATCAGTTCACGCAATCCCTGGATGCCCCCGAGTCGTAGCAGGCCTGGCGGCGCCTCGCCTGCTTCGGGGACCAGCGATGCCAGCCGGAAGCCGGGCGACAGGGCGAACTGATCGATCATGCTGTTTTGCCACAGCGCCAGAAACCGGGTTCTTGGGTCCGGCAGGGTTGCCAGCGCCTCGACACGCGTGGTGGCGGACAAGTCCTGGAGCAGGATGTCTAGCAGCCCGTCCGCGTAGCCCAGTCTGTGCTGTGCCGGCGGGGGATGCATCCCCGGCCAAACTGGCTGCAGCCTCAGCGTTTGGGTGAAACCTCGGGGCGGTGGTTGAATACCGTCTTGTGGCAGCAATGCCGACGGCACGACATAGCGTTGCCCCGCGACTTCGGCCGACACGATCGTGGAAGCCTGAAGCGATGGTCCAAGGAGGAGGAGAACCAGGATAGAACGGATCATCGGACTTCAAAGGCCGACAGATGTAACATTGCGGATGGCACGTCACACGAATGCCGCATGCTCGACTGCCCCTGTCATCCATTCGTTCAAAATTCAGAATGAAAATGCATCCGTCACTGGCCAGGCGAACAGCCCGGCAGCACCCGGCTGAGCGTCCTCGCCACGATACCTACCCCCGCAGCCCATCGTCACCGTGCCGCCAGCCGCTGCAGCATGACCCCCAACAAGGTCAGCAGCACGCTGCCCAAGGTGGCTGCCCCTGCTGCCAGGACTGCCCTAAGCGGACCGGCATCCAGCGCTTCCTCCAGCCACCACAGTCCCAGGATGAACAGGATGGTCCACGGGCCGAGCAACAACCAGTCCAACGTTCGGCTATGGAGCACATCATCCTTGGAGGCGAAGCTTATGCCGATGGCCAGCAACCCTGCCACTGTACCGATACCAGCCGCCAACGCCACCCGCCCCAGCGACACGCTGTCCAACTCATGCTCGATCCGCCCCGCCAATGCGATGGTCATCGCGACCACCGCCCCGCGCAGGAGCCAGCGTGCCAGATGGCGGAGGGTGCTGTTGGTGGAGGGATGAGAAGGTCCACGGTCGTGACCTGAGCTGTGCATCATGCTTCTGCCTAGCGACTTGGCGAAGACGTTTCTACTGCTTGCGGATGTCAGCCTGCCCGCTGATCCACATGAGGATCGCTGTCCTGCGAAGCGGCTTCGCTTGGAAATGCAAAGTTATCGCACCTCAAAGCGTGCTCGTAGGATCAGGGGGGGGGCGGAATTCAAACCTGGTAGGTGATGAGGAGGCTGCAGGCGAACAATAGCGCTGCGGCGGAGCCGAGTGCGCTCCTGGCACCGTGCAGACTGCTCCAGAGACGCAGCAAGTGACGGCTTTCCGCCCCCGCGTCCTCCGGCTGCATCGTCATCAACTGCTTGTTCGTCGGCATGATGACCAGCATCGTGAACGGCCAGTTGGCGAGCCGCAGCAGCCTTCCCACCATCCACTGCTATTCGAGCAGGTAGTACCAGGCAACGAGCCCCGCGGCTCCTCCCAGCACGGCCAGGCCGGCCTGGATGGGCAGAGCACGTCTGTAGCTACTGCCACTGCGCGAGCAGGGGCTCATCTCCCAGGCCCATCCTGGCGGGATGTTCGACGAGAGTGATGTAGAGCGCGGCCCCAGCAAACAGGGTCGCAGCGACAAGGGCAATAAGGCCAAAGACCACCTGAATTCTCCTCTGGTGCGCTACGGGAGACGCGACCATGCCTGATGCGTCTCCCCGATACCGATCGGGTTGAGACGCCGAGGCTGAGAAGAGCCCGTCCAAGGATGGGTGCAGGAGCGACCAACCTGCCACTCTATTTTCGGCGCGGCCACAATGCCGGATGCCCATGGAGATGGCAACGCGCTTATCGAGCGATCCAGTGCCCGGTGACGGCTTGCTTCGGTCAGAAGCGAACCAACCGATGCGCGCAAGCTGTCTCATGCAACGGTCGGAGACTTCTAACTCTCCCCCGTACCCCTACGACGCGGGAAGCTTCATCTTCATAAGATCCCGGATCAGCGCCGTGTCCGCAGGCGAAACCGGGTTGTAGACGATCATGCCGAGATCCGACCGTTCCTCGACCACGAAGGAGGAGTATTCCAACTCGATGACGCCGAGGGTCGGATGGCGCAGGCGCTTGGTTCCCCCGCCATGGGCACCCACTTCGTTCTCCCGCCAGAGCGCCGTGAACTCAGGACTGATCTGACACAGCTCGTCCACCAGCTGGCTGACCTCGGACATAGCGCCAGCCCGCGCCGCATCCGCGCGGAAGGCACCGACCACAAAGCGGGCGACGCTTTCCCAGTCGTGCTGAGCAGCGCGGACCCGGGACTGGCCGAACATCAGGCGCAGGATATTACGCTGCCCGGGGGGGAGGGCGCCGTAGTCCGTCAATACCGCCGCGGCCGCCCGGTTCCACGCCAACACATCCCAGGTGGCGGTCTTGATGATCGCGGGACTGAACTCAAGCGCGTCGAGCAGCCGCTGCAACCGCGGCGACACGCCATCGGCCGCCCTGTAGCGCACCTCCGGCGGTCGTCCGAGGCCGAGCAGGAACAGATGCTCGCGCTCCATGTCGGTCAGCATAAGCGCGCGAGCGATCCGGTTCAGCACCTCGGCGGAGGGAGCACCGCCCCGTCCCTGCTCCAGCCAGGTGTACCAAGTGACGCTGATATTCGCGCGCCCGGCGACCTCTTCCCGGCGCAGGCCCGTCGTCCTGCGGCGGGATGTGGAGAAGCCCAGAGCTGCGGCGTCCAGGCGACTGCGCCGGTCTTTGAGGTAAGCGCCCAACCCGCTTTCCGCTGCCGCTAGACCAATCAAGATGGTGGACCTTATACCCCGATAACGTCACAGCTTTAACAGGGTCAGGAGGAGGTGGATATCCGTCGAAGGACAGCAAACAGGCTTTCGACATGCGTGTGTTCGTGACCGGCGCGACCGGGTTCATTGGGTCGCGGCTTATCCCCGAACTCATCCAGGCCGGGCATCAGGTGCTTGGCCTCACCCGCTCGGCCGCCGGTGCCGAGAGGCTCGCGGCCCTGGGCGCGCAGGCGCATCGTGGGGCGCTGGATGACTTGGTCAGCCTGCGCCGCGGCGCCGCAAAGGCTGATGGCGTCATCCATTGCGCCTTCGACCACGACTTCTCGAACTATGCGACCAATTGCGAGAATGACCGGCGCGTCATTGAGGCGATCGGCACGGAGCTTGCCGGCTCCGACCGCCCGCTGGTCATCACCTCCGCCATTGGGATGGGCAGCCCGGGCCACGGGGAACCTGCACGGGAGGAGATCTTTAACCTCGACCACCCAAACCCTCGCCGAGCCTCCGAGTTCGCCGGCGGGGCACTGTTACAGGCCGGCGTCAACGTCTCAGTCATGAGGCTGCCGCAGGTCCACGACACCATCCGGCAGGGCCTGGTCTCGCCGCTGATCGAACTGGCCCGTGCTAAGGGCGCCGCCGCCTATGTGGGCGACGGCCTGACCCGATGGTCGGCGACCCATATCACCGACGTCGCTCGCCTCTACCGGCTGGCATTGGAAAAAGCGAAGCCGGGCGGCCGCTACCACGCGGTGGATGAGGAGGGTGTGACGGCCCGTGATATTGCGGAGGTCATCGGGCAGGGCCTGCGTGTGCCGGTGATCTCGATCCCGCCCGGCGAGGTGCAGGACCATTTCGGACCGCTCGGCATCTTCGCCGACCTCGACATGCGAGCCTCCGGGCTATGGACGCAGAAGCGGCTGGACTGGAAGCCGAGGGGGCCAGGCCTGCTCGAGGACCTCCGGGCGATGGACTACGGAGCTATTTGACCAAGCGAGGGAGATAAAGCAGCCTCGAGCCCGGCTACGAGCATTGGAGCAGGCGGTGGCCGTTTCCATGGGAAATCACCGGCCGAGTTCAGGCATCATCGAACCAGCCAAGCGATTCACGATGAGGGCTCTTTTGATGCCCAACTCTGAAGGCTCGATGTTCAAGCTTAACCCTGCGCCAAAGATCATTACCTTCGACTGCTACGGCACGCTCGTGCAATGGCACGAGGTGCTGCTGCGGGAAATTGGAGCAGCCCTCGTCGTACAAGGTTGCGGCGTGGCAGAGGCTGCCGCGGTCCTCGACACCTTCTCGCGGCACTCGCGGCGCCTGGAGGTAGAGAGACCCCACCGCCTGTATAGGGACATCCTGCGCATCAGCTTTCGTGCGGCTCTCACGGAGCATAGCGTCGCTGCTAGCGATGACATTATGGAACCTCTCGCGGCCACGATCCCGACCATGGGGCCACATCCCGAGGTACCGGATGTGCTGCGGCGGCTGCGCGAGCGCTAAAGCTCGCGGTCTTCACGAACTCGGATGAAGACCTCATCGTCCATAACCTGACCCGGCTTGGCGTGCCGATCGACTACGTGATGACCGCCGAACGAGCGCAAGTCTACAAGCCGTCCCCAAAGCTCTTCGAGCAAGCTTATCGCATGTTGGGAGTCAGGCTGGATGAAACGGTTCATGTCGTGATGGGCATGTTTCTCGACATGAAGGCCTGTCACACGTTTGGAGTGCGGGGTATCTGGGTGAAGCGGCTGGGGCAACACGGAAATTTGGACTAGCTTCCCTATGCAGCAGTCTCTGATTTAAGTGGAGCCGCGGCGCTCCTCCTGCCAGCACAAGACGGATTAGGCGCTGCTTCAGGTCGATAGCGGGCGGATCAAGCCAGTTGCCGGCCGACAATCTGCTAGGCACGCGATGCCGGGATTGTCGTGCCGACGTACAAGCGGCTGGGGGCCATGCAGCCACGCCAGACGGGGGCGGGGGTCCGCACGCCCGTTCCGCCGCCCAGGCAACATGAAAGCTTCTGGAGCGTTATTGGTTCTACCGCGCCGCTCCTGTTCGCTTGGGGCCTCCTGGCCATGTGTCGGCGGACGACCAAGCGCTAGAGCGTGCGCGGTGTCCACAATCGCAGCGGGTGATCGCTCGGGAGACGGCGTGCTCGCTCCCGAGCAGTGTGGCAAGCCTGGGCTTTGAGTTACGTCAGCGCGGATTAATCCGGTTGAAGACGGTGTCGAAGCTGCCGGTGGCTTCCGCCGTCCGCTGCGGCTTGACCCGCTCGACCAGGATCTCAACGGCATCTGGGTTGGCTGCCAGTAGGTCCATGCTTTCGCGGATGAAGTCCGCTAGCGGCAGAGCCTGCGGGTTGTCGCGCTGGCCAGGCGTCAGGTCCGTGGCCACCAGCGGCGGCGCCCATTCGATGACCTGTACGCGTGTGTCACGCAGCTGATGGCGCAGGGCGATGCTGTAGGAGTGGATGGCCGCCTTTGTCGCTGAATAGGTTGGTGTGTCGGCGCGCGGCACGAAGGCCAGGCCGGACGAGACATTCACCACGGAAGCCTTCGGACGCGCGAGCAGGTGCGGCAGCAGGGCCGTGGTCAGACGGATGGGGCCGAGCAGGTTGGTGGTGATCGTGGCCTCAGCAACTGCCAGTGCATCCGGATCGGTGAGCACCTGCTCGACTTGCATGATGCCGGCGTTGTTAAACAAGACGTTCAGCCCCGGATGCTCAGCGACCATGCGCGCAGCGAAGTCGCGGATGGCGGCGGCATCACTGATGTCGAGGGTCGCGAAGTGCATGCCAGGATTGGCCGCCACCACGGCCTCCAGCGGGGCCCGGCGCCGCCCGGCGATGATGACGGCATTGCCCGCCGCATGCAGGGCCTCGGCCAGACCCCGGCCGATGCCCGTGCCGCCGCCGGTGATCAGGATGGTGTTGCCAGCGATATCCATGGCTGTGCTCCAGAGTGGAAGAGCACCTTGTGGCCTGTCCCGAAGCGTTCGATAATCTGGATTCTGCTTCCTGTCCTGTGAAGAAGAACTCAACAATGACGACGCGAAACCTTGCCGAGCTTGAGGCCTTCGCGGCCATCGCCAGTGCAAAGAGCTTCCGTAAGGCTGCCGCGAAACGCGGCGTCTCCGTCTCGGCGCTGAGCCTGACCATGCGCAATCTGGAGGAGCGCATGGGGGTGCGGCTGCTTCATAGGACCACCCGCAGCGTCTCGCCTACCGAGGCCGGGCAGCGACTGCTCCAGCGGCTGCAGCCAGCGCTGGACGAGATCGCGGCAGCCGTCGACATGGTCAACGACTTCCGTGCCCGGCCGACCGGCACCGTCCGCATCAACGCGCCGATCCCGGCCCTCGAAACTTGCTTGGCGCCACTGGCAGGTGCGTTCCTCGCCGCCAATCCGGAGGTTTCGCTGGAATTGATCAGCGATGCCGCCCGGGTCGACATCGTGGAGAACGGTTTCGACGCGGGCGTGCGCTTCGGCGAGGACTTGGCGCAGGACATGATTGCCACGCCCATCGGTGGTCCTCTGCGCTACCTCGTGCTCGGCACACCGGCTTATCTTGCGCAGCATGGGGTGCCGGAACAGCCGGAAGACCTGCTGCGCCATCGCTGCGTGCGACACCGCTTCCCCAGCGGCAGCATGTTCCCGTGGGAGTTCGAGAAGGCTGGACGGAAAGTGAGCATCACACCGGAGGGTCCGCTGACGGTGAACGACCCCCGCGTGAGCCTACGGGCCGGACTGGACGATGTGGGCTTGATCCGTCTCGTGGAGGAGTACGTCCAGCCCGGCATCGCGGCGGGGCAACTCGTGCCGGTGCTGGAGGATTGGTCTCCGCCGCTGCCGAACTGGTTCCTGTACTATCCAAGCCGGCGCCAGATGTCCTCGGCCTTCCGAACTTTCCTCGACTTCGTGGCAAGCAACGTGCCGCCTGTGCCATGACCTGATAAGGCATTATCGCGTGCCTTCGACTGCCAGCTTGATGTCGCAGAAGAGGAAGGCATCGAGCAAGCTTGATTGGGATCCTCTGACGGGCGGTACCACCTCTGGCACAGGACATCCCCTCTGGGATGTTAGAGGGCCGTACACATGACCGATCCCGCCAACACCGAAGGTTTCAAGAACTGGGGCACTGGGCCGTCCAGCGCGCGGCCTGAAAGCGTCGGACCACACGATGTGAATGAGGGACAGTTCGACCCCGACGCCAAGCCGATGGACCCATCCAAAGACTACAACGGCCAACCAGGCGACAATAAAGGCCTGGGCATCAAGGATGGCCCCGGCGGCCCAGTGAATATCAAGGTTAAGGGCAGCGACGAACCCGAAAAGGTCCCAGAGACCAATAAACCCCGCACTGGCGGCTGATTACGATCCCTGCCTGTCACCCTTATTGGCAGATGGGCGGCTGGCTGAGTGGCCCTGCTTTCAAGGACAGGGCGGGGGTTAGAGGCAATCCCCGCATCGCCTCCATCTCTTCGCCGGGCATCCCAACGAGTTCTGGCCTTGGTGCGCTCTACCATCGCTACGGGAAGGACATTTTGGGATCGACCGTGGACCACCTCACGCAGCGCTACTATGGTACTTAGCCGCCCTCTCCCAGGTAGAGGGCGGAAAGCGGTCCAAGATGCTGCATGGTACTGCCACCGACTTGGCCGGCCACCTTGGTTGTTCAACAGAGAGGCGCTCAGTGACGCTACGGTATTTTGCGACCCTCGCATGGCAGGCTGATTACGGGCAGTTCTACTGGTCGACCCCGAGGACACGGCCTTCATATCACCAACCGAGATAACGGCCGAGATGGAGAAGCGCTGTTTCCAAGCCCTTCCCTGCGGTTGGAGGTGGTGAAGCTGCCGGAGTGACCTGTCCCCGTAGAAGTGGGCCGCCGATCGTGTGAGATCGGTGGTGCAATTTGGAGGGTTGGAATGGCTCGGAAGCAGCACAAGCCTGAGGAGATCGTGGCCAAGCTCCGGCAGGTCGAGGTTCTGGTGGGTCAGGGCAAGACGGTGGCTGACGGTGCTCGGGCCATCGGGGTGACGGAGGCGACCTATTATCGCTGGCGATCGGAGTATGGCGGCCTGAAGCTGGACCAAGTTCGTCGGCTGAAGCAGCTCGAGCAGGAGAACAGCCGCCTCCGGCGGGCAGTATCGGACCTGACGCTGGAGAAGGTGATCCTGAAGGAAGCCGCTTCGGGAAACTTCTGAGCGCTGCCCGTCGTCGCGTCGCGGTGAACCATGTCACAGCGGCGTTGCAGGTCTCTGAGCGCACGGCCTGCCGGGTGCTGGGCCAGAACCGTTCGACGCAGCGCAAGCCGCGGCGGGCGGCCGACGACGAGGCAGCGCTGACCCGGGCTATTGTTAGACTGGCCAAGCAGTATGGCCGCTACGGTTACCGGCGCATCACCGCCCTGCTGCGCGCTGAGGGCTGGGCGTGCAACCACAAGCGGGTGGAGCGGATCTGGCGGGCCGAGGGGCTGAAGGTGCCACCGCGACAGCCAAAGCGCGGGCGGTTGTGGCTGAATGACGGATCCTGCGTGCGGCTACGCCCGGAGCGGGCGAACCACGTTTGGGCCTACGACTTCGTGGAGGACCGCACCCGGGACGGACGCAAGCTGCGGATGCTGAACGTGGTGGACGAGTTCAGCCGCGAATGCCTGGCGATCCGGGTGGCGCGCAAGCTGAACTCCCTCGACGTCATCGACGTGCTGGCGGACCTGTTCATCCTGCGCGGGATCCCCGGGCACATCCGCTCGGACAACGGACCGGAGTTCGTGGCCACCGCGGTGAAGAGCTGGATCACCGGGGTGGGTGCCGGAACGGCCTACATCGAGCCGGGCAGCCCGTGGGAGAACGGCTACGTGGAAAGCTTCAACGGCAAGCTCAGGGACGAGCTGCTCAATGCTGAGGTGTTCAACAACCTGGCGGAAGCCCGCGTGCTGATCGAGCAATGGCGCAAGCACTACAACACGGTACGCCCGCACTCCGCGCTGCGCTATCGGCCACCCGCGCCGGAGGTGATACTGACATTACCAGCCGTGCTGACGGGAACGCCAAGTCCCGCCGGTTCAACCCCACCCAGGCCGCCCGTACACTGACATTTTGCTCGGATCACCTCATGGGGGCTGGTCACTTCATGCTGCTGCCGCGGCGCTGGGTGGTCGAGCGATCCTTTGCCTGGGCAACACGGTTCCGGCGGCTGGTGAAGGACTATGGAGCGCTACGCCAGCACCCTTGCCGATCTGCACCTCGTCGCCCTCGCCTGCCTCATGCTCAAGCAGGCCGCTCAACTCGCCGCAGGTTCATAACAACCTCTAGGCGGCTAATGAATATTTTCTAGCTTGCTCCGAGTTCCCCGGAGTTCACGGATCGCGAGCAGGACATTCATCCATCGACTGATCCCTTCGTGGTCTCCTGCAAAGTAGAAACGATCGACATGCTCAAGTGCCTTGGCTTCAGCATCGTCACCAAAGCGGTTCATCGTAGCTTGTGCCGATCTGTAGTCGTCTAGCGAAGCCGAGGATAGGGGATCGAGGTTATAGAAGGGTGTCATGTTACTTTGTCGCCTAGCGTAGTCAGCGGCGCAGCAGCCATGAAGGTCTTAATGATTGAAGGCTGCCGCACGCTCACACGGACGTTCTCAAAAAGTCTTCTGCGTGGTCAACGCAGCGTATGAGGCACGCTGACACGGAGCAGATTGGCCGTGCTGAACAGAATGCGTGCGCAGGGTTCCTCCGCATGGGCCGCAGCGACCGCCAGATGTTCGATGGTGCGGATCACCCCCTCGATACGTTGGGCGAAGGTCATATCTGCGTCGTCAACGAGAGCACCGTTCGAAGCCTGGGCAGCAGGGTCGAGGGCATCCATGGCGTGAGTCCATATTGGCTGGCTATTCCTCACGGGTTCGTGAGTGAGCGCATCTTGCCAAGCTTTGTCACGGCCACAAGGGCGGCTTTTTAACCCTTTGCATCATAAATGCGACAGTGTTTTTGCTCGAAATGAGCAGACAGCCGTAAAGTCATGTTTAAAATCAGTTTATGGATCTCTGTCGAGAAAAATTACATTTCGTTCAAGCGATGAAGTGCCTTGCATGTGTCCATTAACCTACTGCTAACCTTGGGTTGTTTGACAGCCCAGGAAGGTTTGGAGCATTCCAGCCGCCATGAGCCGACCCGACCTCACAGAACTCCAATCAAGTGTGCACGCCGCGCTGCTCACCGCTATCCGCGATGAACTGGGAGAGAGCGTGCTTGACCGCCATCGCCTGCTTGAATGCTATACCTCGCTCAAGCGCAGCCTGTCAGAGGCTCCATCACCAAATGACGCGGTCATCAGCGACATGGGCTATCGGGCCATGCTGGCTGCAGAACTTGAAACCGTGTTCATGCAACTGTACGACAAAGCACGGGATTGCTGATCATCCTGTGGAAGCCTGTCCAGGACGCAGGTACTTCTTCACTTAAGCGTAAGTTTGATAAGTACGGCGTCCGCCTCGCTTAGGCATATGTGCTGCGCACGCTAGTCTCTCAGCGTGCTGAGGGCGCCGTGGCCGAGGATGTCCGCCCGGCCATGCAGTCACTCATGAAGCTGTGGCGGCCCCCTGCGGTCAATGGCCGGGCCCCCACATCGGTACTGCAAGCTGTCATGCGATTGCGTTGAGTAACCTGTGCCGCAGTGGGTTGGCAGGTTAGGGAACACCTCTATCCCAGCGAGGCCGCACAAACCTGACAGAGCATAGAACGACAATCCATGCGGCTCAGGATCCGTACCTCGGGCTAGGCGTTGATGGGATTGGCTGATGCTACGGCAGCCCGAGGTGTTGCCATGGCGGACCTGTTCTGGCTGACGAAGGCGTAGATCCGCAGGATCGCGCCCTACTTCCCGCTTTCGCACGGCGTGCCACGGGTGGACAACCAGCGGGTGGTCAGCGGCATCATCTACGTCATTCGTCACGGGCTGCGCTGGCGCGACGCACTTGGCCAGTACGGGCCGCATGAGACGCTGTACCACCGTTTTATTCGCTGGAGCCGCCTTGGCGTGTTCAACCGCACCTTCGCATGCCTTGCAGGGCAGGCCGGTGAGCCCGACCGCTTGATGATCAACGCCACCCACCTCAAGGCCTATCGCACAGCAGTCAACCTACTAGAAAAAGGGGGCTGTTCCCCGCCGTATCGGAAGGACCAAAGGCGGCTTGAACTCCAAGCTCCACGCTGCCTGCGAGGGAAAGGGCCGACCGCTGGTCCTGCTGCTCACCGAGGGCGAGATGAGCGATCACAAGGGCGCGACGCTGATGCTACCCAGCCTGCCACGGGCCAAGGAATTGATGGGCGACAAGGGCTACGACAGCAACCGCTTCCGCCAAGCGTTGATCCAGCGCGGCATCGCTCCCTGCATCCCATCGAGCCGCAGCCGCAGGCTACCACTCCCCTACGACAAGGCGCTCTACCGGCAACGTTATCGCATCGAGAACATGCTCGGCCGTTTGAAAGACTGGCGCCGCATCGCCATGCGCTACGACCGATGCGCCCACACTTCCCTGTCCGCCATCTGCCTCGCTACAATCGTCTTTTTCTGGATTAGTGAGTTCCGAGCCTAGAGGCTGTTATGGACCTTCGGATCGGTAACGATCAGGTTGCGGGGGCATGAGTGTCCGCAAGTCCTACCCCTCTGATGTGTCTGATGAAGAGGTGGCGCTGGTCGCGCCGTACCTGGTGCTGCTGCCCAAGCACGCTGGGCAGCGGGAGCACAGCTTGCGCGAGGCGATCAACGGCCTGCGCTATGTCCATCAAGACCGGCGCGCCCTGGCGCTGGATGCCAAACGACCTGACGCCCTGGGCTGCCGTCTATCAACAGGCACAGCGCTGGCGGCGGCAGGCTGCTTCGAGGCGCTGGCCGAGGATCTCCGGACGGTGCTGCGGCAGGCGGCCGGACGAAAGGCGCAGCCCAACGCTGCCATCCTAGACAGCCGGACGATACGCTCCCCACCCGAAAGCAGCGAGCGAGCAGGATATGACGGCGCCAAGCGCAAGAAGGGCACGAAGCTGCATTTAGCGGTCGACACGCTGGACCATCTGCTGGCGCTGCACATCACGCCCGCCAGTGCGGATAATCGCGCTGAGGTTGGTCCCCTGGCGCAGGTGGTGCCAGGGGTCACCCATCTTGATGGCGAGCGCCTTGGCCTCCGCGGTGCGGGCGATGGCGCAGCCGTCGTTGTTGGACAGCACCACCAACGGCTGGGTGCGCAGCGTTGGCGCGAAGGCGCGCTCGGCGGAGCAGTAGAAGCTGTTGTCGTCGATCAGGCCGTAGACGGCGGGCATCTCACACCCGCTCACGCACCAAGCTGGCGACCACGGCCCAGATCTCAGCCTCCTCGCCCAGCAACAATGGCTCGCGGTCGGCTTGGCTGGAGCGCAGCCACCACCGGCCTGCACGCCAGCGCAACTGGCCCAGCAGCACCTCGCCGCCGATCATGATGATGGCCACCACGCCGGAGCGGGACTCCGCCGCGGCGTCGACGATCAGCACATCGCCGGTCAGGATGCCGCGCTGGGCCAGGGCCTCGCCCAGCACGCGCACCGGTTGCGGTTGCGGTTGGGTCGGCGCAGGTCGAGCACGTCGGACAGGTCGATCGGCCGCTTCAGGTGGTCGCCGGCGGGGGACACGACGCCGGTGGTCTCGGCGCTGGGATAGCCCAATGGCCCGGCAGGCAAGTCGGGATGGCGCGGCGGGGTCATCGCCGAGGCTGCGGCGGCTCAGCGCTGTACGTAGCCTGGTCGACGAAACTGCTCATCCGGCAGAGCTCGAATGCGCCACAAGGTCCAGCATACCGCCTGCTGGTAGCAATCGAGCCGGGGGGGCCCACTGCTGGCGCGGATCGACAAGTAACCAACATCTACGCCGAGCACAGACCCAGAGGCTGTAAGGCCGCTGGGCGCTTGCGTGCTCCGACGGGACAACAGCCTACCGAACAAGCGTCACCAGCTCGGAGTATACTGGCAGAGCCGCATCGGCGGTGAAGAGGCGAACTGGCTCGCTCATGGCCTGGGCAATGAGCAGGCGATCAAAGGGATCGCGATGATGCGGTGGTAGGTTGGCGACCCGGATGGTCGCCACAGCGCGCACGGGTAGCTCCACAAAGCCGGTATCCAGCGCGGCCAGCAGGATCTGGCCAGGATCGCAGGTGAAGTCCGAGCGCCCCAGCGCGACCTTGATGGCGATCTCCCACAGGCTGGCAGCGCTGAACAGCACCTCGTTCTGCGGATCCTCCAGCACAGCGCGTGTGGTCGCATCCAGCCGCTCTGGGCTGGTGAGCGCCCAGAGCAGCAGGTGTGTATCCAACAGTAGACGCATCAGCCCCGCTCGAAGATTGCCACCACGTCGTCCGGCAACGCCGCATCAAAGTCGTCCGGCACGTGGATCCGTCCGGCCAACCGACCGAGCTGGCGGCGGGGCATGGCCGCGACCTCTTGCAACGGCACCAGGCGGGCAACGGGGCGCCCGGCGCGGGCGATCAGGATCTCCTCGCCTGCCGCAGCGGCGTCGACCAGACGGGACAGGTGGGTTTTGGCGGCGTGAATGTTGACAGTCTGCATGAATGCTCCTTAAGGCGACGTTATCAAATGGACTAAGCTTAGTCCACCGAAAATGACCTGCGGATGAGTGGCCATGATGCAAGAAGATACCCTCCGCTGACCGCGGTCATTCAACAACCTTCTCAGGACTTGCCAGCAGGCCAATCATTGCTCGGCTAAGGTTGAGCCGGCGCTACGATGGATAGCTGTGGCGGCTGCGCGGTGAGTGAGATCTATCGATCTTGTTCACTCCGCTCAGTGACTCGCTGCAGCGTTTACCAAGCGTTCATTTGGGCCTGCTACAAGATCCGCACTGCGGCGGCGTGGTGAACGCCCTAACTGGTGACAGGCCCTAATCGGACCAGCGCTGGCCATCAGGCCCGTGTGGAAGGGAGCAAGCAGACCGAATCCAACTCAGCACCACCTGAGCAATTTACGATGAACCTAGAGGAACCTACGTCGGCGGTGTGCACATCGTATCGGTGTGATGAGTGGGTTGAATAGTCGTTGAGGTTGGTATGTGACGCCACAGTGGGCGAGGGTCGCAGACCAGCACCAAGGTCCTTATTGTCCCCGCCTCGCCCGGTCAGGCAGCGATGTGATAGGGGCTGTTAGGGACCTGAAGGTCTTTAACGAGCAGGTTGCGTGATATGAGTATCTGCAAGCCTTATCCCCCCGACGTTTCTGATGATAAGTGGTCGCTGGTCACGCCCGACCTGACGCTGATGCCCGAGCATGTCGGGCAAAGCGAGCACTGCTGTGCGAGGTATTTAACGGCCCGCGATACGCGATCAAGGCCGGCGCCCTTGACGCTGGATGTCATACGATCTGCCAACCTGGGCGGCCGTCTATCAGTGGGCGCGGCGCTGGTTGGCGGATGGCGGCTTCGAGGCCCAGGTTAAGGACCTTCGGATGGTACTGCGCTTTGCTGACGGACGAGAAGCGCAGCCCAGCGCTGCCATTGCTGATAGCCGGAGGTTGTGTTCCTCACCTGAGTGTAAGGAGCGGGCTGTGGTCGAGCCAAGCGTAAGAAGGGTTTTAGGCCGCATCTGGCGTTCGACACTCTCGGCCATCTGCTCGCGCTGCACGTCAGGCCTACCAGCGCGGATGACCCCGCTGAAGTCGGACGGCTTGCCCAGGCAATACAGGGTCTCCACCTGTTAGAGTATCACACTGGCCTATGTCGACTAGGGCTACACCGGTACGCGGGCGGCCGAAACTGCCAGAGCACGGCATCGAACTGGATGTGGTAAAGCGGCCAGAAGCCAAGCGCCGCTTCGCATTTCTGCCATAGCGCAGGGTGGTCGAGCGATCCTTTGCCTGAGCGACACGCTTGCAGAGGCTAGTGAAAAACTATCAGCGTTATGTAAGCACCCTTGCCGATTTCCACCTCGTCGCCTTCGCATGCCTCATGCATACGTATGTTCCCCCAAGCGCCGCGGGTACATAGCAGCCTCTCTCGTCTGCGGTAGCAGTGGAGAAGTGATCTCGTCAGCGTAAACCACCTGTGGCGGAACGCGTCGCTGGTGACCGCCTGAGGCACAAAAAGATAATTTGATTAACTCCATCAAACTACCCTCAGAGAAATTTTGTGAGGGAATTGGGCTATGGATTTCTCTGAACTGATGGGTACCCTGTGTCCGGCAGGCGCCTGCAACGCTTGTGGTGGCTGTAGTACTCAGCTACGAAAATATGTCGAAAATGCTGACGCGTATAAAAACGATCCAGCGATTAAGAAGTCAGAGTATTCTCCCTCAAAGGTTCCGATCGAAATCTCAACTGTGCTCTATGAAAGCTGGGAGGCAGCGTACTGGACAGGAGGAAAAATCAGCAAGCCAACAGTAATAACTTATCATTTTAGTGATGAGCACGCAGATTTCCATGGAAACGTTGCCGGTGTCACATACACCTCAACGGGTAACAGCTATGCATGGAACGAGCAGTGGAAGGAGGCTATCCGCCTCGCAGCGTCCGTCCATAATGCGGCGACAGGAATCATGCTTATCGAAGTCGATGACCCCACAAAAGCTGATATCACGTGGCGTATCGAAGAAATGCTTGAGGTAAGTGGGCTTGGGCTAGTCATGGCCCCAGGCCCTACAGCATTTAATGGCGATATTTGGATTAATGCCAAGTATATCGATCAGTTACAAAAAATGGATCTTATGCCGGGCGGGCAGGGGTTCGAATTCGCTATCCATGAATTTGGCCATGCGATTGGCATGAACCATCTTTACGCCGGGCGTTATGTCCTACCGAATGTAGCATTCGACCGGTCGGTCTCGATCATGACGCATCAAGAAGATCCGACCGGCTTGATGCATTCCTTGTCTGCTATCGACATTGGAGCCCTGTCTTACATCTACGGGACTAATGCGCAGAAGGAGGCTGCCCCTGTGCAATGGGAGCAGCTCTCTGGTGGTGGATTAAAGAGCGTAGGCTCTGATGACGGCAATACAATTGTGGGGATTGGGGGGAAGGACTGGGAAGTCGGAGGCCGTGGGAACGACAAACTCAATGGTGGAGAAGGAGATGATTTCCTCGATCCAGGGCTTGGCACGGATATTGTGCTCGGTGGAACCGGAACGGACACCCTCATTGTAAGTGTCCGAATGCGCCACCTCATGCAGAATCCAGAAAATTTAATATTCCGAAACAACACAATGCAGAATGATGACCTTTCTGGGAAGGAGGGCATCTTTAAAAATGGTAGTAACACAATAACGTTCACTGGCATTGAGAAAATCCAGTTCCTGGATGGCATTCTTGATCTTCGTGACGTTACTTGGAATGTATTCAAGGAAGCAGACTTTGTAGAGCGCATTGTAAAAATCGTCACGGGATCGAGTGCGGATGATGCGCAACTGAAATATTATGCTGAGGCACTACTACTAGGTGGCGCCTCTGAACTACAAATTGCTTCTGACGTCTATAAAGATTATCTTGGCCGTTTTCCGCAAAAGGGCGACTTCGATTTCGTCTATAGTATCGTTAGAAATTCTTATAAAAATCTCCCTGAGAGTGACGTCGTGGAAGGCCTCGTGCGGGGTCTTGAAAAGGGGCTGTGGACCCGAGATCAGCTTATCCTTCGTGTAGCCAACTCAGCCGAGTTGCTGGGTGATGAAGGCATTCTCGCAAAGCCTTTAGCCGATAGTTCAACCCTCCACCACAAGGAGATTCAATTCGGCGATCTCAAAGCCGGAGTTAACAATGGCTCAAGTGCGAGCGAGGTTTTTGTTGTTGACCACGGCGGAGTCGAAATCCGTGGAAATGCGGGTCATGATCAAATATTTCTAGCGATGACTCGCCCGGAAAAAATTGACGACATGATCAAGTTTTCTCAGGCTTCTTCACAAGAGAAGAAGTCGGGATCTTTTTACTTGGGTAGCGAGAAAGTTAATTTCAGCTCGGTCGAGCAAATCAGGTTCATAGATGGCAGCTTCAATTTCAGTGCTGATAGCGTTGCCGCACAAGTAACGAGGGTCTATCTTACCGCCGTTGGACGCGTGCCAACAGCTGATGAAATTGAAAAAATTGTCAATTTGATTTCTGCTGGCACTGAAACTACCCAGACATTGGCACAAGATCTTGTTCGATCTGCGGAATTTTCTGCAAAGTATGCTACAATTATTGGTTCTACCGCGAGTGAAGCTGTTTCACTGAGGGGCGATTTTGTAACCCATATTTGGCAGGTTGCGCTTGGGCGTAGTCCTAATGCTAGCGAAATGAATCAATGGCTAAATATTCTCAGTAATCAGGGGCATTCGTATACAGGCTATCTAATTGATTTTCTTGCTTCATCCAGTCAAGGAAAAGCTAATTTTGCTAAAGTAATTGACGCTGGTATCTGGGTCCCGGATCATGCAGGTTTAGAGATTTCACGGATATTTCATGGCCTCGTAGGTCGCCTTCCTGTTGACAGCGAACTTGCGCCATTCGTCTGGAAGGGTGTGGCTGGTGGAGTCTCGTATGATGTAATCGCGAATGAGATTTTGGAGCGCTTGGCGCCGGATTTGGCTAAAATTCAGTCTACTAAAGAATTTGTCGAAGCAGTTTCCATCAAGATTCTCGGTCATAACGTAGATGAGAGTATCATAAATTTTTGGGCAGCCCGGATTGATTCAGGAGATCTCGGACGAGGAAATTTAGTCCTTGTACTTGTTGATGACCCTATCCAATACGGTCGGTGGCTCGGAAGCTCAGCATCTTCACAGGACGCTATCACCCAGAAAGCCGTTCAGATACAAATCGATTCTGATGCGATCCGCGAAAACGAATACGGGACTTTTGTTGGAAAATTGAAGTGGGATCAGCATTCAGTTGGATCTCTCCATTACAGTGTTAACGATGACAGATTTGAAATCAACACCAACGGTGAATTGGCGCTCCGTAAAAATATCTCTCTTGATCATGAAAATTCTCCGGAAATCTCTCTTGTTGTTTCGGTGCGCGATGATTCGTTTCTAAGTCAGAGCACAAAAATTGTCGTCAGGGTGCTGGACGTCAACGAGGCACCCAGTGCCTTGACGCTGAGCAGCACGAGCGTGCGGGAAAACGACAAGGGCGCGGTGATCGGCGTGCTGAGCGGCCTCGACCCGGACCGGGGCGACGAGCTGCGCTACAGCGTGTCCGACGACCGCTTCGAGGTGGTGGGCGGCAAGCTGGCGTTGAAGGCCGGCGTGGCGCTGGACTTCGAGCGCCAGGCCACGGTGCCGGTGTCGATCACGGCCACTGACAAGGGTGGCCTGACGATCAGCCGCGACTTCACCGTGCAGGTGCTCGACGTCAACGAGGCGCCCAGTGCCCTGACGCTGAGCAGCACGAGCGTGCGGGAAAACGACAAGGGCGCGGTGATCGGCGTGCTGAGCGGCCTCGACCCGGACCGGGGCGACGAGCTGCGCTACAGCGTGTCCGACGACCGCTTCGAGGTGGTGGGCGGCAAGCTGGCGTTGAAGGCCGGCGTGGCGCTGGACTTCGAGCACCAGGCCACGGTGCCGGTGTCGATCACGGCCACTGACAAGGGTGGCCTGACGATCAGCCGCGACTTCGCCGTGCAGGTGCTCGACGTCAACGAGGCGCCCAGTGCCCTGACGCTGAGCAGCACGAGCGTGCGGGAAAACGACAAGGGCGCGGTGATCGGCGTGCTGAGCGGCCTCGACCCGGACCGGGGCGACGAGCTGCGCTACAGCGTGTCCGACGACCGCTTCGAGGTGGTGGGCGGCAAGCTGGCGTTGAAGGCCGGCGTGGCGCTGGACTTCGAGCACCAGGCCACGGTGCCGGTGTCGATCACGGCCACTGACAAGGGTGGCCTGACGATCAGCCGCGACTTCACCGTGCAGGTGCTCGACGTCAACGAGGCGCCCAGTGCCCTGACGCTGAGCAGCACGAGCGTGCGGGAAAACGACAAGGGCGCGGTGATCGGCGTGCTGAGCGGCCTCGACCCGGACCGGGGCGACGAGCTGCGCTACAGCGTGTCCGACGACCGCTTCGAGGTGGTGGGCGGCAAGCTGGCGTTGAAGGCCGGCGTGGCGCTGGACTTCGAGCGCCAGGCCACGGTGCCGGTGTCGATCACGGCCACTGACAAGGGTGGCCTGACGATCAGCCGCGACTTCACCGTGCAGGTGCTCGACGTCAACGAGGCGCCCAGTGCCCTGACGCTGAGCAGCACGAGCGTGCGGGAAAACGACAAGGGCGCGGTGATCGGCGTGCTGAGCGGCCTCGACCCGGACCGGGGCGACGAGCTGCGCTACAGCGTGTCCGACGACCGCTTCGAGGTGGTGGGCGGCAAGCTGGCGTTGAAGGCCGGCGTGGCGCTGGACTTCGAGCACCAGGCCACGGTGCCGGTGTCGATCACGGCCACTGACAAGGGTGGCCTGACGATCAGCCGCGACTTCACCGTGCAGGTGCTCGACGTCAACGAAGAATATGTTGCACCGCTTCCGACTAAGAATTTGCAGCCCGGAATTACTATTGCCGGCTTTACTCTTGCGGAGAATAACACCGCAACAAGTACGATTTCCCTGAGTAAAATTGAAGCTCTACAGCGCAATAATGATGGAACAATATTTTTAAGAATCGCAGGTGGAGAAAATATATCGATCAATGCAGAGGTTAAATCAATCAAAGTTGGTGACGGCGAAATCAATTATTCAGGTGATTCCTCGCCTGCCAAGGTGATGATGATGTATGAAGGTCTGCTAGGTCGATCAGTTGAGAAATCTGGGCTTCAATTTTGGAATGATCACCTCAATTCCGACCAAGATCTCTCTGCGATTGCTTCTGGTATTATGGCAAGTGACGAGTTCAAGTCGAGGTTGAACGCATCATCCAATTCGGAATTCGTGAAATATCTTTATGAAAATATCTTGGACCGCCAAGCAGACGAAGAAGGTTTTAACCACCATATATCTAGTCTAAATCAGGGTTTTAGCAGAGAGAACGTTGCATCAAGCTTTGTAATAAGCTCCGAAGCAATTGATCGATTTGAGTTTAATAATCCGAACGGTGTTTGGACAACTGATAATTCAGCAAGAAAAATATCTATGCTTTATGATACTATTTTTGATCGGGGTATTGATGAGGAGGGTCTGAGGACATGGAAACTGGCTTTAAACGGCGGTGAAAATCTGGAAGAAATTGCTAAAAGCCTTATTGCTTCGCATGAGTTTGAGAGCAAAAATCATGGTGCATCTAATGAGGATTTTTTAACGACGTTTTATCATAATTCTTTTGGAAGAGGCGTTGACGAAGCAGGATCTGTTTTCTGGCTTGAGAAAATAAATGTTGGCGAAGTTTCTCTCGAAAAACTAGCTGTGGATATTTCTATGTCAATTGAGCACGTGACCCAATTTGATCGACATCCTGCATCTGACATATTTGGACTATAGCGTTATTTTGCTGGTTTTTACGGGGCAGACTTTCACCAAGTCTGCCTCCCCCTGATGTGGTTTGTTAGCGCTTAAAGGTGGAATCATTTGCTGTGGAAGCAGTGGAGATATCATGCGGATGGAGTTGATGGACGCATAGTAAGCGATGCTGCCCTGCTAATGAAGCCCTGTCGACCGCAAAAAAAGAGACTATAATAACACCTGCGGCGTGCCATGGAACCGTTCGTTTGTCGCTACCGAAATGGGTACTAAGTGACGTCCTGTGCCTGCTGAATACGACACCCGGTGAGATGGCGGCGCAGCGCTTCATCCGCTGGGTCGGGCATGGGGTCTGAGAACACCTGTTATGTTTGGTGAAAGACAAAGGCCTGCAGCATGGCCTGTTCTTACTCAACGACAATAATATCTAAGCGTGCCAGAAGGCTGTAGCTGCAGCTTGAAGAAGGGCCTAGGGTCCGATGCGATACGCGTGAGGCGCTTAGCCGCTCGTGCGGCGTCTACGACACCGAAGCCTGCGTGCTGACTGACGGCAACGGGCGTTCCGTCGCTTTCGGCTCGGCCTCAAGCCAAGCCCAAAATCTATTGATGGAGCGTGCCTCGCTCGGCTGTTTGCCAGAAATGCCAAGTTGGGTGGTGGCGGACTGCGGCTACACCAACCATGCCTCGCGCAAGCACATTCGGAGCATCGGGGGTGACCAGCCCCCATTAGGGTCGGTTAGTTCCTGAGCCAATCGAGCGAGGCGGCAAGGCAGAGGACACCCAGGAAGAATTGAGCAGTCTTCTCGTAGCGTGTGGCGACAGCCCGCCGTTTTTTGAGCCGCGCCTGGAACCCGGTTGCGGTTGTGGTAGGTCCAAGGTGGACAAGCGACCGGCGCTTCATGGCGCTGCGGCGAGATGGCGGGACGTGCCCCGATGCTCCAGATGTGCTCGCGCAAGGCATGGCTGGTGCAGTCGCAGTCAGCCACCACCCAGGTCGGCGTTTTCGGCAACCGGCTGAGCAGGGCACGCGCCATCGGCAGTTCGTGGGCCTGGCCCGGTGCCAGGCTGAAGGCGACGGCGCGGCCGCCGCCGCCGTCAGCGATCACGCAGGCCTTGGTGCCATAGCCGCCACGTGATCGGCCAAGAGCCTCACGCGTATCGCGTCGGGCTCCAGATCCCCCTTTTTGGCCGCACCGGCGGCCTTCTGATGTGCTCGGATATTGCTGCCATCGAGGAAGATCATGCCCAACCGCACGCCTTTCTCCTGTACCAGGCTCAGCAGACGTTCCCAGACACCATGCCTGCCCCAGCGAATGAAGCACTGCGCCGCCATCCACCAGGGGCCGTACTCGGTGGGTATGGCGCGCCACTTGGCGCCGTTCTGGCAGCGCCAGATGATCGCTTCCATCGTGCGCCGCAGGTGGTGATGCTGCGTCTTGCGGTGTGGGCGGCAAGCCTCGATCAGCGGCTCCAGCACCACCTACTGCGCGTCCGTCAGCACCACTTCGCCTCCCCCTCTCCACTGTTCCCGTAGCAGATAGGTCAATGGTCAGGCGCTAACAAACCCTAGGTGATCCGAGCAAAATGTCAGTGTATAAGCGGCTGAAGCGCTTGGGTGTGGTGGTCGAGGTCCAGCGTTAGCCTTCGTCGGTCGCCAAGCCCTTCATCGGGCGTGAAGAGCTTGTCAGCAAAAAGTATTCCTGTGGCGTCCATTGGCCAAGAGCCATGTGGGGACAGCTCTCATGATAGTCCCACCGCCAGGCCTCGATCACCGCCTTGGCCTCGGTCAGCGTGTCGAACCAGTGCAGGTTCAGGCACTCATCCCGCAGCGACCCGTTGAACGTCTCGATAAAGGCGTTATCGGTCGGCTTGCCCGGTCGCGAGAAGTCGATCCGTACCCCATGATGGTAGGCCCACAAGTCGACCAGCTGGCTGGTGAACTCGGCGCCATTGTCGGCGAACAACACCTTCGGAGCGCCCAGCTGGCGAACCAGCCGGTTCAGCGCCTCGACAACGTGCTCGCCCTTGAGCCGCTGGCCCACCTTGATCGCCAAGCCTTCGCGGCTGTAAATGTCGACCACGGTGAGGGCTCGGATTTTTGCGCCGTTGTTGAGTTGGTCGTGGATGAAGTCCAGGCTCCAGGCCTCGTTCGGATGCTTCGGCGCGCACCGGGCTTCCCGGTGCACCACCATCTTGCGCCGCCGCGGCCGTTCGGCTCGCGCAATGTCAGACCTTCCTCGCGGTACAAGCGCCAGACCAGGTTGCGCCCCACTGTCCAGCCGTCACGTCGAAGCATGATGCGTACCCGCCGGTAGCCGTAGCGGATCCGTGTCGCCGCGATCTCGCGCATGTGCTGCCGGATCTCAAGCCGCAGATCACGCGTGCTCGGTTTGCGCTGTGTGGAGCGGTGCTGACGCGTCAGAGAACAGGCCCGGCGCTCGCTGTAGCCGTGGCGGCTCGCCACATAGGCTACAACCTCTTTCATGAGCGCTGGCCGGGGAACTTTTTTGACAGCACATCCTGCAGCACGGCTTTGTCCAGGCTGAGCTCGGCCACCAGTTTCTTCAGCCGGGCATTCTCATCCGTGAGCTGCTTGAACTCGCGGACCTGATCGGTCTCTAGACCCGCCTACTGCTTCTTCCAGCGATAGAACGTCTGCTCCGAGATGTCGATCTTGCGGGTCAGGTCAGCCACCGGCAGGCCCAGCTCGGCCTGCTTCAGCACCGCCACGATCTGCTCCACTGAGAACCGCTTTTTCATGGCCAATCTCTCCATCCGTCATGGGGAAATCCGCCGAAAGACTATCATCAGATCCGGACCACTTTCGTCATTTCACCTCAGGCACTTAAACACCTCGGCCACCACATTCTCGAAGGGAGTCTTAGGTCACTATGCTAAGCAAAAATTTTACGCTTTAACGTATGGCTGTTCGGACAGAGGCTTAAATTTGATGTTAAACAAACCTTGGCATGATTTTGTGATGTTTCAATCATGCGATCCGCAAGAATACTTTGAAATGTTGTCTTCTACTAGCAAAATAAATAATTTATATTGTAAAAATATGAATATACTTTATAACAGTTTCTGTGGATACCTGCGAGGATTTCATAGTTGGCATGCTGCCTTTAATAGGATTGTTTATGCCAACTATCTTTTAGACGCCCAATTCAGGGGATGGCTCATCTACCTCGATGCCGATGCTTATGTGTACGACCTTTCTTTTGACATCACAAAATATCTAGTAGGCAACAATAAAAATTCCTTTATTTTTACTAGAGGTAGTGATAGTGGACATAATTGGGATGTGAACGATGGAGTATTTTTTTGCAACTACTCGCACGAAGACACCAGAATATTGATCAAAAAATGGATGAATTCTTTCGAGCGCACTTCAATTGCAGATCTACGGAAAGCAAGAAATTGGTATGATGTGCCGTCTGACCAGCAAATGCTACAGGAAATTCTCAAAGAAAATGATGATTTGACGCACAATATTTTGTACGAGAGCCATGACTTCATGAATTCGCGCAGAGCACGTTTTCTCAAACAAATACTTAGGTCAACTGCTACGGACATGGCTGGCAGAATAGAAATAATAGACCGTGATATAGCTTATTCGTTAAATAAATATAGTGAAATTCAGAAATGAATTTACTCTGAAAATCATTGCTTGCGCATCTTAGACTCCGTATGAGCGGACTTTCGGGGCGCCTGGGCGCTTCTGCCGTCCCAGATGTAAGCAATGTGGACCGGGCGACACCGGGCTTTGCAGGCAGCGTATGGGCGCCCCAGTAACTCGGATCTAACCGACCAGAAATTGCGGACTATGCGGCTTCTGCCGCTACCCGCTAGCGACCGTTACAGACACTCCGGAAGCGATTAGAGGCTGGCACTGATCACGATCTGTTACTTGGCTCGCCCGGGGCCCGGCTGGCATATGCTGCCGGTTTATTTCGGGCCGTGGCAACCCCTTTCTTTGTGCTTTATGAGCCAGATGCGATGGTTCTGCCCATCACACTGCGCAACCTCGCGCTAATAGTGAAACGCTAGCGGGTAGGTTGCCAGATCAGTCCGATCGTAAGCGTGCTAGCTAGTCAAAAGGAAGGCGTCGCCTACTGATGGTCAACGTGACGTATTTTGATGTGCTGAACGCATCTAGGGCAGTTCCCATCGTCAAAGCAATCTGCGCGGTTGCTATGGCTGAAGCAGCTTTTTTGACGACATTTGAATGATCAATGGCAAAATCAGGGTTCTTTGAAAGCGCGGTGGAAGCTGTCTAGCACCGGCTGGATCATGTAGCGCAGGAAGCTGCGGCTACCGGTCTGGATCTGGGCCTCGACGGGCATGCCAGCCCGCAGCTCCACGTTTTCCAGCCGGGCCAGCTGGTCCTGGTCCACGGTGATCTGCACGCGGTAATGGCTGGCGCGCGTGCGGTCGTCCATGGACACGTCGCTCGCCACATAAGTTACGTGGCCATGCAGGAACGGCACCAGCCGCTGCTTGAAGGCCGGCAGCCGCACCTCGGCCTGCAGCCCGGGGTAGACCACGTCGATGTCGCTCGGCGACAGCTGCACCTCCGCCACCAGGCGGTCATGCGACGGCACAAGCTCCATCACCGGCTCGCCCGCGCGAACCACGGCGCCGAGGTTGAAGAACTTGCTGTTCATGACGGTGCCGTCTTCCGGCGCCACGATCTCGCGGCGGGTGGCGACATCCTGGGCGGCCCGCAGCTTCTCATCCGCATCGTTCAACCGGGACCGCACGTCGCGTGCCTCGGTCGAGATCTCGGCACGGCGCTGGTCGCGGGTCTGGATCATCTGGCTGCGCGCTTCCCGCGCGCCGGCGGCGGCCTTCTCGGTCTGGCCCAACAGATCCTGCAGGTTGCCTTCAAAGGCGGCGGCCTGTCGTTGCAGCCCCAGCAGGCGGGGCATGCGCTCCAGGCCCTGGGCCACCAGCGTCTTGACGTCCTGCTCCTCGCGACGGATCAGCTCGAGCTGCCGCCGCTGGCTGCCGATCTGCGCCTGCGCGGAGGAGGCGGTCGCCTCCTGCTGCGCCGCGCGGGCTTCCAGCACCTGGATCTGGCTGTTCAGGCTGGCCTGCCGGGCCGCGAACAAGGTGCGCTGGCCGGTCATCGCTTCCAAGCCACGGGCGTCCGTGGTGCCCAGCAGCTCCGCCGGAAAGGCGATGTCGCCGGCCCCCTCGTGCTCCGCCTGCAGGCGGGCGAACTGCGCCAGCAAGGCCCAGCGCTGGCCACGCAATGTTTCCAGGCTGCTGTCCGACTGCACCTCGTCGAGGCGCATCAGCACCTGGCCGGCCTTCACCTGGTCGCCATCGCGCGCCAGGATCTCACGGACGATGCCGCCTTCGAGATGCTGGATGGTGCGGCGGCTGCCTTCGCTGCGGATCTGGCCGGGGGCGATGGCGGCCTCGGCCAGCGGCGCCAGGGTGGACCAGGCGGCGAAGCCACCCATGAACAGCACGATGGAGCCGATCCCCAGCATCATCGGGCCCGAGGTGCGGGGCCGCTTCGGCAGCACCGGTGCCGCCACCAGCGGCGGCAGGTTGCGGCGGTCCGTCAGGGCGCCGGAGGGAGAAGTGGTTACGCTCATGCCGCGCCTCCAGGCGCCAGGCGCCCTGCCGGGGTGAGTTGGGTGGACGGCGCCGTGGCCGCCGTGGTGGCGGAGGCCGGGCGCGGCGGCGGCATCAGCCGGCGCAGCACCTCGGCCCGCGGCCCGAACATCTCGGCCGCCCCGTCACGCAACAGAAGAACCTTGTCGACGCCCTGCACCAGCGCCGGGCGGTGCGACACCAGGACCACCGTGGCACCCTGGCTCTTCAGCGTGTCCACGGCGCGCTGCAGGGCGGCCTCGGCGTCGCCGTCAGGTTGGAATTCGGCTCGTCCAGCACGACCAGCTTGGGGGCGCCGAACATGGCGCGCGCCAGCCCGACCAGCTGCCGCTGGCCGCCGGACAGATGCTGCCCGCCTTCGCCGATCTCGGTGTCGTAGCCCTGCGGCAGGCGCAGGATCATGTCGTGGCAGCCGGCCAGCATGGCGGCGGCGAAGACGTCGTCGGGCTCGGCCTCCGCCATGCGGGCGATGTTCTGGAACACCGTGCCGTCGAACAGCTCCACGTCCTGCGGCAGGTAGCCGATGTGGCGGCCGAAATCCTCGCGCTTCCAGGTGAAGACGTCGGCGCCATCGAGCCGCACATGGCCGGTGGAGGCGGGCAGGGTGCCGATCAGCATGCGGATCAGCGTGGTCTTGCCGGCCGCCGAGGGGCCGATGATGGCGAGGCTCTCGCCCGGTTCCAGCGAGAAGGTCACGCCCTTGATGATGGCGGTGGTCTGGCCGGGAATGCCGTAGGTGACGCGCTCGACGCTGACGTGGCCGAGCGGTGCGGGCATCGCCAGCCCGGGCGGGCGGATGCGTGGCATGGACAGGAATGCCTTCAGCCGCTTCAGCGCCTGGCGGCTTTGCACCAAGCCCTTCCAGCCGCCGATCAGCTGCTCCACCGGGGCCAGGGCGCGGCCCATGATGATGGAGCCGGCGATCGAGGCCCCCGAGGTGATCTCCTGCTGCAGCACGAGGTAGGCGCCCACGCCCAGCACCGCCAGCTGCACCGCGAGGCGGAAGAACTTGGTGGAGGACAGCAGGATCGCCGCCCGGTTCGCCGCCTTCTGCTGGGGGCCGGCGATCTGGTCGACGCCGGTCTGCCAGCGCTGCATCACCGCCCCGGCCATGCCCATGCTGTCGATGACCTCGGCATTGCGGGCAATGGCATCGGCCCGGCGCTGCGCCGCCTGCGCCGCCGTGTTGGCCTGCCGCAGCAGGGCCGAGGTCGAATACTCGTTCAGCAGCGTCAGGCCGAACAACAGCACCGCGCCCGCCAGGGCGATCATGCCCATCACCGGGTGCAGCAGGAAGATGGCGGCCAGATAGATGGGCACCCAGGGGACATCGTAGACCGCCAGAGCGCCCGGCGAGCTGACCCAGGACCGGTACACCGCCAGGTCCCGCAGGGCCTCCATCCGGTAAGGCCGGCCGCGCAGCTGGGCTTCCAGCGCCCGCTCGAACCCTTCCGGCGCAACGCGGGCCTCGACCCAGCTGGCGATGCGCTGCATCACCTGGCTGCGCACGGCTTCCAGCACCGCCAGCAGCAGGATAGCCCCCAGCGCGATCAGCGTCAGGAACAGCAGCGTATCGAGGCTGCGGGTGGCGAGCACCCGGTCGAACACCTGCATCATGTAGATGGAGACGGTGAGCTGCAGCAGGTTCACGACGCCGCTGCAAAGTGCAACAAAAATAAACTCAGTTTTGCACCGTTTGATTGCTTCCGATAGAATTGAAATTCTATCAACTTTTTCTAAGTACATCTAATTTGTACAATAAAGCGTTTTAACAATAATCTTTAATTTGACCAAGACTGACATTGTAATTGTCCACTGATCTGACGCACCAAGTTTTTCACAAAAAGCTAAAGATTTTCTTGAGATAAAAATTCAAATTGAGAGAAAGAAGATTTTAACTTTTCCCGAGTAAAACACTTTTCAATTGACAGGAAATAAAATTATGCAGGAAAATACGATCGATCAAAGAATGGTGCATATCTCTGCAAAAGAAATACTTAGAATAGGACAATCATCTCAGGGATTTCATATGCCCATCACTGATAAATCCGGGCTAAACCTATGTGTTCATATGGATCATCAACAAGCACATAAACTTTTCGTCGATCTACAAATGACAATTATTTCGTGGATTTCACAGAAAGGACCGCAGATTGTTGAGATGCCAAAGGCATTAACATCAATAGATGTGCATGAATTCAATGTTGGAACATCAAATTCATCAGATAAAATCGTTGTAAAGGCTTACAATAAAGTACAGGAATCAATAGACATAGTTATTGATCGAATTGGAGCCAATCGCTTAGCGGAGGAACTACGAAGCCGGACAGAAGAGTTTAAGTAAATCTCTTGCCTATGGTAGGATTCGGCGGCGACGTGAGCCACCTTGCCGGCCGTTGCCGCGCCGATGATATTGGTCGACCTGTTCCTGCATCCGCTGCGCAATACCGCGCCCAGCCTGCGCCTGCTGGGCGATATTCTCGGCCGGTAGGCGCAGGCGGAGGCCTTCATTGCCTTCCAAGACCTCCAGTTGCAAACCATTCGTGACGGCATGGCCGGCGCACCGCCAGGCCCCACGCTGTTGTTGCATGCTCATGCTGATCGCTGACCTTGTTGCTGGTCCGCTGGTCCGCTGGTCCGCTGGTCCGCTGGGACGGGCGCCGTGTGCCATGCCTTGGACCTGCGTGGCACAGCAACAGTGGTACCACCTTGTTCCCTGGCCCCGTGGGCGGCTCGATGAACCTAGAATATGTCGTCATCGCCAACCCTGAAGGCCATATCGAGACAGAACGGCCGATGGCGGGGGCTGTGGGCGGTATCTCAATCGGACCTAGCGTCACGCCGGCACAGATCGCGACCGATCTTCTGCGTGTCACTCAGGGCGCCGGGCTGGCAGAACTGCAGAGGCTGTTATGGACCTGCGGCCAGTCGAGCGGCCTGTCTGAGCATGAGGCAGGCAAAGGCGACGAGGTGGAGATCAGCGAGAGTGCTAGCGTAGCGCTCATAGTCCTTCACCAGCCGCCGGAACCGTGTCGCCCAGGTAAAGGACCGCTCGACCACCCAGCGCCGCGGCAGCAGCACGAAGCCGCGCTTGGCGTTCGGCAGCTTCACCACCTCCAGTTCGATGCCATGCGCTCTGGCGGCCTCACTGGCCCGCTCGCCGGTGTAGCCCTGGTCGACATAGGCCAGTTCGACGCTCTGCCCGGTGGAGACCTGTACAGCCTGCGCCAGGCGGCCGACTTCGGCGCGGTCATCCACGCTGGCAGGTGTGACGTGCAGCGCCAGCAGATGGCCTAGCGGATCGACCGCCAAGTGCAGCCTCGAGCCATTCTTGCGCTTGGCCCCGTCATAGCCCGCCCGCTCGCTACTCTCAGGCGAGGAACGCAAAGTCCGGCTGTCGAGGATGGCAGCGTTGGGCTGCGCTGTTCGTCCGGCTGCCCGCCGCAACACTGCCCGGAGATCCTCGGTCAGCGCCTCGAAGCAACCTGCCGCCAACCAGCGCTGCGCCTGCTGGTAGACGGCAGCCCAGGGCGGCAGGTCGTTTGGCATCCAGCGCCAGGGCGTGCCGGTGTTGATGACGTAACGCAAGCCGTTGAACACCTCGCGCAAGCTGTGCTCGCGCTGCCCGGCCACCTCGGGCAGTAGCGTCAGATAGGGCGCAACCAGCGCCCACTCGTCATCGGAAACATCGGACGGATAGGGCTTGCTGGCACTCATACCCCGCAACCTGATCGTTACCGACCCGTAGGTCCATAACAGCCTCTAGGCCACACAGACGAGGCAGCGGCACGCACTGTAGAATTCTTCCAAAAACAGTCCTTTGAGCAACGTGGCGATCCTGACCATGGCACGTCGGATCCGGCCAAAGCGATTTGTGAGACTGTCCCCGGGAAACGCGATGGCAGTCATCAACACGTGTTTTGCCACCGAGACCTACGGAAATACCTTTCTCACGCCTTTGGACATTGATCGGACTAAGATAGCATGTTGCACGTCCCCCTAAGGGGAGGCGTGAGTGATGCTATCAGACGGAACGCCTCTGGCGGCCGCCGCGCGGCTTGGTGCCGAGGCCAATCTGCTTGGCGAGCGAGGAGCGATGTTTGGCGTAGTTCGGCGCCACCATCGGATAATCGGGCGGCAGGTTCCAGCGTTCGCGGTACTGTTCGGGCGTCATATCGTAGGCCGTTCTGAGGTGGCGCTTCAGCATCTTCAGCTTTTTGCCATCCTCTAGGCAAATCAGGAACTCGTCCGTCACCGACTTCTTAATTGATACGGCCGGCTCTGGCCGCTCGGCCACCAGAGCGGGTGTGGGGGCGGCGCGACCGAGACTGGCCAGCGTACGATGCACTTGCTCGATCAGCGACGGGACCTCAGGCAGCGACACCGGGTTGTTGGAGACATGCGCGGCGACAATCTGCGCCGTCAGTTCCAGCAAATGTTGGTTAGCCATTTCTTCCATCGATATTCCTGACACGAGGTTTGGGAGCCAGTTACAAGGGGTGGAAAGCAGTCTTCCATCATAAGCTAATGGAACTAGGGTGAAGGCAAGGTCAGCGCCTGAAAAAAACTAGAATTACCCAAAAACATGGCAATAAGTGGTCAACAAGGCAGTTCTTGTGATCCAAGCTTTCAACGATCGGACAGAGAACGTTTGTGCTTGCTTACCACGCCATCGAAGCGCTTCCTGTCGGTCTTGGCACCAAGGGGAGGCAAGCATGTTGCTGCATCGATCGCTTCAAATCGGTTTACTTGGATTGACCCTAGCCACCATGTCATCCAATGCCTTTGCCCAGACGCCGATAGGTCCAACAAAACGACAGCCAACAGCCGCCCAAGCTGCCCAACAGGATAGGATGCGTTCGTGCAACACAGACGCTGGCACGCGTAACCTAGCTGGCGATGCCCGGCGGACGTTTTATGAGAGAGTGCTTGGCTGGACGCTCAGCACCAACGCGTCCACAGCCCAACGCCGCTCAAATGGCGCAAAGAGAACGAATGACGTCGTGCAACGCGGAGGCAAGTACGCGTAATTTTGCGATAGACGCTCGGCGTAGCTTCATGAGCGACTGTCTGGCCGGGCGGACACCGTTGCCAGCAACTCCCGCTCCTCGACGATAATGACCACAAGGCAGGCGGCCTTATCCACACCAGGATCGCTGGCTTCCGGTCGTCTGCTGATCAACCCGGACGCCATTGCGCATTTATCCGCTAGTGCATCAGGCCAACGCCTGACTGAACTGTCTGTAGCTCGTCGTAGGCTGCGAGAACGCAGCGCCACATCTGCGCACCTTCATTGTCGTCCTGATCGATTAAGCGGCAAATGTGACGTAGAATAGTCTGCTCGGCTTCAGCGCCAAATTCGTCCATGACCACTTTTGCCGCACGATAATGGTCTAATGTTAAGGCGCCGCCATCTTGCTGTCCATGTTCGCCAATCATGTGATTTCACTGTCCGGAATTATGGCGGAACCCTTATCGAGGGACAGCGCTTCTTCCTGTGTCACCAGTAGGGCAACTGTGAGAACAGACTTGCGGCCCTGCGTCGACAACTTGTCCCACAATTCCAGAAGTTGCTGCCTTGCCAGAACATGCGGCTCAACGTAGCCGCCAATTAGCGGCTGGATATCGCCATTGACGAGGCGAGCGGCACGAATACGCGCAGGTGGACGGGGAAGATCTCGGCTAAGGGGCATCACGTAGAATCCAGGTTGCAACCACATAAACCGATATATCACGGCTTTGTGAGTAAAATTTTGTGTTAAGGTTTCCGGAAAGCCAGCCTGGGGAGGATCTTGGCCTCCCAACCTCTTCGAAGCGTTAGCTAACAACGTCTTAGCAACGTGACGACGACGGCAAAGCAGTGGCAAAAAATACTAAGTATCCCGATTCAGGAAAATAACAAAAAAATGGTCGCCGCACAGTGAAAATTTATGTTGTCAACACATCTGGCCTGCAAAATACGGCCTATGCACCCATGCGTACGGCTGAGCGCAGATGTATCGTAGCCGTGCTGTGCTTGACACTGGTTACGATAAGATCATCTGTTCCCTGACATTATTGCGCAGGCTGCCACTCGCATTGTCATGTGGCGAAGCGTCCGACCTTCTTGAAGGTCCTCCTGGACACCTCGCCTATCGACTACAGCAATATACTCATAAAGGCCCGGGAATTCAGTGCTGTGGCTCGTGGCCTAGTGCACAGTCTCGTCGCAGTGAACCATCGTCACGTCCAGCGACTTTGCCTACCGCCTCAACTTTCACCACTGATGGCCATGTAACGCGCAGTGAGTGATTCGCTGCGCGCCGCTGTCTTCGGCTCCATCACTTAGGCCAACCTGGCCTCCTGGGCGTATGCCCAGGCACCCGGCTTCGAAGTGCAGGTGTTCGAGAGCAGTGCTGGCGACCACGAGAAGCACGTCGACACTGGCGGGGTGACCCGCGTCTCCCGCGATGCCTGTTGTATGGCCGACCCTGATCGCGACAGCTTCACGCTGGTGGCCAGCGACGGCAACTACGAGCCCCTCGTGCGACAGCTGGTAGCAGATCGCTTCCACGTCACGCTGTTGTTCTAGGTGCATGCCAGCCGCCAGTTACGGCTGGCCGCCAGCCACTTCCACACGCTTGCCCCCCACATCGCCGAGCTGGCGCTGGACTGACACGGCGTCTTTAGAGGCATTGGGATTCCTGCGGTAGCCATTCTGTCTGCCCAGGCTCCGTCACAGCGCTAACCTGCCTAAGGCACGCCATATCAAGACAATCTCGGGTTGCAGAATGTTTAGGAGTAGGATCGCCACATTATCGTGCCTGGGCGGCTTGTGCTGTGCCATTTTGGCCACTCGCAGCCTCATAATTGCGGAGAGTGTAACTCTCTGCAGATAGCACAGTGTCCTGCTCAGCCAGGACTGCTATCCGCCTTTTCTCCACCACCAGTAGAATCCCATGGGCGTTATCGATCGTTCAGCAGCGGACGGCATCCTCGGCGGCATGCCATTCTCCGTCATCAGCCTGATGCTGCACAGCTTCGAGGCCGATGTCCGGCAATACACACGTATCATGCTCAAAGCTGCGCATGCTGGCGATCCCATCGCCTATCTTCGAGCCTCACAGGCCCTCACTGAGGTTGCCATCCAATTCGGCGCGGTTGAGCTCGCCCGGCTGGCTCGAACAGCATCGGATCGCCCCCTGCCGATACCGGACTTGCCGATCGTTCTGGCTGGTGAAGACGCTATTGGGGAGATGAAGCGCGCCTACCGTCTTATGCCGCTGGTGCCAGGCATTGACGCTACCGCGCAGCACATATCTGACCCGCCATCGTCACCAGACTGACATTTTTCTGGTCACCGTTCCGCGTTAAAATCAACGCTTAATAGTTGAGCAAAGCAGGCCAAGCTTTCAATGCCCGCTGTCCTCAGACTCGTTTGTTTTCACTGCTTAAGCCTTGTATGACGGCCCGATTCGAGTTGGGGCGGCTGTGTCTGGTAAGCCGGACTGATCAGGCTGAGTCAGGGCTGCTCTCGGTAGCGTGCCTGGCAGATGTACCGCCAGGCAGCCCTAACCACCACCAAATTGGCGAAGGTGGACGATTAGATCGCTTTGGGACGCTGGACCATTGTCAGTCCGGCAAGGCCCATGCCAAACAGCGCCAGAGACGCCGGCTCCGGCACGGCGGTCGGCGGGTTGATCGGACCGGTGAAGGCCGAGCCGACGACGATCGACTGACTGGCCACCGTTTCATAAGCGTATAACAGCGGCGTGGTGCCGTTGAAGCGCACGAAGCCGTAGGTACCATCGGCGATGGTGAATGCCAGCACGACGGAGGTGTCGTTCAGCGAGGCGCCGATATCCGCCTTGGTCGGATAGGAGACGAAGAGATTGCCGCTGCCATAGACCACCGTGCCCCGCTTGGTGAACTTCGAGGTCGGCCAGGGTGGACTGAAGAAGGGTGCACCAAACGACGTCACCGCGGCGGTGCCGGTGGTGGAGATATCGACGGACTTGAAAATTTCGCCGTTGTTGCCGAACAGCGTGTAGCTGGCGTTCGGCGCGAAGCTGGAGGACGTGCTGCCGCCTTGGACGGTGATATTGCCGATATTGCCTATCACGGCGGCGCTGGCGGGCAGGGCGCTGGCGAGGCCAAGAGGCAGGGTTCAGACAGCGAGGGCAGGGAGGGAGGCAAGGCGCTTCATGGAGATCGTTCCTGCTTCACCGTTGGGAGGCAGCACAAGCTTCCACACCCATCTGATGAATTGCCGGACCAAACGCTATCACTCTATGAACGCGCGATAAATTTCTTACATAATCAAATATTGCTAATATGATATTGTTTAAACGAAAATATCGCTCGTTTGACAGCCGGACCGATAGTGACAGACTATCGTGCTTTAGTTCTCACTTCTGGCATTGCACTGGGGTAGGACACGGCTCGTGAATGATTACAAGTAAACTTATCCAGTAACTCTGGAGGCATGCGTAGCAGCGCGCTTTACGAGATTTAGCCGACAGTGAAAATGCGCGCCCGTCTTGACCTGCTGTTTACCAGCGCATCGGCATCTTTGAGCACTGCTTCAATAGGATGGCCTGTGTGATGTCCGGTATCTCCGATTCATTTTTGCGCCGCGCCGGCCGCATTGGGATCGTGCCACGGCTTCTGATCGCCTCTCTCCTCGCGGTGGTCTTGGCGGTCATCGCCGTGCAGGCCTGGACGATGCGCATTGTCCAGGATGAGCAGAACGACAGTGTACAGCGGATGCTGCGCACCAACCTAGCGGTACTGCACGACAAGCTGCAAGGTATCGGTACCGAGTGGCATCTGGGGGAAGACGGCCGCTTGACGCTCGACGGACAGCTGCTGAACGGACGTGACGATATCACCGACAAGGCTGGTCAGCTCGCAGGTGGCGTGGCCACAATTTTTGCGGGGGACACCCGCATAGCGACCAGCGTCAGGCGTCCTGACGGTGCGCGGGCGGTGGGCACCAAACTCGCCGCGGGGCCGGCCCGCGAGGCAGTGCTCGGGCGCGGGGAGACCTATGTCGGCAATGCCGACATTCTGGGCACCCCCTACGCGACCATCTACGAGCCGATCCGCGACGTGTCTGGCGAACCGGTGGGCATCCTATTTGTGGGCGTCTCTATGGCTGAAGCGAATGTGGTCATGCACCGTATCATCCTCGAAGCTTTGTTGGCGGGGCTGGTCGTCATCATCGTCGTGGGTACAGTGCGTTGGTACGCTCTCCGCTCGTCCATGCGCCCGCTGAGTAGCCTAGCTGCCAGTGTGCGCTCTATTGCGGAGGGGAACCTCGACCAGCCTTCACCTTGTGCCGAGCGGACCGACCAGCTGGGCCAGATCGGGCGTGCCATCGAGATGCTGCGCGACGGCGCGCTGCGAGCACGAGAGGCCGACAAACAAATCGCCACTGAGCGTGCGGCCAAGGATCGCCGGCAGGAGGCCATGGACCGCCTGACGCACGATTTCGGTACCACCGTCTCTGGCGTCCTTGTGAAACTCGGCCTATCGGCTGAGGGTATGCGCGGGGCCGCCGATCAAATGGCCGACGGCGCAGAACAGACTCTGCATGACATGGCGGGCAGCACCGCTGAGGCTGGGAATTCTTCGAGAAGCCTGGCCACCGTGGCCTCGGCGACCGAGCAACTCACTGCCAACGTGGGAGAAATATCACGCCAAGTCAGTCAGGCCGCTGATGCCTCCAGGGACGCCGTTGCCCAAGCACGCACCACGGATACCACAGTGCAGGGACTGAGTGAGGCAGCCAGCCAGATCGGTGAGGTGGTCCGGCTCATCTCAGATATTGCTGGCCAGACCAACTTGCTGGCCCTGAACGCCACCATTGAGGCAGCGCGGGCCGGTGAGGCCGGCAAGGGCTTCGCAGTGGTGGCGGGGGAGGTGAAACAGCTTGCCGCTCAGACGGCGCAGGCCACCAGCCGCATCGGCGCCCAAGTGACAGCTATCCAGTCAGCGACCGATGAAGCTGTCACAGCAGTACGTGGCGTCGCGACGGCCATCATCCAGATCAGCGACATCACCGGAAACATCGCCGCTGCGGTTGAGCAGCAGGGCGCGGCCACGCGGGAGATCGCCTTGCAGGTCCAGGGCATCTCCCGCGCCACAGACATCGCTACCCAGGCGATGCAAGGCGTCTGTGCCACCGCCGAGCAATCAGGCACCGCCAGCCGCCGTGTGCTCGAGGCGGCCAATAGCGTGAACGACCAATCTCGAGGTCTGCGCGAAGAGGTGGATGATTTCCTCAACGCAATGCGCGCGAGCCAGCAAAGTGGTGACCGGCGACGCTACGAGCGTATGCCGGGTGGGGATGCGCCGGTGAAGCTGCGCTGCGATACGCACGGCTCCGGGTCCGCCACGATCCAGGATATCTCGCTGGGTGGCGCGTCCCTCATCTGTGAGTGGCCTTGCGATGTCGGTGCGGAGGTACTGGTGGGTCTGCCGGACACGAATGATTTCGTTTCGGCGAGAATTGTCGACTCCAGGGATAGCGTGCTGATCGTGTCGTTCCGACAGGATGAAAGAACGCTCGGCTGCGTCTCGCGCGCGATAGACGTTATCATGGTCAGATTGAAGCAAGCAGGACATGCATTGGTCGCCTGAAAGACATTGCTGCGCTGCGACAGAAGCTAACACTTTCTAATGGTATAGCCTCGCAAGTTTTCCCTGCAGCAAGGAGTTTCTGGTGCGATACACACACTTTGTGATCTTTGTTATTATAAGCTGCGCAATCTCGGTTTCAGTCTCAGCACATAGCGCCTTCGATGGCTTTCGGCTTGGCATCGAGGCCACTTATTCCGAGACAATTCTCGAGGTTAACGCCAGCAACCCAAAGGGCGCTGCAGTCCGCAATGCCTACACTACTTTAACGCAAGACGAATCTCAGCTTGCAGCGAGCAGTGCGCAGGTTGCTGAGCGACGCATCGCTTTCGAAGCAGGCATCCGCCACCTCATTGCGAATCAGCAACTTCTGAGCGTAACCGAGAAGCAAGCAGCAATCAATCCGCAGGCTGCGGTCACGCTGGATCCTTTGCTCCAACAGATGCGGCAGCACCTCCTGCATGAGGCGGCTTCGCTTCAGGCTGCCTCAGAAGCGATCAAGGCAAGCGAGGAAGCCATAAGGGCGGGCGAAGCGCTCTTGATGGCGGGACAAGAGCGAGTGGCGGAGCTCAGCTCTTTTCCGGCCGTATCAACGGTTACGTTACCTGGTACCACGGCCCGAGTCAGTCTGGGTTGGGGTACAAGTTGGGCAACCCGAATGGGAGGCATTTATTATGGTGTGGAGATTGATGCTGCTCCCGGTGTCGGTGATGCTGTCGTACGAGTGCCGAACCGCTACGATACCCGCGTCGAAGGCGGGCTGACCTTCGGGGCTGCAGCACGGTTTGGGTGGGTGCCTGTGCCCTGGGCCATGCCCTACGTGACCACTGGCATGGAAACGCAGAAACTACGCATCGAGCGCAGTTCAAGCAGTGGCACCGAACACCTCACCGGGTTCCGCACAGGTTTCGGCGTCGAGTTTTCTGTAGCAGACAACAACATCATCCGGGTTGGCTATGATCGTACCATGGCCCCCGATAGCAACTTCGCAGGTGCCAAGGTGACGCCATTACGCAACACCTACCACGTCGGGCTCGTACGTCGCTTCTGATCCGGCTCTGTAAAACATAGTCCTAATGGACTGCGGTGAGCAGTTATCGCGTGCCTATCGTCGCAGGCCAATGCGGGAGAGGGGTGGGAAGCGGACAATTCACAACATGGTACAGGCCGTCCACACCAGTGGAATGACTTATCAGGGCGGCGAAATGCGGTACCAGCGACTTACAAGACTGCTTCCCACTGTCGGCTTATGCTGGACTATCGCAGCATGTGCAGCCACTCCAGAGACCGCAGACTGCTTACTAAGCAGCACATCGGTCAGCGCATCTATGTCTGAGAACAGCAGGCTGATTGAGGCGCTAAACGGCATCGCCCTTCTGGGTAAGACTTCGGCCCGATTTTACTCGGCTGTCCAATACGCGGATCTTCTGGCCGCAGCTTCCAGCGGTTCCAGAGTGTTCCACCCTTATGTCAACCCGAATCAGATTGGCTATATGGTGTACGACGTCGCAGGAGAACAGCTTGAAGCTAGAACGACAGCTTCATGCTCGTCCATCACGGTAGTGATCCGATCTTCGCCGTCGGGGAAGATAGAAGACCTATACGCAACGTGGAATCTGGCGTCAGACGTGACCCTGACGCTGCAATCGGTTTTGCCTCTACTTAATTGGAGGCAGAGGACCTCACCTATCGAGATGGATCCATCTCCTCACTACTCGCTCGGAAATGCAACTCATCCGCTAGGTTTGACAAATACCGTTGTTGAGTGCGTTGAAGATGATAGCAACATGCGTCTCTCAGTACAGAATCATGAAAACGGCCAGTCTATACCGCGGGGCTGGAGGCTCATGCTCGGTGACTACCCGAAGCGCTGCGGTGGGGAGGCTAAATAGAGTCGGCTGCCGACATGCTTGATTGCCCGACACATGGCAACTGGGTGCCAGGCCCGATATTGAGTTATCGCGTGCCTCGTGCCGGAAGCCGGATATCGCCAATGGTCGCCGTAATTCGCCTGGAGCGCTCGAGCCATTGATCTCGGCTTGAGGGGCTCTCGCCCAACGGGCATGAGCTCGGGCGTTCCCCGATTGGCCAGCAATCTGTCCAGATGCCGCCGCGTCGCAGAAGCAGGTGCCGACCGTCGTCGCTCACGACCAGGCGTGGATCGGCTGTGAAGGAGCCATCCTCGGAATATGTGATCTGGCCGGGCATCGCGTAGAGCGGCCGCCATCGTATGCCATCCATTCGCTCCCAAACAGCGAAAACGGTGTCCGTCGGGACAGGCTCGTAGGTCATCACGACGACCCGACCGTCTGGCAGCGTGATCTGATCAGCCTCGACGCGCATCGGCATAAGGATCGCCAAGCCAGCAGCTAGCGCAACGAGTGGACCTAATGCGAGCAACGGGATGGTCCGTTGCCATCCCCGCCGAGTGGCCCCGGCAATCAGGAGCGAGGCGACAAGCATCGGGAGACCCGCGTCAGCAACGTGCCGGATCCAGCTAGGCAGGATAATGGCCGACGATCCATTCTGAAGTAACGCAACGCCGATCACGAGGCAGAGGTAGACCAGGACGAGGGATGTGCCTCCAAGCAGGAGGTAGCGGCGGAGCAGAACGAGGTGCGTCATATTAGCTCACCGGAAGGGCACTGAGCCTCGCCGAAACAACCCTTCCGCCAAGTCCGTCTCAGATCGCTACCTAGAGGAGGGGATGAAGCCGTGGCAGCAAGGCAGTTCGCCATCCACCCCAGGCTAGGCCCAATATCCCGTGCCCTGATTTATGGTGCGGCGGAGATCGAGCCGGAAGCCTGTGCATCGGCTTAACCGATGCTGTGTCTCGGCAGCTTGGCTTCAAAAGCCGCGATACGGCGCTGCATGGTGTCGTCCATCAACTGCACGAGCGGGGTATGCTGGCCAACCCTGGCCGAGGTGACGGCCAGCTGCGCGAGTGCGGCGCGGACAGTGGCGAGTACGGCCGGATCTGTCTTGGCCAGGCCGGTGACGACGGCCTGCAGAATGGCGACATCGGCCACGATCTCGAACATCAGGGACGGCGGCGGCTCGGTGGGCAAGACCCGCTGTTCGCTGGCCTTGTCGCTCATCGCGACACACGGCTGGCAGCGTAGAGCCGTTGATAGACAGCCTCGAAGGCCGCGGCGAGTTGCGCGCGGTAATCCATGTCGGTGACGGTGTTGTCCGGCGACACGGCGTTTTCGAGGGTTTTGCGAAAGGAATCGCGCAGCGCCATCAGGCGGGGCCGATCAACGGGATCGTCGCCCACCTCCTCGCGGAGGGCAATCGTAAGGGCTTCCTGAAGATCGTAAGCGCGCTCGTTCAACACCGAAGGTTCCTCTGCTGGGAAGGCACCCTAGGCCAAGAAAGCTGGCCGCAACAACGCTCTGTAGGTTGAAATGGTTTAACCCTAGGTTGATGACAAAATATTAATGTTAACAATCGAAATGGCACAATCGAAGCTTTACAGGAAGTTGAACAGACAAGCTTATTTTCGCGTCTGAGGCGATTCTCAAAACATGAGACAATGCGCGTAAATCTTCGATTGTCGTGGTTTGTCGATGTGTAAAGATACTCGACGTCACGAACCCGTGATCTCTGTAATCCTGCCCCCCGAGACAAGACGTCCATGAACGCCATTCCGCCCGCCGGCCACACCCTCCAGGACGAGATCGAGGGAGCCATCGTCACGCTGGAACATTTGGCGGTGCAGGCCGCGCATGCACAAGAACCTTGTGCACAGATCCTGTTCCGCACGGCAGAGTTGCTCAGAGTCACAATTTCCGTGGGTAAATAGGGTGCTTGTAACGGCAGTGCCAACGATGCAAGCCGTCAAATATCCCAGAACAGACCTACTCTCAGAGGTTGGCAAAGCGTTTCAAGAGGGCGTTACAACTGGCCTCAGCCTAAGTTCGCAAGCGAGCGAGTGCCCCTACCCTCATCACCGTCTAGCAGACCGCTTCCAATGGATGGATGGCTTTGCCAAAGGTCGTAGCCAGGCACAGCAAGGTATGAGTCCGGCCCAAGGGGGCTGTTGGTCTGATAAGCGCGGGTTACCTAACCTGACGAGATAATCTCACGGTTCCGTGATAGCCAGCTGGTGGACACAAAGCGGTTAAGCTCATGGCACCTCTTGCTGCGACCCTGCTGAAGAAAGTCAGCCTGTGCGGCCTCTTCGCTGGTGCCTTGCTGATTCCTGTCGGAGCCTACACAGCGGCACCGGCTGACTGTCGCCTCAGTATGTCACAGCAGAAGCAGCCTGGCATGTTCAGCGACTATGCTGCAGTGGAGCGATCGGCTGGCAACGATCCAGCATGTGGAATCACTACTGACAGGCGGTAAGGCGCCGCCTAACTCAGCGATATGCTATCGACTAAAGGCAAACATAGACCGTCCGACAGCCGGCACGATAAGGTCTTATCGCGTGCCTTGTTGAACCGCACGATGTCCGGGAGGGTTGGAAACCGGACCATCGCCGCAGCACAACCTGCGGCCCGTCCGGCCGGCATCGAGCGGAAAACGGCCTCCCATCCGTCCTGGCCTCGCCTGGGCGCGGCAAGGCCGGATCAGAGACCGGGAAGCTCAATCCACCGCTTCCGACACGAGCCGGAAAAGAGAGGCAAGCGTCTGCCGCGTCCGCTGCGCCGCATCGTAATCACCCCCCGGTGCCGTCATGTACGCGCAGGACGCGAACCGATTGTACCGTCTTACGTCGCGATCGCATTGCGCAATCCATGGCGCGGAACGCGCGTTGGCCAGCCTGTGAAGCGCCCGCGCGTCGTTGCAAATCGTCTTTGCGTTATCGGTGCAGGCCTGCGCGAACGCGATGTAGGTGAGGTAGTCCGCCCTGTCCTCGTCACGAACCGTGTGCCCGCGTCGCGCCTGGATGGCCTTGCCAAGGAAATGGCAGCCTTCTGGATCGATCAAGATGGCCGTGTTGTGGAAGAAGCAGGCCTTGGCAAGCGCCTCGAAAGCCGTGTCGAGGTCGCGCTGCACGCCGGTCCCGGTGAGGTACATCCAGCCGATATACTTGCAGGCATAGGGCCCCTGGCCTGTGTCGTCGCCGTCGCACGTGGTCGCCAGCCTTTGCCGGGCGCGAGCGTAATCGCGCAGCTGTCGGTTGTGCAGGTATAGCTTGCCTGCTTCGTAGCATCCCAGGGTGGTGATGCGCGCGTCGCATGACATGTCGTAGTGTTCCAGCGCCCCACCGAGATCGCCGCGCCGCGACGCGCTGACACCCCTGCTCCAGCACGTGTCGACGTTGAAATCGGCCTCGCAGGGCGGGGATTGCGCCGCGCGAACTGGGTCGTGGATCGGGTAGTTAGGAAACGACAAGCCATCCGACGTTCGCTCCCTGCCGATCGCACGCAGGCGCGCTAGCAGCCCGTCGGGAGTGCGTGCGATGCTGTCCGGCCGGCATTCCAACCGCGCAAGCGGCGTGCCGTCGCGATCAACCGTCAACAGCCCGAACGGGCGGAGGGTGGATGAACCGGACCCCGCCCCTTCCCGGAAGCCGGCGGCGAAGCGGTAAGCCGTGTCCCCGTTCCCGAAGGTGACGATTTCATCGATCGTGTTGCCGGGGCCGTTCTGGCGCCGGTAGTCAAGATTGGCCAGCGAGTCCGAGAGGGTCAGCTCCGGGTTCTGCTGCGATGGGCCGTAGCGGTAGGTTGCCCGATCGCCCTCGAGGACGACCGAGGCTTCCCGGTTCTGCCCTGCGATCCGGCATGTCAGGACCACCTGCGTGCCGGCTGGATCGGCTGCAGCAACGCGCGTAGCCGTCCAGGAACCCACGACGGTAACGGCGATCGCCAGGACACGCAGCACCCTGGAGCCGTTCGAGATGCAGTTGGCGCTCATTGCCCCTCGTATCCTGTGAACGTTTGCGTGATCCGGATCGGAAGCCAGCTTAGCCTACCTCGCACGTGTCGCGAACCGGCCGTGGGCGCCGGCCCGGATGGTATCGACAGGGACGCACGTCAGGAAGCGGGAGGACACCGCTGGGGGATAGCGAGAGTCAGCTATGGGTCGAGGGAAGCGCTAGGTCGTTAGCTGGCGCCTGTGCCGTGGGGCCAAGCTGAAGACTGCCGGGATAGTCTGGGCGGAGGGCGTCGTCGTGAAGTTGCTCCATTGTTTGAGGAGGTTGTTCTCTCCCCGTGGTGAGGACGTTCTGGGATGGCCGGACGATGACTCCTGGATCCCGACCACCTGCACACATGCCGAATTCCGACTGGATGCCGGCTATGCGGTGACGCCGTACGTGCCGGGCTGGATGCTGCCGGTCGGTGCGCCGGACGATCCGCCGATCCCGTTGCCGGACCTGCCGGAGATTGCCGGCCACGTGCTGACGGCCGATGCCGTCGGGCTGGAGGCCGAGTTGGTCCACCATTTCTCGCGGTTACCCCCGCTGCCCGGGCTGGCGTGCCAACGCGAGATCGCCCCGTTCTCGAGCCTCTCGGTAAACCTGCTGCTGTGCCTGCCGGGGGAGGCTCCGGTCGTGGCGGACATGTTCGCGGGTAGCCGATTGGCTGCCGCTTCTCTGCTGGATGATCTCTCGGACACGGCGGGTGTGGGTGGCACAGTCTACGATAACCAAGACCAGGGCTGGGCTCTGCGGATCCTGATCGAGGCCGACGCGGTCCTCGTACTGGACTGGGATCCGGAGGAGGGCGACCCGCGGGAGGGGGCGCGTGCCCTGCGGCTTCCTCGCAGAGCCGTGGCCGAGCAAGCCGCCGCCGCGAGACGGCGCCTTGATCATCTGCATGCGACCCTGCTGCGCGCGCTCGGGCGTGACCTGTGGTCCTGCCCAGTTCAAGATTGATGTCGGCCATGAAGTGTCTGCCACGGTGGCTTCCTCAGCCAAGGTCTAGCGCTAGGGAGGGTGGAAAGCGGCAGTTGCTCATGTCTTGGACGCGGGCGGCTATTTGCTGAGTGTCTTTGCCGAATAGTCAAATGAATGGCTGACCACGAGACCAATTGGAAACTGCAAGGGCTACGACGAGGATCTCCGTGGACCCGTAGCCCCTGGCTGTGTTGGTGGTAGTCCTGGCAGTCTTCCTGCCACTACCCTTGGACAGTAAGACGCATGGTCACCTTGCCGGTGCGGTTGCGGTAAGTGCCTTTGTCGCTGCCATACGCTGGAGCCAACATCAGCGAGAGAAGGCGAAGAAGGCACAACTAAAAGCGCAAGGCTTGATGGCCTCGGAGGCTCCTCCGCCTGTCTGGGACAAGAACGTCATGGACGGCAAGCGTAGAGAGCCGACTGGACAGCAGCCATGGGTTTGAGGGGCTGAGGGTTTCCCACTACTGAAGAATATCTGTTTCGGGTCGGCTGCGGACATGCTCGGCTGCCCAAACCATAGCACCGGGGTGCCTACTGTAGGTCAGGCCCGATATACGCAGGACATCATTCTAGTTCGGGCGACTCGCAAAGCGGAAAGCCGCTCGTCATAACTGGGGAATGGAACCCCCCAAGCCAGACATCCATCCAGAGGCAGGAAGAGCCTTCCAGGAAGGCAGGAGGGCCGGCCGCGATCTCCGATCGCAGGCCAGCGAATGCCCCTATCCCCACCGCTAGCTGGCGGAGCGTTTCCAGTGGATGGATGGCTTTGCCAAGGGCCGTAAGCAAGTCGCTCAAGGCAGCCAGGCCAATTAGTCGGGTGAAGCCTGATAAGGGCTGTTAACGACCGGTTTGGACAACCTGCAATGGACGAGCCATACTCTCATAAGCGAACAGTGCGAGATAATCTTGAAAACTGAGGGCCGGAATTGTCATCCGCACCCCCAAAGAATCATGTTCTTTTCCGCCTGTGATGTCCCAATGGAACTCATCACCAAACATCTTCCTGCATCTCGCGATCAAAGTTCGCGAGATAGCCGGACAACCGGTTTGATCAGAATGGATGTAAAGGGGGTCGACCTGGAAGGAGACACTTCCTGGATGATCATAATCCATAGGTGGTGTGTACCCCGTATGCGCTGGCGAAGTGCGGTTCCGTACCCGGGGAATGCACGTAGATTGGATTTACCTTATACGAAATTTTTGCAAGATTGCAACCTGGGCGCGAACTTAAGAGGAAGTTCACGCCACTACCTGACTAGTCAGGAGAAGTTAGCTGGGCCCCAGGGAGAGGGTGATACCACCATCATGGCGTTTATCCGATTGGTGGCGGCAGGACGACGCCAGGTGGCAGCTGCGTAAGGTCTTGCCACCAGTCTATCACCAGGATCCCGACCTGCTGGGTCCGGCAGTCCATTCCGTTCCAGGGATGGCCGTTCAGTTCAAGGTAACAGTGCTCCATGTCACAAAGCAGCACGCCACCTCGATATCCCCACACCACATGATCGAACGTGTCCCCAAGGATGAACGCCTGCCGCCCTAATATCATCACGTTCTCCGTCTGTAGCGATCGACTATCGTTGCGTCATCGGCAGAGAAGAGTGTGTTCAGGAATGCGCGACCATGCGTTTTATTACAGTCTACCCGACAAACCAGGGCACCCTGGCATTTGCGAAAGGCTAAGAACGATAAAAGTGGGTGGTGTTATCGTGCTTTACAGACAAAGCGCGACGGACGTTCGACGACGCGTTCTAGGCTTTCGTCAGCCTTTTGCGCGGACGAAGCGGCCCGTAAAAGCCACTCCATTCCATGCCCAATGCGTTGGCTCGCTTGGCCAGCACGCCAGGTGCCGATAGCAAGCTCACGACGGGTGAAGCCATGATCACTGGGTCATTCAGCAGCCGCCCGATATGCCGTCCTCGCGACCACAACAGTCCGAACAGTAGAATTAGCATCAGCAGCAATCCCCATGTCACGAGCCCTTGGCCAAAAATGTATAGGCCGTAGGGAGGCGACAGGATCGTACTGAGCTTGGACAGGCCAACGCCCACGACTGGCAAGAGGATCAGGAAGCCTAGCAGCTCCAATGGTAACCGGCGGAAGATGCGGAGGGCGGCATTCACATCCTCGACTGGCACGTCGTCGAGGGACAGTTGCTCATCGTTCACCATGCTTCACAGAGCCTTTCGCGTCGACATAACCTTCGGGCGCGGAGAGGCATCCGTCCAGGGCGCAGAGGCGGAATGGTATGTGACATTCCGGAGCTTCCCGCCGCCCTTGACGTATGCCAAGGCACAGTAAGACCACTTGGAGTAGGCAGAAGTCAGATTGTGGTAATCATCGCCTGACGACTCATTCGGCGCGCGCTTCCAGGGGGTATCGTGCTTCCGATTGGCTTTATGCGGTGGGTCCGGGGGCGCCATCGCGCCCCCGGGTTCGTCCTAGACCCGCGGCCTACAGGCTCCACTGCAGATGCGCCTGGCCCTCGGGCGAGGTCGCGAAAGCCATCAGCACATCGCCCCGGTCGGCCGCCTGGCTGGCCAGCACGGTTTCGTAGAAGCCGACCTCGGCAGCGCTGCCGTCACGACCCAAGCCATTCTGGTACAGGCTGGCGATGAAGTCGTGGTCCGTCTGCGCGTCATGCACCGCGTGGAACTCGATAGAGTTTTCGAAGCCGTCGCCAAGCTGACTGAGCGTGATGCCGGTCTTCAGCAGCGTGTCAAAGAAAACCAGGCCGCCCGCCTCGGCCTCGCGGCCGAACGCAGCCGCGTAGCTGGCCCGGATCAGGCCGCTGTCCTCGCCCGGCACGAACACGCCAGCTGCGGTGAGCGGATCCCAATGCTCCCGCGCCTCGGCGGAGTCCGCCACCCCCATGAGAACCTCGGCGCGGGATACGCCGTGCGTCAGCAGATCCAGGAAGTACGCCCGGCCCGCATCCTCCGCCTCGCGACCCAGCAGGCCGCGATACAGGCTGTCGACGAATTCGGCGTCCGTGCCGCTCGGGTGCCGCGCCTGGTACTCGGCGCTGTCGAGGAAGCCCGACGCCACCAGCAGCTTGTCCGGCTCTGTTCCATTGACGTAGGTCCAGAAGCTCAGGCCATTGTCGTCCGCATCACGGCCCAGCAGACCGCTGTAGAGCCGCGCCAGATAGGCCGCGCCGCTGTCAGCCGCATAGTGGATCAGGCCATCGGCCAGCTGAATCTGGCTGGTCCCCGCCGCGGGGGCCAGCACATCTCCATCGGCCAGGCGCACCGCAACGTCGGACGACGTCATGGCCTCCACCGGGCGCGACACCTCGCTCGTGTCGATCCGCTCCGCAGCAATGCTGCGCGCGGCGACCAGGCCCGTGCCGGCACCGGTGACCGTTTCCGTGCTGCCGGCGCCATCGACATAGGTCGCCACCAAACGCAGGCTGTGGCCGATGTCATCGCGTGTCAGCAGGTAGCTGCGCTGGCTCGCGTCGGCGATGTCGGTGTAATCGCCCGTCGCATCGGCGCGCTGCCACTGGTAGTGGACTGTCCCCAGGCCGTCGACGTCGGCCAGCGTGTTGCTGGCGCTCAGCGTCTGGCCGCGGACCAGGGCACCGCTGGCCATCAGCTCGCCCGTAGGAGCAGCATTGCCGATCGGCGTGACCGGGATGGGCGACAGGTTACCCGCCAGATCGCGGGCGACCACCTGGATATCGTGCGGCCCGGCACCCAGGCTGCCAGAGAAGCTCCAGTGGCCGTCCCCGCTCAGCACTGCCACCCCGAGGTCGGTCGTGTCATCCAACACCTGCACGGTGGTGCCGGGGGCCTGCTCCACGGTGCCGGCCAGTTGCAAGGTCTCACCGCCGCCGGCCGGCTGGATCAGCCGCGCGCTGGTCACGCCGGCGGTGGGCGCGGTGCTGTCGAGCACGAAGTCGAAGGTTGTGGGCAGCGACACATTGCCGGCGGTGTCCACCTGCCGCACCAGCACGTTGTGCTCGCCGTCAGCGCTGCCGTCGGTGGCATAGCTCGGTACAGCGGTGCTGTAGGTCAGGCCGCCGTCGATCGAGTACTCGATCGCGCCATCCAACTCGGCCGGGACGACCGAGATGGCGCCATCGCGGGTCACTCGGTCGGTGCCGGAGCTACCAGTGTCGTGGGCCAGTGTCACCACGGGGGCGAGCGGCGCCGTGGTGTCGAGTATGAAACTGAAGAAGCTGGGAGCTGATGCATTGCCGGCGGCATCGACCTGCCGCACCAGCACGCTGTGCTTGCCGTCGGCGCTGCCATCGCCAGCATAGCCGGGTGCGCTGCTGCTGTAGGTCAGGCCGCCGTCGACCGAGTACTCGATCGCGCCATCCAGCTCAGCCGGGGCGACCGACACGGTACCATCACGGGTCAGCCGGTCGGTGCCGGAGCTGCCGGTGTCATGGGCCAGGGTCACCATGGGGGCCAGGGGCGCCATGGTATCGACCACGAAGTTAAAGGTCGTGGGCAACGACACATTGCCGGCGGCGTCGACCTGCCGCACCAGCACGCTGTGCTGGCCATCGGCAAAGGTATAGCCGGGTGCGCTGCTGCTGTAGATCCCGCTGCCATCGGTCGAATACTCGATCACGCCACCCGGCTCGGCCGGAGTCACCTGCAGCGTGCCGTCGCGGGTCACTTGGTCGGTGCTGGAATTCCCGGTGTCGTGGGCCAGGGCCACCGTGGGGGCGAGTGGCGCCGTCGTATCTGGCAGCGTCAGGGCGAAGATCTGTGCCTTGATGCCAGAGCCGCTGGCGTCGGCTCCCAGGCCGCTGGTGTCAGACCAGGCGATGACCAAGCCACCGTTGGTCAGACCCGTGATGGTGGGCGCGTACTGATAATTCTCCGTCACGGTGTTCACGAGGAACTCGCCGCCGATCCTGGCGCCGGCCGCGTCGAAGACCTGCGCCTTGACGCCAGAGCCGCTGGCGTCGGCTCCCAAGCGGCTCGAGTCCTGCCATGTGACGACGAAGCCACCGCTGGTCAGGCCCGTGATGGTGGGCGCGAACTGATTATGTATCGTCTCGGTATTCACGAGGAACTCGCTGCCGATCCTGGCGCCGGACGCGTCGAAGACCTGCGCCTTGATGCCAAAGCCTTCAGCGTCGCCTCCCAGGCCGCTACCGTCCATCCAGGTGACGACGAAGCCACCGCTGGACAGGCCCGTGATGGTGGGCACGTACTGATCATTTAGCGTCTCGGTATTCACGAGGAACTCGCTGCCAATCCTAGCGCCGGCCGCGTCGAAGACCTGCGCCTTGACGCCAAAGCTGCTGGCGTCGCCTCCCAGGCCGCTCTGGTCCTGCCATGTGACGACGAAGCCACCATTGGCCAGACCCGTGATGATCGGCGCACCCTGATCATCTAGCGTCTCGGTATTCACGAGGAACTCGCTGCCGATCCTGGCGCCGGCCGCGTCGAAGACCTGCGCCTTGATGCCAGAGCCGCTGGCGTCGCCTCCCAGGCCGCTAGCATCACTCCAAGTGACGACGAAGCCACCGCTGGACAGGCCCGTGATGGCGGACGCGCCCTGGTCATTCGCCGTCTCGGTATTCACGAGGAACTCAGTGCCGGTCTTGGCGCCCGCCGCGTCGAAGACCTGCGCCTTGATGCCAGAGCCGCTGGCGTCGCCTCCCAGGCCGCTCTGGTCCTGCCATGTGACGACGAAGCCCCCATTGGACAGGCCCGTGATGGCCGGCACGTGCTGAGCATTCTCCGTCACGGTGTTGACGAGGAACTCAGTTCCGGTCCTGGCGCCGGCCGCGTCGAAGACCTGCGCCTTGATGCCAAAGCCGTTGGCGTCGCCTCCCAGGCCGCTCTGGTCCATCCAGGCGACGACGAAGCCACCATTGGTCAGACCCGTGATGGCCGGCTCAATCTGATAATTTTGCGTCTCGGTGTTCACGAGGAACTCGCCACCAAGCTTAAACGCAGCCATCACCGCTGTCTCCAATTTGGGCCGGATCGGCGACGTTCTGGCGCAGTCCAGGCGGACCGCCGAGGCATCGCGTTATCACGCAAATTTGCGCTCGGTGTAAATTCTCTTATTTCGGGAAAGGGTCCTTTGGGCTGCTTGAGGCGCCCGGTGTGCCCTCCATCTCACACTTCAGAGACCGAGACGCCTCACAGCCCAGCTCGCGATTCGGAGAGGAGAGGTCGCTAATGGGCAACCACATGAAGC
>NZ_CP061181.1 GCF_017355405.1 Roseomonas haemaphysalidis
CGGATGGCGACCGGCAGATGGTGGCCATCCTGCAGGCTGTATCCCTGGACGGTCTGCCCGCCGTGGAGGCCGCCTGCGCCGAGGCGCTCGCGGCAGGCCTGTGCAGCAGCGATGTGGTGTTGAACGCCCTGTCGCGCCAGCGTCCCGCAACCACCCCGCCGGACATCGCCACCCCCGACGCATTGCGGCTGCGGCATGAGCCGATCGCCGACTGCGCCCGTTACGACACCCTCAGGAGCCAAAGTCATGGAACGACATCAGGTGCTGGAGCTGATGAGCGAGCTCAAGCTGGTGGGCATGAAAGCCGCCTATGACGAGCTGCTCAGCACCGCGCTCAAGCGGCAGTATCCGGCGCAGCAGCTGGTCGGCACTCTGCTGGAAGCCGAGATTACCGAGAAGCAGGCGCGCTCGATCCGCTATCAGGTCGGCGTGGCCAAGCTGCCGCTGATCAAGGAGATCGCCGAGTTCGACTTCGCGGACACCCCGATCAACGAGGGGCTGGTGCGGGAGATGGCCACCGGTGCGTTCCTCGATGATCAGCGCAACGCGGTGCTGGTCGGCGGCACCGGCACGGGCAAGACGCATCTGGCCGTGGCCATCGCGCTGAGCTGCATCCGCCTGGGGCGGCGGGCGCGGTTCTACACCGTGATCGACCTGGTGAACCGCCTGGAAGCCGAGGCGCGCGCAGGCAAGACCGGCCGCCTGGCCGAGCAGCTGACCCGTCTCGACCTCGTGGTGCTGGACGAGCTCGGCTACCTGCCGTTCGCCCAGTCAGGCGGTCAACTGCTGTTTCATCTGATCAGCCGCCTGTACGAGCAGACCTCGATCCTGGTCACCACCAACCTGTTGTTCGCGGAATGGCCGACGGTGTTCAACGACGCCAAGATGACCACCGCGCTGCTCGACCGCCTGACGCACCACTGCGACATCATCGAGACCGGCAACGCCAGCTGGCGGTTCAGAAACCGCAACTAGCCCATCACCGCGCCCGCAACCGGGGTCATTTTTGCGCGCCGATCCAGGGTCAATTTTGCACGCCGATTGACACCCTGATGGACATGCTGCGCTGGCAGCTGACCAGCCGGGCGGACTTCGAGCGGCTGCAGGCGGCCAATGCGGACACCCTGACCGACCTGGAACGGGCCGCCCGCTTCCTCTACCTCCAGCGCACCTGCTTCGGCGGCAAGATCACCGGCCGCAATTTCGGTGTGTCGCCCGGCGTGCCGGCGCGCTTCGACGTGACCAAGCTGGGCGCCGTGCTGGAGGAGATCCACGAGCGGTTGTCCGCGGTCGTTATCGAGCGGCTACCTTATGCCGAGGTGATCACCCGCTATGACCGTCCGGACACGCTGTTCTACCTCGATCCGCCCTACTGGGGCTGCGAGCGGGACTACGGACCAGGGGTGTTCGATCCGGCCGACTTCGCGCGGCTGGCGGACCAGCTCGCCGGCATCCAGGGCAAGTTCGTCATGAGCCTGAATGATGAACCGGGCGTGCGGGAGGTCTTCGGGCGATTCCATATTGAAGGAATCGAGACGACCTACACGATTTCCGGCACCGGCCAGGACGCGGCCGAGGTGCTGATCAGCAACGTGGAGCCGGTCGCCTTCGGCCTGTTCGGCGTCGAAGGCTAGTCGTCCGTGGCGGCCGGCGGCAGCAGGTCGCCGGCATCCACCTGCAGCGCCTTGGCCAGCGCCACGATGGCGGCGGCGCTGCCTGGCTTCTTGCCGTTCTCGATCTCCGACAGATACACCGGGCTGACACCCGCTGCCGCGGCCAGGGCGCGGCCGGTCAGCCCGCGCTTCTCGCGCCACACCCGCACCGGGCTTTCGCCTTCGTCCAGGATGCGCACCGCCTCCTGCAGGGTCAGGCTATCCGCCTTGACCGCCGCCATGCCGTCACGCGCCACGCGCGCCTCGAAGGCGGCGAAGCTGGCGCGGTCGGCCACGTCCTCGGCCGCCGCCACCAGGGCTTCGAAGTCCGCGCGCCGCAGCGTCACGGTGTCGGCCGTCTCGGCCAGGGGTCCAATGTGGGCCATCAGTCGTAAACCTCTCTGCGATGGCGGATGCGGATGACTACCACATCGTCGCCGTCGATGGTGAAGATGGCGCGCCAGTCGCCCTGGCGCACCCGCAGGCGGCCGGCCGGCTCGCCCTTCATGGCAATGACGTTGCCGTGGCTGCCGGTCGGGGCGGCGGCGATGGCTTCCAGGCGGGCGGTCAGCTGAGCGCGCTCCCGCTTCGGCACGTTGCCGAGGTCTTTCAGAGCGGGGCGGGTCAGGATCAACGTCATAGCCATTAATTAGCTGATAGCTAACATGCAGACAAGAGGATAATTAGCTGTCAGCGAATTATCTGCGTTGCCGCTCCGGCTCGGTGAGCTGGGTGCTGGACGCCTTGCCGCCGCAGCGGCTGCACCGCATGCGCGCCACCAGTTCCCAGATCGGCCGGCGGCTGTCCATGCAGCCGTCCGCGGCCCAGCGCCAGACCGGTCGGCTGGCGCCGTGGCCGCAGGTGCAGCGAACATGCAGCATCCAGTCCTGGCGGTACCAGATGCGATCACCCGGGCAGGGTTGGCCCATGCGTGCGGCGGCCATGGCGGCGGCCTCCCTGACCTACTCCGCTTCAGCCGACGCGGGCTTTCGGCCCGACGCCTTGCGCGGCACGGCCGGCGGCGGGCACTGGGCGTAGGCTGCTTCAATCCGGCCCGCGAGGTCACGAATCCACACCGCGACAACCTCGGGCACGGCTTCCACCCCCGCCGACCATTTCCGCACCTTCAGCTGTGGCACGCCCAAGTCTTCGGCCAAGCGCCATTGCGGCCAGCGGAGCTGGTCCACGCAGGCGCGGAACTGCTGCGGCGTCATGGCCGCTGAATGGATCGGTCGAAGGCGTGGCCATGCTCTGCGGCCACCAGCTTGGCCTCGAACAGCAGGCTGTCGAGGTCGGCCGGGTTGGCGATGGTCTCGATTGGGTGGGAGCTACAGGACACCACCGGGTCGCCCTGCAAGGTCATCACCTCGAAGTCCAGCTCCTGTGATTCGGTGATGTTGACCCAGCAGCGGCGCGGCAGGAAAGCCGCCTCGATCTTGCGGCAGATCGCCTGCACTTGCGCGTCGTCCAGCAGCGGGCCGCGCACCAGGTCGGGGATCATAGCCGCTGCACTGCCAGGCCGAAGGCGTCGCGCGCCGCCACCAGGGCGCTGACGCTGCGCCGATGTGCGCGGGTGCTGGCGGCGTCGTCCGCCTCGATCTCGCTGCCGGCGTCCTCGGCCGCTTCCACGCCCTCGGCCAGCTGGCCATGCACCTCGTCCAGCAGCTCGCGCAGGTCATCGGCTTCCATGGTGGTGGCCCAGCCGTTGAGCACGTCGGCGGCCTCGCGTGTCAGGCGGTTGGCGTCGAAGCCCCGGGCGATCAGGGCTGAGATGCGCTGCAGGGCCGCCTTGGCGGGGTCGGCGGGCGCGCGGGGGCTGGGTGGCGGGGTGGTCGGGCGGCGGGCGAGCTTTGCCATGGCCGGAAGACTCCATGTGGGACATCCATCCTATTGCTTGGAACAAAAAAAGAACAACACGAAAAATTTCGGGCTTTTTGTTCTTGTTTTGTTCCATACAAATAGGTCATCTTTCCTTTCGCAGACGGTGGTGTTTAGCAAAATCGCGAATTCCCACGAGTGATCGGAGGGAGAATGCAAAGTTGAACAAACCGCTCTGGTAATATTTGCCCATAAACGAGGACAAAGAAATGTCTGGATCGAGCACCCCTCCTTATTCCGTTTGGAATGTATTGTGGGAAGCGAATGTCGGCGGCAACGATTACATGACAACCGGAAGCTACGCCGAATACCGGCAGTATCCCGGCTTGGGCCAGAATTTCTATGTTCCAGCAGGCGGTCAGTTTGCGGATCTTCCGCCCCTCTTCCGCCTGAGCAGCGGCCCGGATCATATGGCGTCGGCGTTGCCCAACGAGGGGGGGTACACCAATGAAGGAGTATTGGGCTATCCATTCACGAACCCCGGATCGCTGCCGGGTCTGAACGGCATTCGGCGGGTCTATAATGGTAGCGATCATGCGACCGTAGCGACCGGCACCGGGATCGCTGGATACAGCGATGACGGTCCGATCGGTAATCTCTACGGCTATATGCGCTATCGCACTGAAGTAGAGGCATTTCAGACCTGTAGCGGTGGTGCGATTACCGAGCAGTCCGATTTGATTGCGGGAGGCGCAGTCGCTCGATGGTGGTGGAACGGTATTAACTTCATCAACACCAGCGATTACGGCCGCTATATGCAGGCTGATATTTTCAGCCCAATTGGCGACGGTCGTTTTTTCAACCCTATTGAAGCTGGCAGCCTCATTTCCAACGATGTGGGGGGTGATCCGGTACTATTTCGCCATGGTTCGCCCTGCGTTCTGGCGAATGTCAGTGGAAATGTCCATCAGACCCGCGCCGTTCCGATCGATTATCTGCTGCCGCCGCCTTTTGGTCCGTTTCCTAAAAACGATGTCGATCATCTCTACCTTTATCAGGGAATCCAGATTGGCAAGGATCTGACACTGGGCTGGAATGGTATGCCGCAAGTTGCTCAGTATAAGACGATTGTTGGCACGGTTACACCGTTCTTTGCTTCTGATGTTGAAGTGCCGACGGCGTATCTGAATGAGCAGTTTAAACGGTTCTACCAGTATGATCCGCTCTCCAGCAATCCGTTGAGCGAAATCAGCGTTGGCGTTGGCGAAGCGAATGAGGTCAGGTGGATTCCGCCGCAGGGATATGGGGGTGTCATCATCGGCAATGACGTCGGCAGCGCTGCAATGGGCGTGTATGCGGTCACTGACCGTGCGGGCACCGGCAGCAGGATTACCCGGCTCTCTCTAGCCAATTTCATTGATGATGATCCGGGCACTGTAAACTCGACAAAGTGGGGCGTCCGCGCTGAGAACTTTAACCTGAATGTGGGGACAAATGAGTTTCGAGCTTACATCGTAACTGGCACGACCGCAGATGTCGCAAATATCATGCAGCAGCTTTACGCGATGGGCGCGAACTAAACATAATATCTTTTAGAACCTCGGCTGGCTTACTTCAAAGTCTATGAGGCGTTACAATCTGCGCGGAAGCGTGCCGTCTAGGCACGCTTCTGTCGAATTAGAGCCAGCGCTGCGCTGACTCTTGTTGAACCAACTTTGATGGCTGGAGCACGAGCTGACCCGGGGTCTTTGATCCCCGTGCTTAGCTCTACGATCTTCGGGCGAAGGCGATACCGCCCCCGAGAAGCAGAAGAACCGCCCAAAGGACCGGCTGTCCTGATGCCCATCAGGCGGCGGAGTGTTAGACCTGGCGGCTGGCGTTCCGCGCGCGCTGCGCAAAGCCCAGGCCGATATTGCCCACGCCGAACAAAGCAATGCTAAAGCGATGGGGGCAGTGCCGTACGCGCTTCTGGTCTGCTGCGCTGGTGGTGGCCTGACAGCCGGCTGTGCTCTCGCCTTATAAACCCTGCTCCCTTTTGCCACGGGGCTTTGCCGTAGAGCCGGAAGACTTTGACGACACGACGCGGAGCCTTGCGGCTGGGACGTGGCTAGGCAATGCGCTGGGCGCAGCTTCCATCTGTGACGCCGTGCTGATGCCGATGCCGGGAGTTCTGATTTTCTCGATCAATGCTTCCCGTCTGGGCGGTGGTCTGGGGGTGAGCGACGCCGAGGCGCTCGCGCGTGGCCTTCGAGGAATTTGGGCTGGTGGTGGAGCTTGGCGGTGCCGTGGCCCTCGCGGCCGCCCTGTCAGGACACCTGTCCGTCACAAATTGCGCTGTGGCTTTGGCCCTCACTGGCGCAGACGTCGATCCCGGCATGTGCCAGCGGGCAACTTCCTTCAGCTTCTGACGCCGAGGGAAGTCTTCTTCCCACCCTGCTGAGCCTCTACCGGCACCATCGAAAGCCCGATAACTCATAGGGGCGGCTCGCGATCCAGTGGCGCGCGTGGTGATCTATGAGTTCGACATAGATCGCAGGACATCCGCCAGGTCGCGGAAACAGCGTTTATGCATAGGAAACACCAGCGCATAGGCGTCGGAGATCAATGCTGGCTCCTCATCATCACCGTCATATTTCTGCTTCCATCGGAGCCCGGCGACGAGAACCATCAATGCGGCCTGAAGCGATCCCTCCGCGCCTGCCGCATACGCTTCCACGAGGTCCGCTGCTACGGCGTAGCTGATCGTTTTCGACATGGCGCTCTTCCTAGATGGGCGCACCACGCCACGAAGCCTTTTAGCAGTTAAGATTGCGGCCAGCACCATCACGATCTGGTACGGTGCCAGAACATTGCGGGTCACCGCCACAGCCCTACGCACGATAACCTGCATATATCGGGCCTGACCCGCGGAGGGCGTCCTGGTGCCATGGTCCGATGCCGCAGGCATGCCAAGGACCGATATGAACAGGTCTCCGCCACCTTCCTGACCGGGGCTCTTCTCAAGCAATGCCTTAGATTTTCTAGGGGCACGGACAAGAATTCGTCCTTTGTGCCCTGTCAGCAGACAGCGCATACGCCGCCTCCCTGTAAAGGAGGACATCACTTGAGCTTGGGTCAGGCAAAGGCAGCGAAGGCACGCGGAAAATTTTGTTTGTCGTTGTGCGCCCTCTTCACTCTGACGACAGCGCCTGTCTTCGCGCAGATCCCAGATCAGAAACGGGTCAACGCTGCGGCTCATGCGTTCATGGAGCACACCCACGCACCTGGATTGGCGGTCGGCATCGTCACGCCTGAGGGTGCAAGAGTATTCTCTTATGGCGTGGCCTCGAAGGAGACGGGTTCCCCTGTCGACGAGCGCACGCTGTTCGAGGTTGGCTCGATCAGCAAGACGTTCACCGTGGCACTGGCGGCCTACGCCGCACAGACCGGGGTGCTAGACTGGAATGCCGCACCCGGCCGTTACATCGCCGAACTCAAGGGCAGCGCCCTCGACCAAGTGTCGCTTCTCAACCTTGCGACCCATACCAGCGGAGGAATGCCGCTGCAGCTCCCTGAGGACGTAGCGACGAACGCTAGTCTGATGGCCTATTTCCGTCGGTGGGCGCCGCCCTCACCGCCAGGCAGCGTGCGCACCTACGCCAATCCCAGCATAGGCCTCCTCGGATTGGTAACAGCTCGCGCGATGGGCGGGCAGTTCGCAATGCTGATGCGAGAACACATCACGACGCCGCTCGGTTTGCAGCACACTTTCCACGACGTGCCACAGGCCGAGCAGTCGCACTACGCACAAGGCTACACACGCAACGGACAGCCGACCAGGGTCTCGCTAGCGCCTCTCGCCATGGAAGCCTACGGCGTTCGAACGACAGCGCGGGACCTGCTGCGCTTCGTGCAAGCGCATCTTGGGCAGATTGATCTGAGCCCTACGATGCAGAGAGCGCTCGCAGCAACGCAGGTTGGTCAGTTCCAAGCTGGCCCAATGACCCAAGCGCTGATTTGGGAATGGTATCCGCTTCCGGTCTCGGAAAGAGACCTTGCCGTTGGCAACGGCGACGCGATGGTGCTCCAGCCCACCTCGGTTACCCGCCTCGACCCGCCGCAGACACCGCCGGCCAGCAGCCTCATCACCAAAACCGGGGCCACAAACGGATTTGGAGCCTACGTTGCTTTCATACCCAGCCGAAAGATCGGGCTTGTTCTGATGGCGAACCGCAACCATCCGACAGCCATAAGGCTCACTCTTGCCAAGCAGATCTTCGCGGCGCTGGATGTGGAGGGAGTGCCAGCCGAGTAGGTGGTACCGGAAGTCGGCCATCAAGGTCGGCCCTCCCCTCCATCGACATTGATCAGGAATTTTCGGCACGCGATAGCTCAATATCGGGCCTGAAACCTGGGGCGAGTCCTAGTGCCATGATCCATGATCCATTGGCATCAGGCATGTCCGCCGCCGACCCAAAGCAGACAGTCGGTCCATCGCAGACGGTGGTTGATGCACCGCCCTGCTGAATGGCTCGTCCCGCAACCCAGGTCGCGCACCAGTGAGCAGGAACACCGCGGGTAGCGCCCACAAATCCCATGTTCAACCCGCCGCCGGCATCCGCGGTCTGTTCGTCCAACGCCCGTCGTGCGAATTTGCCATGCGACTTGGCATGGCGCTTCGGAACAGTGACACGGCTAACTACCATCGAGATCGCCGACGCGGCAGACTTCCACGCTCTGAGCGAGCGGCTGCCGGACAGCAATAAACGGCACTGCTACCGGCTGCGCGATCCGGCCGCGGCGGCTGAGGCTGGGCCGCCGCTATCCCGGCACGTGCTGCGTGCGGCCGGCACGCTGCAGGTGAGCCAGGTAATGGAGCGCCTTGGCACTCAGGTGCTGATCCACGAGCCAGGCATCCCAGCCTTCTGCTTCAGCACGTTGCACACCGGGGCTATGTCGTTGTCCGTGCCGAACTCGCCGGAGGTGGTGGAGGGACGGCCAGAGCGTGGGTTGATCCACGGGGGGCAGGGCGGCACGCGGGCGCTCACGGCAAATGGGACAGCGCGCACCAACCTGTGGGTGGCAGGTGCGGCGATTCAGGATGCGCTAGTGATGCTGCTGGACGATGTGCCACACGGTGCGCTGGCATTCCAGCCGGTAGTCGACTGGACAACCGGCGCCGGCCCTTCAGTGCGGCGCCTGCTGGACCACGCGGCCGCGGAGTTCGAGTGCGCCGACGGCATGGGCGTGCAGCCATTGGTTTTGGCCGGGTTCACGGACCTGTTCGTGCACACGGTGCTGGCGGGGCTGCCGCACAGCCACAGCGAGCGGCTGGCCCGGCAGCGGGCGGACACCGCGCCACGGCACCTGCGCCAGGCAGAAGCCTTCATGCGCGCCCACGCCACGCAGCCGATTCGCCTGGCCGATGTGGCACTAGCTGTCGGGTGCAGCCTGCGCAGCCTGCAAAACGCGTTCCGGGCGTTCCGGGGCACGACGCCGCACGCGGCGCTACTCGGCATCCGGCTAGAGTTGGCGCGCACGGCGCTGCACCGGGGCGAGGACGTGGTGGCGGCCGTAGCGCGCCGCCACGGGTTCAGCAATGTGGGCCGCTTCGCCGCCGCTTACGCCCGGCGGTTCGGCGAACGGCCGCAGCGGACGCGCGGGAGCAGGTAACGGATCACGCAATTCGGTGACAGATCTGGCAACAATCGCACCCACTGAGTTGTTTCACCGCCGCGGCGCGGTACGGCGCCCGTAGTTCCATGCTAGCGACAGCGCACGAACACGGGAGCGGATCGATGCGCGGATGGATCGTGGCGGGCCTGCTGGCCCTGGGACTGGCTTCGGGATCGGCCGGCACGGCACAGGCCGGCCCCTACCTGGGCGGCACGCTGGATGTCCGCATCGGCAGCGCCTACTACAATCTCATCACCGGCCAGGGTGGCAGCTTTGCCGCCGTTGGGCAGACGCAGGCGGTAGCCGGCGACCCCGGGCGCTTCCTGCTGCCGATCACTCAGGACGAGAGCACCGGGCGGGCGGACGGTTTCGCCGCGATCGGCTCCGGCATTGCGCTGAGGAACGCGGTCGATGGCAGTTCGGTATTCAGCGACTTCGGACAGGCCTTCCCAAGCCTGCCGGCGAGTTTCTACACGGTAAGTACCGGAGATCCGATCTGCAGCGTCTTGCTGGAGAACGTCTCCATTTTGGCAAATGACGGCACGATTGGCCTGGGCGGCTCCAGTGTATCTCGAACAGACAGCGAAAACGCCTATTACTGCTTCCGTGGACGGAACGTCGCCATCGGTGGCCAAGCGGTGCTGAATACACTGGAAAGCACGGACTACGCGCGCCTGCCATTCTTCGTGATTACCCCGATCGCGGCGCCCGTGACCGTCCCCGAACCCGGCACGCTGGCACTGCTGGCCCTGCCGATGGGAGCGCTCGGCCTGTTGGTGACGCGTCGGCGGCGCGAGGTGGCCTAGCCTGAAGCGGCTACTGGGACCGATGGCGCGGAATGGCGCCAGCTCCGGCTGGCGCGCGGTCGACGGCGTCGGTCCAAGGACCGCTTTCCACCCTAAGCTGACCTACAGCTTTTGAGAGGCGCACCTGAGTGAAGCACGAGAAGGCCGGCCAGCGCCGCCATGCTAAGCCCGCCAGACACAAGCAGAGCAGGAACCGGTCCGAAGCGGTCCAGTACGATGCCAAACACGAGGGGTGCGGCGGCCTGCAGCACGCGCCCCGGGGCTGACAGCATTCCGATCCTCATGCCGTAACCAGCAGCTCCGAACAGGGCCAGAGGCAGCACGCCCTTGGCGATGGTGAGCATCCCGTTGCCAGCACCATGCAGGAGGGCGAAGGCTGCCGCAGCCGGCGCGCCAAATGCCGCAAGACCCAGGGCGCCGAGCGGATGCAGTGCCGTGGCCATCCGTGCTGCCGCCAGGGCCGAGAGGTGCCGCTGGAGGCTATATTCTACCATCCGGGCCATGACCTGCGCCGGCCCGAGCAGGGCCGCTGCCGCTACGGCGGCGGCCGGTGTGGCGCCCGCCGCTTGCAACAGGCGCGGCAGGTGCGCTGCCAGGGCAGCCGATACGAACAGTGTGGCCGCAAATATCCCTGCCAGGACGATCATGGCCCAGGGCGCGGGACCGCCGGCCGCTTCAGGTGCGGGCACCTTCTCCGGCGGCGGAGCCGGCGGCACTAGCAGCCGGTTCAGCGGCAGGCCCAGCGCCAGATGCAACACGGCCCAGACGATGCAGGCACCACGCCAGCCCAGCTCATCGGTGAACAGCGCCGTGACCGGCCAACCGACCGTGCTGGCAAAGCCGGCCAGGAGAGTAATGCCGGTGATCGCTCCCCGGGCGTCCGCGCGATACAGCCCTGCCAGGGTGGCGAAGGCGGCATCGTAGAGACCGAATGCCATGCCGACACCCAGCACGATCCAGGCGATGGACAACCCAATGATGCCCGTCGAGGCGGCTAAGATCACCAACCCAGCAGCAAAGATGAGGTTGGATAGCGCCAGCACGCTGCGCCCGCCCCGCCGGTCAATGGCCCGCCCGGCAGCTGGTCCAAGCAAGCCCGAGAGCAGCAGGGCGGCCGAGAAGATGCCAAAGAACCATTCCCGTGACAGGCCGAGTTCAGCAGAGACGGGATCGGCCAATACGGCAGGCAGGTAGTAGGTGGAGGCCCAGGCCAGGGTTTGTGCGGTGCCCAGCGCCAGGACGACGGTGCGTTGGCTCCTGCCCCCAGCCGCTGGCATCACAGCGCGTCCGGCAGCTTGAAGTGGGTTTTCCGTTCGCTGTAGCGATCCACCAGGTAGTCCGCCCGGTCACGCAGCAGCAGGGTGAAGCGGACCAATTCCTCCATCACGTCCACCACGCGGTCGTAGAGCGGTCCTGGCTTCATGCGGCCGGCGTCATCGAACTGCTCATAAGCCTTGGGCACGCTGGACTGGTTGGGAATGGTGACCATGCGCATCCAGCGACCGAGCAGGCGCAGGGTGTTCACGGCGTTGAAGCTCTGGCTGCCGCCGCACACCTGCATCACGGCCAGCGTGCGGCCCTGGGTCGGGCGCACAGAGCCTTCCTCCAGCGGCAGCCAGTCGATCTGGTTTTTGAACACCCCCGTTACCGCGCCGTGGACCTCGGGAGAGCACCAGACGTGTCCCTCAGACCACAGTGACAGGGTGCGCAGCTCCTGCACCTTGGGATGGTCCTTCGGGACGCTGGTGGCGACCGGCAGCTCGCGTGGGTCAAAGATCCGGGTTTCGGCACCCATGGCCCGCAGCAGGCGGTCGGCCTCCTCTACCAGCAAGCGGCTGAACGAGCGTTCGCGAAGCGAGCCGTAGAGCAACAGGATGCGCGGCGGGTGCATCGCACGCGCGGCAGGCTCCAGGCGGGACAGGTCGGGTGGGGCCAGTAATTCGGTCCGCAGCGCCGGCATGGGTTCGGCAGCGGTATCCTCGCTCATCAAGATGTCTTTCCTTGGATCGAGGCTGAGGCCGGTCGCGGTCATGCCGGACCGAGCAGCGGCAGCCAGAAGGCCAGGGCGGCGAGCACCACCAGCAGCACGGGCGGGGTGATGGCGAGGCCCACCCGCATGTACTGGCCCCAACTGATGCGGATACCCTTGGTGCCGAGCACGTGCAGCCACAGCAGCGTGGCGAGACTGCCGATGGGCGTGAACTTGGGGCCGAGGTCGCAGCCAATCACGTTGGCATAGATCATCAGCTCGCGCGTCGCGTCTGGGATACCTTGCGCTGCTTCAATGGACAGCGCCCCCACCAGCACGCCCGGCATGTTGTTCATCACTGACGATAGCAGCGCGGCGCCGAAGCCGGTGCCGATCGTCGCGATCCATGGCCCGTGACCGGCCAGCCAGACCAGGGCACCGGCCAGGTAGTCCGTCAATCCGGCATTCCGCAGGCCGTAGACCACGAGGTACATGCCAAGGCTGAACACGACGATCTGCCACGGCGCACCGCGCAGCACCTTGCCCACTGGCACAACGCGGCCGCGCAGCGCCAGTCCAAGCAGGACCAGGGCGGCGGCACCGGTCACGGCCGCCACGGGCACACCGAGCGGAGCCAGAATGAAGTAGGCCGCCAGCAACAGGGCCAGCAGCGGAAACGCCGCGCGAAAGATCAGCGGATCACGGATGGCGTTGGCTGGCGTTTCGAGTTGAGCCAGGGGATAGCGGGCCGGCAGCGCTTGCCGATAGGCCAGCCGTAGCACCCCGAGCGTCGCCACGAGCGCCACAAGGTTCACCGGCACCATCACCGCCGCGTAGCGGTTGAAGGTGATGTCGAAATAGTTGGCGGACACGATGTTGACGAGGTTGGAGATCACCAGGGGCAAGCTGGTGGTGTCAGCCACGAAGCCGGTCGCCACCACGAAGGCCAGCGTTGCGGCGGGCGAAAAGTCCAGGCGCAGCAGGATGGCCACGACGATCGGCGTCAGCAGCAGCGCCGCGCCGTCATTGGCGAAGAATGCGGCGATAACGGCGCCGAGCACCACCACTAGCGGCAACAAGCGTCGACCGCTGCCGCCGCCCCAGCGGGCAACGTGCAGAGCAGCCCACTGGAAGAACCCGGCCTCATCCAGCAACAATGAAATGACGATCAGCGCCACGAAGGTGAAGGTGGCATCCCATACGATGTGCCAGACCACCGGCACGTCGGCCCAGCCGACCACTCCGGTCAGCAAGGCCAGGACGGCACCGCCCATGGCACTCCAGCCGATACCAAGGCCGCGCGGTTGCCAGATCACGAGGACCAGGGTGGCAAAAAAGATCAGCAGAGCGAGCATGGCTGTCCTAGGCCCGCGCGTGCGGGCAGGTGCGCGGCGGCTTGGTCAAGCCGCCGCGGTAGAATGAAGGGCGAAGTGGGCGCTAGTCGGAGCGGAGTGTCAGGTTACGCGGCGCCCTGCGGCGTCCACGACCTTCTCGCCATCTTCCTTGGTGAAGGCGGCGCGCTGCGGGTCGGGCAGGATGTCGAGCACGGCTTCGGAGGGGCGGCACAGCTTCACGCCCAGCGGTGTCACCACCAGGGGGCGGTTGATAAGGATGGGATGCGCCATCATCGCATCTAACAGCTGGTCGTCTGTCAGCGATGGGTCGGCCAACCCCAGATCGGCGTAGGGCGTGCCCTTTTCACGCAGCAGGGCGCGGGGCGTCAGATCAGCTCGCTGCATCAGATCGAGCAGGGTGTCCCGGCTCGGCGGCGTCTTCAGGTACTCAATCACCTCTGGCTCCACGCCGCTGTTGCGGATCAGGGCCAGGGTGTTGCGCGACGTGCCACAGTCCGGGTTGTGGTAGATGGTGATGGTCATTGCAGCACCTTGTCCGGGAGACAGCAGGGCGTCAGGGCGGCTATCAGAGGGGCGCAGAGGTCAGCGCGCCCACCGCAACAATCTTTGACGAGGAACAGCATCAGGTCGCGCAGTCGGTCCAGCTCAGCGCGGTAAATGATGGAGCGGCTTTGTCGCTCAGACCGTACCAACCCAGCTCGTGCCAAAGTGCCCAGATGCGACGACATGGTGTTTTGCGGCACATCAAGCAGGCGGGCCACCTCCCCCGCAGGGAGGCCATGTGGCTCGTGCTTCACAAGCAGGCGGAAGGTCTCTAGGCGTGTGCCTTGCGCGAGGGCGCCTAGAGCAGAGATTGCAAGCTCACTATCCATATATCTAGGATTTCAGATATGTTGGTATGTGTCTAGCTCTTTAGGTCTGCTTCCCACCCTTCTCCCACATTGGCCAGCGACGATAGGCGGGCGATAACTGCTTATCGTGCCTTCGCAGCTGATAGCGATGGTTGCCGCATGTAGCACGGCTAGACGAGAAAAACCGGCTCTCCGATAGCTCTCCCGATGGAAGGCCAGCTCTTTATCGACTGACGTTGTGGCCGGGTGGGTACAAAAGATGGAGGGTATTGGCACGGGACTGTCGCACGCCCCCTTCGGAGGTGACTGAGGCGTTGCTTGTAAGGAAAGGCCACCCTTAGTGTGGGCGCAACTCCCCCCAATCGGCGTTCCAAACTCCGAAGGGGTCAATGATGACTAGCGGCGCCATCAGCGCCTGAGATTTCCGGATTCCATCGTCGATCGCAAGCGCGGCGCTGCGCTGCACCGTACCGGCGCTGCTTGGCAAGTCGCCCGGCGTTGCGGGGTTGGCCTTGGCCCCGGGCGGCAGCACCACACCCACCAGCGCGCCGCTGTCATCCTCCGTGATATAGACGGCGACCTCGCTGGGCAGCGCCACCTCGCGGCTGCCGAAGATTCCTCTGCCTATCATCCACGTTTCTCCCATTGCAGTCGTTACTGCAGGAATGGTTTAGCACCACGCCCCGCGCGCCCCAGAGCAAACTTTGCTGAACGCTTGGGCTTCAGCACCGCTCCAACATTGCTAGGCAGATCCGGTCGGCCGGGCAGCCGCATCATCAGCAGAATGCTGCCGGAGCTGTTGCCAAGCAGGGTCCCACTCATCTCCTGCCTTTCCATTGGATAACTATTTCCCCCAAGTCAGAGACTCTTTCACGCCAGCAGGTGCCCTCCCCTGCCCTTTCACTACCGGTTATCGTGCTTGATGATTGAAGATGCGTCCTGCGCCCTGTTTCATGCACTTACGATTAGACGTCCCACTCCAGATTTTCTTTTTATGTAAATATCTCTTGCCATGCTGCACCGCAGCAACGCATGCTCAAGCAAGGTTGGGGAGGACAATATAAGGATGCTCCCCATGCTCGAATTGTCCGCCCTAGCTATCCTATCCGCTTTGATCATCGCACACGTCGCAGCGCGGATCGCCATCGACAAAGCCGACCTGCCACCGATGCCGCAGGTGCCATTCGGCAGCTAATCTTGTTGGATCCCGCCATGACAGCGCCGCCAGGCCAGCGGCGGCGCTGTCATCGGTGTGGGGATACGCTGGTGGTCTTTCCGTCGCTATGGCCCGTCAATATCGGGCCTCACCTGCAGGGGGCGTCCTGGTGCCACAGTTCGCCGCCGTTAAGGATGTCAGCAACCGACACTTCCACGATATTGATACTTCTTGGCGCAAAGTTGGCTACGAGAGTAGGGGCAGACATCGCGTCGCTGCCAATGTAAGCGACTGCTTCACGCCGATCTCCAGCAGTCCGCTTGTCATCGCTATTTGCCCAAAATCGGACATGTCTCATCGGCCGTCTCAAGGCAGATCCAGGTGGACGTGGTTGCTGCGTCGGCCAAGTGGCCTTCACGAACTGGCTTTCAGGGGTGATCACCACTCTCCGCCAGCAGTTCGCCGAGACCAAAGCTCCGGAACGTCGCGTTCAGGCGCTCATCCAGTGAGATATAGAGGCCAAGCAGTAGAGTGGCCTTCTGTCGTATTGTTCGGGATGTCCTGGCAAGTTCGACGAGCCTGGGTGGATCTCCGAACGCGGTCTCGGCGTAAGTATTGAAATCGTTTTCCACCGAGGTCGCCCCGTAGGACGACAGAAAACCGTCGTGCCCCTCGTCGCCTGCCTGAAGCAGGGCATCGCGCGTGCTCTCGATACTCTGCCAGCCGACAGGCAGAGTTGCTATCCAGCGCGGCACCAATGCCGGAGACCGTGCCAGGATAAGCGAGCTGAACTCGTGATGTACACCAAGCCGCGCCGTTTCGTGGATGCCGCCCGGCCCAAACACCGGGTTGGCAGACAAGATAATCCAGGCAGGCCCATATGTACCGCCGGCGCTTACCCCTTCACAGCGCAGGTTTCCACAAATGAAAATGGCCCGGCAATACTTCGCAATGAACCCAGGAGGATAGAGGGCGAGCGAAGTGGCGATGCCGTCGAGTGCAGGGCGGAGATTGTCGAACACGACCGGATCCGCCTCACAGCTCGGGATGACGGCGTCTGTTGCTCCAAATGGCGGCGTGTAGAACTGCGCTGGATTACCGAAGCCGATCAGCAAACCGTGCCGTCTTCCGATCGCCTTGGCCCATGCGACCAAGTCGTCCAGGGCAGGTTCCGGGCTTCCATGCGACAGGAGCACGCCTTCGGCGGCTAGCACGGTGCCGAGGATGAGGGAGCGTCTGCGCATCGGATCAGTGCTGTGCCGGCAGTTTGAGGGCATTCTGCCACAGGGGTGCAACGGCCGGCGAGATCAGGCCTGGGTCGAGAGTGGTCATCTCGCGGCCTGTCCCAGGCACAGCCAACCGGAGCTTCCGGAGGATTGATGTGTCCGGCGCCATCAAAGCCTTATGCTTGGCGAAAGTGAAGCCCGGAACCACCCTGCAAGCCAAGCCACAGCTCGCCGAAACGTCTGTGGTACGAGCAAGAGGCGCGTCTAGTTGCCGGCGATCGCCGCCGCGACCATGGCGAGCGTCGCATGGCCCGGCGGTCCGGCCCGCGCAACGCCGCCGGCCGCGTCCGCAGCGTGCGGCGATCTTCTGGCGGAAGCCAAGCGCAAGCCGGCCGGGCTCGTTTTCATCGGCTGCATGGCTCTGCGAGGGCGGCAAGTCCAGTCACTGCGCGCCAGCCACTGATGGCAGGCAAGCAGGCAGTGGCTGTGGAAGCAGTATTCAACCGAACGGCAGGGCTTACGCCGCTGCACCGCTCCTGCCACCAATAGGATGGGCCGGCGGGCAGCTTCACCGAGGCGTCCGGGCGGCAGCTACATAATCAGCATCGCCTCCGGCAAGACAATGACAAGGGACCGACGACAATGGCGTGCGATCCCCGTCTTTATCGTGATCGTCGACCGTTTCATCGAGGAGACCTGACGGCGCCCCTGCCGTCCCCGCGAAGTCTGTCCGCTGGGTCAGAGGCGGCTGAGGATGGCCGATGCTCTAACGGCGGCTTCTCAAGCACTCTAGTGGAAAGTAGAAAGCCTGCTTTCGGCCAGACCCGGCTGCAGCGTTTTGGAGATGACGGCTTGTGAATAGCCGCCCGGGAAAGCGCATCCAGCATTGCCGCGCAAGCAGCTAACTCCGGCGACCCACCCTTCTCAGACACCAGTCGACGATTCTTGATATGCGATAACAGCTTATCAGGCCCGGAAGACTAAGCGACAACTGGTTACCACCGCCTGCCTTTTGGAAGGCCGAACTCGTCCATTCGCAGCTCTTCCTCCGGCGGATCACATTCAGCGTGGCAGAACATCCCGCTGAGCCAGATGTCTCCGCACCAGCGCCATGTTGCGAAGATTGGCTCGGAAGAAAACGTCTCCGACAGAGCCGGCCAGGGGTACGGAGCTGATCAGCGTATCCAGGCCGACATTACCCATCATGCGAAGCAGTGTGCCGGTGGAGACGCCCAGTTTGCGGGCCTCCCAGATAATATACGCTGAGACGACCGTAGACACTGCCGGCCCCACGCCAGGCACCAGGCTCATCAGAGCGTCAGCACCAAAGCGGATGCCCGTGCCAGGAACCCGCCATTTGCTATCGAGCAGGCCAGCCAGTGCATCCAGGCGGGTCTGCGACCGACTGACGACGATCGGCTGGTTCGACGGGACAGCCGCAGAATTGTAGCGAGGCATGGTGCTCCCTTGCGTGACCCAATGGGATAGGTCGCTAGCAGAATAACGCTCCATATCGGACATTGGCACCGTCAGTAGTGGCTTATCGTCCTGATGCAGAAGAGGACGGCGAGGTGCCTTAATTTGGCACTGTAGGCCGTATCTCAGTCGGGCTTCCGTGGGATGAGCCACTGGACCCAGAGGCCAGGCCTCGCCCGAAGCACCGTCTGCTTCCCAGAGCGAACCGGGCAATGACACTTCGGCACGCCCCTGGCAGACTAGGCAACGATGCGTTCGACGCATCAATCCTTGAATCCGCGCATTTATCGTCTTACCGCAAACAGCCTAGGTCTATCTCAGAACCCCGGAGATGCCCTGCTGCCCCACCAAGCACTCGGTCGTTTTACAAGGGGCGGCAGAAACACGGTTGGGAACGTCCATAATGAACCGCAGGCATGTGCTGAAGTCCGCCCTCGCCCTTCCTGCCCTGGCCTATGGCCTGAGCAGCACGTCGGCGCAGGCCGAGCCGCTCTACCCCAGCCTCCGGCTGTTTATCCCGGCCAATCCCGGCGGCGGTTGGGACGGGCTGGGCCGCGCTATTGAGCATGTGACACGCCAGGCTCACCTGGTTGGCAGCGTGCAGGTGGAGAATGTCGGGGGCGCCGGCGGTACCGTCGGCCTGCCGCGCTTCCTGGCGCAGTACCGCAGCCGGCCAGAGGGCCTGATGGTGGCCGGCAGCGTCATGGTCGGGGCCGCCATCGCCAACAAGTCTCCGGCTGGCGTGCTGGACGTGGCGCCGGTTGCGCGCCTGACCGAGGAGGTCAGCGTCTTCGTCGTGCCGCCGGAGTCCCCCCTTAGGACCATGCAGGATCTGCTGGCTCGCCTGAAGGAGAACCCCGGCGCGGTGTCGGTGGCCGGCGGTTCGGCTGGCGGCACGGAACACATCACCCTGGGGCTGATCCTGAAGGCGCTGGGCCGTTCCGCACGGGAGGCGTCCTACGTGGCTTATTCCGGCGGCGGCCCGGCGCTCGCGGCAGTCCTGGGGGGCCAGGTCACGGCGGCCATCTCCGGTATCTCCGAATTTGGCGAGCAAGTGCGCGCCGGGCGACTGCGCGCACTGGCCACTACCGGAGAGCGGCGCGCCGGACCCGACGTGCCGACCCTCAAGGAGATCGGGCTGGATGTCGCACTGCCCACCTGGCGCGGCGTTTTCTGCGCGCCCGGTCTGACCGCAGCGCAGAAGGCGGCCCTGGTAACGCTGATGGAACGGATGCACGCCACGCCGGAATGGCGCGAAGCCCTGCAGCAGCGCGGCTGGGACGACGCCTGGCTGCCGGGCGAGGCGTTCGGCCGCTTCCTGGCCCAGGAAGTGGCGAGCACCACGACGGTGCTGACGGAGCTTGGCCTCGTCTGAGCCAGTTAAGCGTGGCGCCTTAGGTTCCTTCGCTGTCCTGGCCGCGGTGTCGACGTACCAGGGCAGCGAGGCATTGGGCTGCTGGCGACAAGGGCCTGGAGCGGCGATGAACGATGGAGATCGGCCGGTGGATGACGGGCTCCAGCAATGGGATCGCCCGCAGGTCCGACTGCCCGGCGGACAGCATGGCGATGCGCGGCAACACCGAAACGCCCAGCCCCGCGCGGATCAGGTGAAAGGCACTCGACATGTGCAGCACTTCGTAGCTCCAGGACAGGCGCAACCCGGTGCGGGCCAGGGCTTCCTGGATCAAAGGACGGTGCACACTCGTGCGCGCCGCGACGATCACGGGATAGTCCACCAGCTCCCGCCACAGCAGCTGCTCGCACTGCGCAAGTGCATGCCCGGCATCGCAAGCCAGCACGAAGGGATCGTCCAGCAGCGGTTGGACGTCCAAGTCCGTGTCCTGAACTGCATTGACCAGCGTGATGGCGAAGTCGGCCTCGCCCGACGCCACGCTCTGCAAAGCTTCCTGGGCCGTCATGTCGAGGATCCGCACGCGAACGCGCGGGTGCGTGGCACGCAAGGCGGCGAGGGCCGGCGGCATGAAGTACGGCACCGCTGTCTGCAGGCACGCCACGACCACCCAGCCGCGGTCCTGGCCACCCAGATCCTCGATGCCGTCCAGCGCGTTCTCCATTTCGTTCAACGCGCGCCGGAGCAGCGGCAAGACCTGCTGGCCGAGCACGGAGGGCGCCACATGGCGTGTCGTGCGCTCCAAAAGAGGCCCACCCAGTCTAGCCTCCAATCGCTGGATCCGGCGGCTCAGCGCCGGCTGCGACATGTTCAGCCGCGCCGCCGCCAGGCTGAAGCTGCGCAGGTCGAGTACCGCCATGAGGGCCTGCAGGTCCAGCACCTCGAAATTTATGCTCATCCAGCATGAGTAACGCCGGGCCAGTCCGTGCGGAAGACGCACTTGCCTACGACACACCACGCCATCGCCCCCTCCCCGCGAAACCGACCAAGGATGCATCCTGATGACACTTGTACCCGCCGAAACCCTGCGTGACTTCGTCGCTGACCTATACCGGGCGAACGGCTTGCCGGCGGAGGATGCGCAACTGGTGGCGGAGACGCTGGTGACGGCGGATCTCTGGGGGCACTCCTCGCACGGTGTCATGCGTGCACCCTGGTACATCGACCGCTTGCGCAGCGGCGTCATGCGGCCGGTGACCCAGCCGCGTAAGCTGGTAGACGCCGGCGCCATCGCCGTGCTGGACGCTGAGGATGGTGTTGGGCAGGTGGTCGCCGTGCAGGCCATGCAGGATGCGGTGCGCCGCGCCAAGGCACATGGCGTGGGCGTCGTCTCGGTCCGCAATTCCAATCATCATGGCGCGCTCGGCTACTTCACCCGCATGGCCACCGCGGAGGGCTGCATCGGCATGCTCACCACCAACGGCAGCCCGGCGATGGCTCCCTGGGGCGGGCGCAAGAAGCTGGTTGGCAACAATCCCTGGTCCATCGCTGCACCGGCTGGGCGGCACGCGCCGATGATGCTCGACATCGCCAACACGGTGGTGGCGCGCGGCAAGATCTTCCTGGCCCGGCAGAAAGGGCGGCCTATCCCCAGCCAATGGGCGATCGACGAGGATGGCAGGGCGACGACGGACCCTGTAACGGCGCTGAACGGCGTGATCCAGCCGATGGCAGAGCACAAGGGCTACGCGATCTCGGTGATGATGGACGTGCTGTCTGGCGTGCTATCCGGTAGCGGCATCCTGGACGAGGTCAGCGGACCTTATCAGGCGGAACGGCGCAGCCGGTGCGGCCACATGTTCCTGGCCCTAAACATTGCGGCCTTTGGGCCAGTGGATGCCTTCGCCGAGCGCATGGAGCGTATGGTTGAGCAGCTCAAGGCCGTGCCGCGCGTGCCGGGCTGCGACGAGGTGTTCTATCCTGGTGAGATCGAGGCGAAGAACGAGGTGCGCTATCGTCGCGAAGGATTGTCACTGCCGCGGAAGACGTTGGAAGACCTCGCTCAAGCAGCCATTCAGTGCCAAGTTCCGATACCGGGAAGTTGGCCAGCCAGATTGGCATGATGCCGGGTCGTCGGGCGCCCGGGGCTCGGTGTCCTGTTCATTGTTACTATGGTCCATCGACAGCACAGGCTGGCGCCGTGGGGTGACAACAGCGCCGGCCACTCCATCTGCCAGAACATGTCCCAGCTCCAGGTCTGGTACGACGGGTCCTGCCCGCTGTGCCAACGCGAGATCGCGCTGATGCGGCGGCTCGACCGTCGCGGCGCGATCGCCTTCATCGATGTCGCCACGCCGGAGGTCGCCTGCCCGCTCGACCGGGCGGCCCTGCTGGCGCGCTTCCATGCCCGGGAGGACGGTCAGATGCTGTCGGGCGCCGCCGCCTTCGCCGCCATGTGGCGGGCCATCCCCGTGCTGCGGCCCCTCGGCTTGATCGCGCGCCATCCCACGGTGCTGTGGCTGCTGGAGCGCGCCTACCGGGGCTTCCTGCGCGGCCGCCCTGCCCTGCAGCGCTGGATGCGGCGGCACACCCCCTCCCCCGGAGCCTCGCGATGAGCGTGGTACCCGATCCCGCCCGCCCCGGGCAGGAAAGCGTCTGGACGTTTCCCCGCCCCGCCGTGGCCGAAGCCTGCGCGCGGCACATCCGCATCCAGCATGCCGGCCTCCTCATCGCAGACAGCCGGCGCAGCGTCCGCACCTTGGAAACCAGTCATCCGCCCAGCTACTACCTGCCGCCCCAGGACGTGGCGATGACCCGGCTGCGCCCGTCCTCGCGCCGGTCTCTCTGCGAGTGGAAGGGCCAGGCGGTATATTTCGACCTGGTGCTGGACGGCATCGTGCTGCCGGAGATTGCCTGGAGCTACCCACGGCCCACCCCGGCCTTTCAGGCCCTCGCGGGGTATCTGGCCTTCTACGCCGCACTGTTGGATGTCTGCGAGGTCGACGGGGAGCGGGTGACACCGCAGCCCGGCGGGTTCTACGGCGGTTGGATCACCTCGCACGTGGCGGGGCCCTTCAAAGGCGGGCCGGGAAGCCTCGGCTGGTAGCGGGTCAAGCCCACCGCCCGCGATGTGGGATCAACCCTGGCGCTACCCCTACCTTACCCCCGAGCGTGCTGCAGAGAGCAGGGCGCCGCTGGCCGTTGGTCCCTGTCCCGGCAAGCCACGCACACCTCATCCACCGGCTGATCCACAGCTCTGTCCCCGTGATCTGTGGATATCCCGCTCGTCGAGGCGCCGCAGAAATCTAGCTTCAGCTCGGCGATCAGAGAATCGATCATAGGGAGGTGGCAGGCCTCCTATCGCTGGGGATCCGGCTAGGCCATCACTCTTGCCGAATGCACAGGGTCAGGGTGCAGCGGCGCGCAGCTTCAGCGTGACCGGGCATCATTGCCAGAGCCATCTAAGATCATCGCGGCATGTTCTTGATCTGGTCGGGATGGGGCATCTTGGTGGTGTCCATCGTGCTCATCACCTCTGTGGTGATGGGCGGCCTGTTGCAAGCGGTGTTGACCGCCGCCGGGTGGCCGGACCTAGCCTTCCTGGCTGTCTTCGCAGGCGGCATGGCGGCGGCCAATTGGGTGGTCGACAAGCGCCTGAACAGCGCGCCCCCGCAAGAATTGCTGGACCCGCGTTCCAACGAGCGCGTCCTGTTGTACCGCCGGCGCAAACTGTTCTGGAGCCTGATGCAGTAATGGTCGATCCCGGTGGCGATCGCGGCGCTGGTGCCGCTACTGGCGTTGTTCGCGAAGTAAGAACAGCTAGAGAGAATTCCCCCTTTTTTGCCTTTTCGGCGAGATTCTATCTTACGCAGAATGCCCATGGTAAGCCGATTAACCGAATATTCGAATAGCCGATCCCCCGGCAGGTCGGACTACCGGTATGTCGGACTACCGGTATGTCGGAAACCCGAATAATCGGATAGCCGATATGTCGAACTTCTGCCTAGAGAGACTTCCTGGGCATTTTTCGTAGGTCTACAAAATCCGCTGCCACTACAGGGAAGCCTGCATCACGAAGAATCTCGAGTATCAGCGTTGTAGCTGAGATCTGGCGTTTTGCTGCTCGGGTCTTGAGCTCTACAGCGACAGCCTCAGGCAACGCGAACTCCATACCCTGCCGTTTAGGCTTGGTAGTGCGGACTGAAGCAGCTGCTGGCATGCTGGGCAGCACTCTATCTGCTAGCGGCTGCAGCCGCTGCCGTAGTTCATCGTCATTTAGGTCAGGCAAGGGGATCGCAGGGCGCTTAGCCATTGTCCGTCCATCCAAGTAGTTTTGCTACCTCATCACCAATCGCAGTCACATTGCCGGCAGCCCCCCCTTCTGGGTCATCTTCCCATGGCGGGGTGCCAGTATAAGTCATCAGCCGGAACGCCGTCCGTTCCATCAGTTCAGTGGACAGAATTGGCAAGCCGCGTTCGGCAAACTGCTTGCGGCTATGGTCCACTACCCTTTGTCGAAGTACCGGAGTGCGAGAGAGAACCACGCGAGTAGTGATCTCCCTTCGCGTCAGATCAGCCGCCTGCTCTACTACCGCATGGGTCTTCATCGCCTCTACCACATCGAAGAGTGATGGTTGAGCCGGGATCAGGACGAGGTTTGCTTTGCCACATGCATAGAGCATCGCCTGGTTGGCTGTGCCCTCCAGATCGATGACAATCAGCCCAGCCCGTTTACTTGCTTCAGCAACGGCCGCCAGAAGCGTCTCCCCGTTTGCTACCTCAGCCCTGACGCCCCTCGCCTTGCCCCGGCGAATCGCTTGATAGAGAGTTTGATTCGGATCCGCATCAATGCATTCGACCATCCGACTATCCGGTATATCGGCTTGCCGACTATCCGACATATCGGATAGTCGGCGCGCTAATTCAGTAGCGAGGCAAAAAGCGAGCGTGGTCTTGCCTACGCCGCCTTTTGTGCTGGCTAAAGCCAGGATTTGAGGTGCCATGGCTGAGATGATCCGGTATGTCGGGTTATCGGTCAACCGATATGTCGGAAAATCGGATATCCGACTTATCGGTTATCCGGAAGTATTAGAGTTCAATGGTTTAGATGGGATTGCTGTTACGCAAGATGTTGATCTTAGGCGTGTTGGAAGCCATGCTGAGGCGTGGCCTCGAATCTCCGGCGCCACAAAGGAAAAGGGGTCGCCCCAGCAGAACTGCCAGAACAACCCCTTCCCGTGAATATGACCTATCCCGCCTGCCAGGGCGGAACCGGAGCCTAGTGCTGCTCCTAAGATAGGCGTCTGCGCTTTCAACCGCAAGATTCGCGGAACGGGAAACTGCGTCCTGTTGGCGGCCCAGGAGCATGGGCATGCCTGTATCCTCACGCCCGGCCCGTGCCGGGTCCGTGCGCGTTGCCGCTTGGCAGCGTCAGCGCCTCGGCGATGCCGATCGCCGGAGCATCATGGACGCCGCCCGTCGCCTGGAGCGGCTCACCCACCGGCCTGGCCTGCATGGCGGCGCCTTGCGCCGCACCGGCATCATCGTGCTGTGGACGCTGCTGTACCGCGGGCCATCGCGGCACGGCGTTTGCGACCCTTCGATCGGCCAGCTGGCCGCCTGGGCAGGCTGCGCCCGCTCCACGGTGCAGTTGGCGCTCGAGCGTATCGAGGCGGCCGGCATCATGGGTCACGTCCGCCGCGGCCTGGTGGTCGGCGGCCGCTGGTGTCAGTGGACCTCGGCCTATCTCTTCGCCAGCCCAGCACAGTGGTCGCCAAGCGATACCGAAGCCCGGTCAGCCGAAGTCTCTCAGATAAAAAAGAAGGCTCAGGAGAGGTGTCAGCAGGGTAGGGGGACACCGCTTTTGGAGACAGAGCATGTCGCATTAGCCGCGAAGTGGGGGCTGGCACAGATGTCCGAGGGTGTTGGATAGCCTTGAACGGTCGTTGAGGGCGGGACTGCGAGTAGGCCATTGATCAAACGACTGTTTGGGGGAGGGCAATCGCAGCGGAGCCATCTGCTCGAACCTCTGCCGATCTCGGCCAAAGTTTTGCCCGGCACGTCACATCCGGCGTCGCTATCTCGTCTTATGCGCGGAACCTTTGACAGGATCAGCCGCCATGACCCCCCGCCTGAACTACGCCGCCGCCGCACCCCAACTGCTGCACGCCATGATGGCCCTGGAGAAGGCCGTGACCTCTGCCGGCCTCGAGCACAGCCTGATCGAGCTGGTGAAGACCCGTGCCTCGCAGATCAACGGCTGCGCCTTCTGCATCGACATGCACACCCGCGACGCCATGAAGGCTGGTGAAACAGCCGCGCGGCTCTTGCTGCTGGATGCTTGGCAGGAAGCACCGCACTACACGGACCGCGAACGCGCCGCCCTGGCCTGGACCGAAGCGCTGACCTTGGTCGCCGAGACCCATGCACCGGACGCAGCCTATGACGGGCTGCGCCCCCACTTCTCCGACGCGGAGATCGTGCAGCTTTCCGTGCTGATCGGCACCATTAACGCCTGGAACCGCCTGGCCATCGGCTTCCGCAGCGTGCCCGCCCGGCACCCCATCACCGCGGCTGCCTGAGCGTGACCGGTGAGCCCGATCCTGCAGCGCACTTCACGCCGCTGCGCGCCGAGCTGATTGGGCTCGCCTACCGCATGACCGGCTCCTTTGCCACGGCGGAGGATATCACCCAGGAGGTCTTTCTACGCTGGAACGCCACGGATCGGGCGCAGATCACCACGCCCCGCGCCTGGTTGCTCAAGGTCGCGGCGCGGCTGAGCCTGGATCACCTCAAATCCGCCCGCCATCGACGGGAAACCTATGTCGGCCCCTGGCTACCGGAGCCCATCCTGGGACCAGAGGAGCCGCCACAGCAGGCCGCCCATGAGCGGGCCCAGGACATCTCCGTCGCCTTCCTGCTCACCCTGCAGCGGCTGTCACCGGCCGAACGCGCCGCCTTCATCCTGCACGACCTGTTCGAAACACCCTTCGCCGAGATCGCCTCCCTGCTGGGCCGCGGCGAGGCCGCCTGCCGCCAGCTAGCCACGCGCGCCCGCGTGCATCTGGGCGAAGCACACCCCCGCCAGACCGTGACCGAGGAGGACGCCCAGCGCATCGCCCGGGCCTTCTTCGCGGCGTCCCGCGACGGCAGCGAAGTTGCCTTGCAACAGCTCCTGGCCGGTGACGTGGTCCTGCACACGGATGGCGGCGGCATCCGTAACGCCGCCCTGAACCCGATCCACGGGGTCGACAAGGTCACGCGCTTCTTTGCAGGGCTGTCCCGTAAGGGGCGGCTCTCGCACGTCCCACTGCTGCACCTCGGCCGCGTCAACGGCTTGCCAGGCTACATCACGCTGGAAGCCGATGGCCTGCCACAAACCACGGCGCTGGACGTGCGGGATGGCAGGATCGTGGCGATCTATGTGGTGCGGAACCCAGAGAAGCTCGGGGCTGTCCAAGCTCGACTCAGCGAAACATTCGCCGCTGGTCAGCAAGATGCTGTCACCAACTGTAGTTAACAGTTTGCCTCAGTATGACCAGCCCATTCCGGGGTTAGACATGGGTCTAGGAAAATTGGCTTCTACTGGCAAGCTGCCGCTCAGTAGAGCGGCAGCCTCCTGACCAATCCATCATTCGCGGGAAGGTTTTACCAGCCCAATATTACGAAGGGCGGTATATGGCGCATAGCTTGTTGCCGTCGGGATCGCGAACGTACGCCAGATGGATCGTCCCCATCGCCGACTGGCGTGGTCCTGGCCCGTCCTCGATCGAGGTGCCACCATTGGCGACTGCTACATCGTGGAACTGACGGACTTGCTCGGGTGAGTCGCATGAGAAAGCGACAGTGCTGCCGTTAGCAACCGTCGCGGGCTCGTTGTTGATGGGCTTCGTCACGATGAAATTTGCGCCGCGGTCACTGCGGTAGAAGAGCCGGGTGTGACCGCTGCTTGCCATGTTGATCGTCGCTTCGCCGACGCCCAGCGTACCGAGCAGCGCATCATAGAACTGCTTGGATTGTTGGATATCGTTGGATCCCACCATCGTATGAAACAGCAAAATCTCTCTCCCTAAAACATCGACACCAACTGCGATGGTGCGTCTTGATTACGATCTCATGCAGCCTGCTGTTGGTAGCAGCTTCTACCCTGAACACCCTACCGACAAGCGACAACGATTGCTTCAGATCGACTGGCGACACAATCAATGGAGTGAGCTGTGGCCTCCCTACAGCCAAGCACAATAAGCCGGGAATACCACGCCCCTGGTGACCTGGGGCTGGGTGGTCGTGGTGCGGCCGCCGTCCTAGCCTCTTGTAGGATCAGAGCCGAGGAGCGCCAAACGATGAACCCATTCATCACCACCTGCGGATCACGTGCCCGCCTAGCCGGGCTACTGGGGTTAGGCGTGTTGCTGGCGGCGGACCCGGTCGCGGCGCGCGACCTGACCATCGCCGTGGGCGGCTCTGCCATCTCGATGGACCCGCATTTCTATAACTCGGGCACGGCCAACGCCCTGACGCTGCATGTCTTCGACCGGCTGATCAACCACGACTCCCAGGGCCGCATGACCCCCGGCTTGGTGGAAAGCTGGAAGCCGGTGGAGGACACCGTTTGGGAGTTCAAGCTACGTCCCGGCGTGACATGGCATGACGGGCGCGACTTCACGGCCGACGATGTCGCCTTCTCACTGGCGCGCCTGCCGAGCGTGCCCAACAGCCCGGGCGGCTTCGGCGGTTTCGTGCGCACCGTCACAAGGGTCGAAGTGGTCGACCCGCTGACGCTGCGCGTCCACACCAAAACGGCCTATCCCTTGCTGCCGTCCGATTTCTCCTCCTTCTCCATCGTCTCGCGCCATGTGGGTGAGGGGGCCGCGACCGAGGACTACAACAGTGGTAAGGCCGCCATCGGCACCGGTCCTTACCGCCTACGCTCCTACCGCGTCGGCGACCGAACCGAGTTCACTCGCAACGATGCCTATTGGGCTGGCGCGCAGCCCTGGGAGCAGGTGCATTACCGCTTCATCCCGAATGCCGCCGCGCGCAGCGCCGCGCTGCTATCGGGCGATGTGGACATGATTGACCAGGTGCCCGCCGCCGACCTGCCCCGGCTGCGGCGCAGCGAGGCGGTGCGGATCACCGAGGCGCAAAGCGCCCGCGTCATCTTCCTGAACTTCGACCGGTCCCGCCGCGGCAACCTGCCTTTTGTTACGGACAACGCCGGCCAGCCGCTGCCCGCCAACCCCTTCGACGATCTTCGGGTGCGCCGTGCCTTCACCATGGCCATCCAGCGCGATGCACTGGCCGAGCGTGTGATGGAGGGTACCGCCCAGCCCGCAGGGCAATGGCTGCCGCCCGGCACCGGCGGCTACAACCCCGAGGTCCTGCCGCCGGCCTATGATCCAGAAGGCGCACGGCGCCTGCTGGCCGAGGCGGGCTTTCCGCAGGGCTTCCGCCTGACCCTGCACACCTCCAACGACCGCTATCCCAACGATGCCAAGGTGGCGCAGGCAGTGGCCCAGATGTGGACGCGCGTCGGCATCCAGACGCAGGTGGAGGCGCTGCCCTCCACCACCTATTCGCCGCGCTCGGCGCGGCAGGACTTCGCCTTGCGACTGGGTGGCTGGGGCAGCAGCAGCGCGGAAGCTTCTTCGGCGCTGGTAGGCATCATGGGCACCTATGACCGTGCGGCGGGCACCGGCGCCGCCAATGTGGGGCGCTATTCCAACCCCGAGCTGGACGCGTTGCGCGACCGCGCCCTGGCAACGCTGGACGACATGCAGCGCGACGCCCTGCTGCGCCAGGCGGTGAAACTGGCCATGGACGACGTGGCGATCATGCCGCTGTTCACCCTGACCAACATCTGGGCCACCCGCGCCGGCATCGACTACGAGCCACGCATGGATGAGGCTACGCTGGCTATGTCCGCTCAGCCGGCAAAGGACTGACAGGAAGGGAGGGAAGGGGCCTTACGGTCCCTTCCTTTTATTGGCATGTCGTGTGCTGAAAATACCGCAGGGTCAGAATCGCCCGGCATCGAGATAGGACCATTGAAGCAAGCAAAAAGGTAAACGCCTGCTTGTTACGTCCTATCACGATAAGCAACGATTATCGTGCTTTACAGACAAAGCGCGACGGATGTTCGACGACGCGTTCTAGGCTTTCGTCAGCCTTTTGCGCGGACGAAGCGGCCCGTAAAAGCCACTCCATTCCATGCCCAATGCGTTGGCTCGCTCGGCCAGCACTCCAGGTGCCGATAGCAAGCTCACGACGGGTGAAGCCATGATCACTGGGTCATTCAGCAGCCGCCCGATATGCCGTCCTCGCGACCACAACAGCCCGAACAACAGAACCAGCATCAGCAGCAATCCCCATGTCACGAGCCCTTGGCCAAAAATGTATAGGCCGTAGGGAGGCGACAGGATCGTACTGAGCTTGGACAGGCCAACGCCCACGACTGGCAAGAGGATCAGGAAGCCTAGCAGCTCCAATGGTAACCGGCGGAAGATGCGGAGGGCGGCATTCACATCCTCGACTGGCACGTCGTCGAGGGACAGTTGCTCATCGTTCACCATGCTTCACAGAGCCTTTCGCGTCGACATAACCTTCGGGCGCGGAGAGGCATCCGTCCAGGGCGCAGAGGCGGGAATGGTATGTGACATTCCGGAGCTTCCCGCCGCCCTTGACGTATGCCAAGGCACAGTAAGACCACTTGGAGTAGGCAGAAGTCAGATTGTGGTGATCATCGCCTGACGACTCATTTGGCGCGCGCTTCCAGGGGTTATCGTGTCTTAAGGGGTGGCGGGAGGATTTGGTGAGAGTGGAAGTAGACCATTGGTCTCGCGCCGGGCGCTCGTTGGGCTATCGTTCTGCAAGGCAGGGGGCCTTGGATGAGGGAGCGGAGGATCGTGGCAGGCAGCCTTCATCGGGCAGAGCAGTACCGATCCTCTATTCCAAGCATCGAGGCTTTCGCCCTCGTATCGACCATTCCTTCCCCCGGCACGCTCACGATGGTTTCGGCATCGGCGTGCTAACCGAGGGCGCGCATCGCTCATGGAGCGGTATCGGGCATGTCGAGGCGGTCGCCGGTGACGTCATCACCGTCAATCCTGGCGAAATGCATGACGGCGATCCCGTGCGCGGCGCGGCACGGAGCTGGCGGATGCTCTACCTCGATCCCAGTCTGGTCGCCCAGGCGTTGCGCCAGGAGTTGCGCTGGGAGGCGGAGATTACCCGCCCCGTCCTGCATGATCCTCTCGTCGCGACGTTGTTCGAACAACTGTTCGTCGCGCTGACGGAGCCGATCCCCGATGCTCTCGGCACGGAGGAGGGCCTATTGCGGCTGCTCGCCCTTCTCCTAGCCCGGCACGGCAGCCGCCCGCTGCCCGTCGCCGGTCCGCCGCCCCCCGTCGCCCTGGCCTTGCGACGCCTTGCGGAGGCTCCGGAGCGCCCCGCCACCCTGACGGAACTGGCCGCCCTGTCAGGGGTGAGCCGCTTCCAACTGCTGCGCGGTTTCGCGCGGGCCGTGGGAGTGACCCCGCACGCCTATCTGTTGCAGCAGCGCGTGCGCCTGGCCCAGCGGCTGCTAGCAGCCGGCCAGCGCCCCGCCGAGGCTGCGGCCGGGGCCGGCTTCCCGGACCAGAGCCATCTCACCCGCGCCTTCCGCCGCCAACTTGGCGTCACTCCGGCCCGCTACCGCGCCGCCGTGGCTTGAGCAGCTCAGCGCAATCGCGTTCAAGATCGCCCTCCCGAGCCGGCAGTAGCATGGCGCCACGGTGACAAGGGAAGCATCCATGCGCTCAGGGTACGTCCACGGCTATGAGGAAGCGGAGAGCCGGCGCCTGAATGATAAGGCGGTGACGCTGGAGATTCGGCTGCACCACGGCACCGCCTACCCCCCCGGCAGTACTGTGCTGGAGGTGGGATACGGCGTCGGAGCGCAGACCGTGCTGCTTCTCCGCAATAGCCCGGGCGCTCCCCTCACCTGCCTTGACCTTTCCGCAAGTTCACTGGCCGGGGCCGAGGCGCGTATCTGAGCCGCCGGCCTGCCGCAGCCAGAGTTCCGGCAGGGAGACGTGCGCTCATGCCCTTTGGGGATGCCAGCTTCGATCATGTCTTCGTCTGTTTCGTACTGGAACACTTGGCCGACCCGGCAGCGGCGTTGGGCGAGCTCCAACGGGTGCTGCGGCCCGGCGGGAGCCTCACCGTCATTGAGGGCGACCACGGCTCTACCCTTACTCCACCCCAATGACCCTGCTGCCCGGGCCGTCATCCGCTGCCAGGTCGCGCTACAGCGCGTGACGGGTGGGGACACCGAGATCGGCCAGCAGCTCTACCCCTTGCTCGCGGCAACCGACCTCCACAGTCTTCGCGTCTCACCTCACCTGGTCTATGTGGACGTTAACAGGCCGGAGCTGGTGGACGGCTTCATTCGCCGAACCTTCACCGCCATAGTGGCGAGCGTGCGGGACGAGGCGGTCCGGACCGGACAGATAGAGGCAGGAACCTTCGATACCGGCATCCAGGCTCTGCACCGAACGACCGAGGGGGATGGAACTTTCTGCTACACCTTCTTCAAGGCAACTGCCCTTCGGGAAGGGTGAAGTTCATAGTCCATTGAAAGGCTATCGCCGGGGAGGGTGGGAAGCAGCTGTAGAGTGGACGCCTCGAGATGTCTGCTTCACCCCCCAAAATTGGAATCCTGCCGAGATCGTAGAGAACCTTGTAGTCCGTGATGTGCTCGCGGCTCGTAGAGGGGGCTGTTGGGATAAGCGCGTGTCAGGCAGGAACTCAATTCGGCTGTTTGTTCCTCGGTTCTTACCCCCGCCCCACGCTCAAGCATTCTGCTTACTCCGACTCTTCGTACCTCACGGCCGACTTCCTGGGCGATACGAGGGCCAAGTGGTGGAGGGCGCGTGTGAGATCCTCGGCGATCAAGCGCGAAATTTCGTCGATCCTGTCTGTTCCCAAGCTATCGCTGGGGCCTTTATCCACCTCACGCACTAGGTCCAGGCGGCAATCGGCGCTAGCGAGGATTACATCCTTACTGAATCGCTGCCACCGGTCGGAACTGCTTGTCGAAGCGGCAACCGTCGCGCGCCCCTGAATATCGCCCGGTCTATACAGATGGATGAATTCCTCAAGGTCACTTCGTTGCAACGGCTTCGTCTTAAGCGTAAATCGGTTTGAAGCCCGAAGGTCATAAACCCAAAGGTCTGGCTTGGACGACTCCGACCGGGCGGTTAGTTTGTCGAAAAATAGGACATTGGCTTTAACGCCCTGCGCATAGAATAGGCCGGTCGGCAGTCGGAGCAGCGTGTGTACGTCATGCATCTCCATCAAGCGCCGTCGCACCAAGGCGGCGGCTCCGCCTTCGAACAGCACGTTATCCGGCACGACTACCGCGGCCCGCCCCGCAGGCTTCAGCAGGCTGGAAATGTGTTGGAGAAAGTTTAACTGCTTGTTGGCGGTACGAACCCAAAAATCAGGTCGAACGATTGTCAGATCGTCCTGAGGACGGGCGGCACTCCGTTCGTCTGCTGCGTAGGTCACGCTACCTTTGATGCCGAACGGCGGGTTGCTGAGCACCACGTCGGCCTTCGCCCGCGGTCTCCGATGTAGGCTGTCTTCGCATACGATTGGCAGTTCGTCGTCCGCGCTCCCCGAAACACCGTGCAGGAGAAGGTTCATAGCAGCCAGGCGTGCCACTTCCTCGACCAGCTCCGTGCCACGCAACGCCCGTGTCGCCAAATGCCGTCGTTGGGCACGAGTCAGCGTGAGGCTTTTTGCTTGAATATGCCGGTGAGCTGCTAGCAAGAAGCCTGCGGTGCCACATGCTGGGTCACAGATTACCTCACCGGGGCGCGGATCAACGCACTCGACGATCGCCTCTGTAAGAGGGCGAGGAGTGAAGTACTGCCCGGCGCCGCTTTTCGTATCCCGTGCGTTTTTCTCAAGCAAACCTTCGTACGCATCGCCTTTGAGATCGGCAGAGAGACCCGTCCACTCCATGGTTCCAATTAGGTCAAGAACGAGGAGGCGCAGCTTGGCCGGATCGCGAACTTTATTCCTAGCGTTGCTAAATACGAGTCCGAGCATGCCCCCGCAATTTCCAAGGGCAGACAGAACTACCGTATAATGCCGATGCATCGCTGCGGCATCGAGATTGAGCAGTGATGACCACGAGAATTTTGCTGGAATCGCTTCTGAACCCTGCTCCTCAGACATTTTGAGGAACAGCAGGTATGTCAGTTGCTCGACATAGTCCGGGTACGACAGGCCGTCGTCGCGCAGCACATTACAGTACTGCCATAGTTTGCGCACGAGAGAGGCAGCATTGGGTTCAGTCATTGAGTCGAGCCGCCGGAATGTGTCTCAAAACGTAGCGCCTAATCCAGTCACGATCACTGAAGCGGTGAATATAAGCCACAGCTGCCCGGGAGTACGTAGCTCGGTCCTGTGCCATTCTAATAAGGTCACGCGCTATAGCCTTCAAGGTGTCTCTGGCTCCTACCTCTCCTCGTCGGAAAGCCAAGTCGGCTCTGTCGCCGTCGAGCACTTTTAAAAACACGCTAGTGTAGAGGTCACGTCTGTCACTGACGAAAGCGGGCCAATCAAGATGAAGGTAGATCCTTGAATCTTCGACACGTCTCGCAGCCGTCGCATCGCTTGCATGCTCCGGAGCGATCGCTATCCGTCCGTCGATTTCGAAAGTAAGTAGCGGCGGATCGGACGGATCGGTCGGATCAAGCAGCGTCGGACGCTCGCGGCAAACGTCGCTTGGGCGCTTCCAGCGTTCCTGCTCATCGAGCAGGGGAAAACGGTCGCCTTTGCCATGTGTGACACCCGTCTCTGGGTTCTCACGCAAACGGTTTGCGCGATGGCAGCTCAGACGGAAGTTTCGCCAGTGAAGGGCCTCCCACCAATAACCTCCATGCCCAGGTCGTTCGGCTATGCGGCCCTTCGGTCGATAGTGATCTACGTCATCATCGGTGCCAGGATTGCGCGACTCTGTATACCAACATTTTTCACCAAACACGGCTTGGAACACCGATCGAAACGCCACCCACTGCCCTCGATTGGCTGCGATAAGTGCCCGCCGGGTTGCAGCGTCTCCGGCAGCGGAGACCGCTTGCCGGGCGGCTTCCGTAGCCTCGATGAGTGGTTGAACGTCGGGACGGCCCACTAGGAGGTCGAGGTCAATATATCTCACTCGCGGGCCGCCCTTTCGGCTTTAGCTTCCTCCGCAATCTCTGCCGCTATTTCGTCGGCGAGAGCGTCCCGCTCCTGCATATGCTCTGGCGATATTTGGACCGCCTCTTGCCATTCGGGCTTCGCCCGCTCAATCCATTGTGGAAGGAATCTTTGAAGGAAAAGCTGGTAGAGGGGATCACGATCGCTCTTCCAAAACCCTTTCCGGTTGAGCCGATCAGTCACATCTCGCAACGTTTGTTGCTGTTCGACGGAAATATTTTCTTCTACAGCTAGTTTTCTTTGCTCCTCAAGCTCGTGCTGTGTTTCCGTGTCCAAACCTGCTGCTGGCAAGCGGAAGAGATCGCTTGCGAGGATCGCTTGAATACCCATGCCCCGCGGATCACTCATCGGCGGCTCAGCGATCGCTCTTCCAGCAGTGTCACGTCGAAGGATACGAACCTGTGTTTGCCCTAACCCAGCGAGTACGAGCGGGTCGTGGGAAGACATGATGATGTGACAGCTTTCTCCTCGCTCCCGCGTGCGGATAAAGCGATCAAGAAACTCCAGGTATTGTGTGCTCCACACAGGATTGAGATGTGTGTCCGGCTCGTCGAGGAGGAACAAGGCGTCGTCACGCGCCGTAAATTTTAGTAACCCCAATACAAGTAGGAGCTGCTGCTCACCCTCGCTCAGTTCGCGGTAGGTAACGGCGCCGCCGCCGCTCTCTGTCGTCAAGCGTACCCGCGTCCGGACGTCGTGATCCCCGATTACGCGCGACAGGTGTGCGCTTTCCAGCGCTGTAAAAAAGGCATATTGGTCGCCGTAGGACTCATACACCTGGTGAAGGTCTTCAGCCTTCGGCAGAAACAGGTAAAGTCCTTCCACAGGCCCGTCTCTGCCTAGATCCGCAGGGATGCGCCGAGCCATACGCGCCGGCAACAGTGCTACCTCGTAGAGCCGCTCGAGGAATGTCCGTATCTCACCCTCAGCATGCCAAAAGCGTGCATCCCCCCCCTTTTTACGGGCGTTGCCCCACGAAGGCTTCCTCAGTGCAAACAGCACACTGTCAAGACCGTCGATCTGTAGGTGCTGACGTAAGAACGCACGGTCTCGCTCGGCGTCGTCTCCCGGTGCCATGAAGAACGCAAGGAGCGCGAACTGGCCATGCATCGTCTGCGCGTAGAAGAGGCGACGCAGCGCGTTGGGATCGTCAACAGCCCGCCCACCTCTTTGTTCTGGTGATTTAATGATCCAACGGTAGTAGCGTTCCTCGTGCGTCCTATAGAGGCCAGCTAACCTATCACTTGGCCCCGAGTAATAACCGAACACAAACGCGGGTCGGTAGAGTGGCCGTCCGTCATCGTCGACTTCCATAAAACGCTTCCGCGGCAAGTCAGCGTATGGTTCTTCTGTTCCCTTAGGTCTGGCGCGAAAGCGTGGGAACTGCTCGGCTGTGTCGGCGATTACTTCGACGTCGTGCTCGCGGCAACGGTATTTTAGCCGGTATTGAAAAGCTGCCGCCTCGTCGAGATCAAGGTTGCGAAAGATTATCGTGATTGCCTCAATAAGATTCGACTTGCCTGCTCCATTTTCGCCGACGAGCACGGTATACGGCGAACCCTCATCAAAATCGATGTGGAAGTCCTTTAGGTTTTTGAAACTTCCGACCGTGAGTTCATCCAGCCGCATCGGGCATGCTCTCCAACAGTGCATTCTCTGACGCGTCACCAAGCACGCGAACGGCATTCCCTAGCTCTTCTCGCAAAGCGAGATAGAAGAGTTCGACATCGTCAATCTCACTGCCGTCGTACCCAGCCCTAGCAAGCAGCTCGGGAAGACGAAGAGGTCGCCCGGCGGCGCGAAGCGAGGCAGCAAGACGGCCACCAGCGGCTACCGTGTCGTCATCCTGAATCGCGCTAGGATTCATTGTAAGCTCCTCATCGTCGGGCGGTTCTCTGGTCCTTCCCTGCACGGGCAAGGTGGTATCACCAGGCACAGGACCGAGGCGGTCAAGAAGCTCCGTGGCAGGCTCGTCGGCAAAATCTTGGGGCACCAGCGCACCCGTCACCGCAGCCAAGAGCAGCTCAGCCTCGAGACCGGGCATCCTTTTAAGCGCTGCACTGATGGCCTCCGCTTGCGAGCGGGATGCTTCCAACCGCCGACGCGCTTCTGCAGCGATGCGGATTTGACTCTCAAGTGGTGGCAGCGGGAAAGGTAAGACGGCTAAACGTCCTAATCCGAGGGTCGCCAAATTGGTGGACCAAGTTGCGACCGATCGGAACACTCCAGAATGCAGGTAGTGCCGGAACACGAGTAGGGCGTACTCGCCGTCAATACCGGGTCTGGGACGAAAGCGGGCCAAGTGGTTTTGGAACGCAAGGTGGCCGAGATCCTCACGCAAGAGCGCCGGTCGTCCGATAAGTTCCGGGCTCTGCCCTACGTTGAGCAGGATGTCGCCCGAGCGTACCGCATAGGCCTCCTGTTCAGCAGGTGTGAAATCCATAGATGTGAGGTCGTCAAAGGTAATGGCGTCTTCTTGGACGTTTGCAACACGGAGGTAAGCCATAGGACTGCCGCCGGCTTTCCGTCCAGACGAGCGTTGGCGTCCGAGCTTCAACTCGCCTGCTTCCGCGACGCTCACCCAGCGCCACCCGACCGGGAGGGGTTCCGTCCACGCGCCTTCGGAGGGTTCACGCACGCCTTCGCCGCGCGATCCCTCAAACAGGGAATGCTGGTCGCCATCCAGCGTGATGGTCGCAAGCGGGCGCTCCGGTTCGGCTGGGGACAGGCCTCCGGGCTCGTTTTCCTGCATGAGCCGGCCTCGTGCGGCCGCTGCGACAATCTCTCGGTCCTGTTCACGAACTCTCGCGAGCGCGGATGTCAGCAGGGCCCGCGCTTCCACAATCCCATCCATACGGGCCTGCACCTCGCCAGCGATGCGGTCCTGCTCCGCTAAGGGAGGAAGCGGAAACGGAAGCGCAGTCAATCGCGTAACGCCGAGGTGTTGGATACCGACCCCACGCGCGGTCCGAGCGAAGGCACCTGATGTTGCGAAGTGCCGGAACACGATCAGGGCGTAGCCCGGCGCGACGGCATGGGGGCGAAAGCGGATCACCGTGTTCTGAAAGCAGCACGCGGGTGCGTCATTGGGCCAGAGAGCGGCCCGCCCGACCTGCGCCGCGCTCCCAGACGCCTCAGTGAGCACCACGTCGCCCTGCCGAAGGTCGAAGGTCCTCCGCTCAGCGGGAGTGAAGTCCATGTAAAGGAGATCAGACAGTTCGAGACCGGCAGGCGTGATGTTGGCGGCTCGGATGTACGGCGTGGGGTGCAGTCCCGTCTGCGCACCTTGTGACTTCTGCTTACCGACGCGGACGCTACCTACATGCCCCACAGTCACGGTGGCCCAGCCTCTTGGCCCTTCTTGGGCGTTCTCCGGCATGGTCATGCGGTCCGCTGCCCTGCCATACGACGCGCAGCGCTGGTAACCGGGAGGTCGAGCCTGATGCCATGGTAGCGCACTTGAGGTCTTAGCATGCGACCTTTGCCACGCTGCAGTTCCACTAGCCCGTGCCGCTCCATCGTACGCAGCGTGCGTGACAGATTTGGCTTCGCACGCCCTGAAAGTATGGCTAGCTCTGCTAACGAGGCCGGCTCTCGCTCGGCTATTAGCGATAGTAGCTCGCGGTTTCGGTCCGACAGCACGCGGGTAAAGCTTTCGAGCGAGGCAAACCAGACACGCGGCTCTTCGGCAGTGGGGTGGCATTCCCCGCGTGCGATACCTATCGTCCGCGCCTTCATCTCCTCGTAGGCCGCAATCCCCACCTGGAGCACGCCGCCCTTACCGGTTACACTCATAGCAACACCCATTGCGCACGCAGCACTGCATCCACCTCCGCTAAGGTTTGCCGGGTAGGGTCGTAGCATCTACGTACTCACAGCCCTGCACCATCCATTGATAATTCTTGCAGTCCGACCTCGTCGACCGCCAGCACCTGGGACTAGCGCCCTCTGCCACCAAGTAGGCGTTGTCGAAGCCAACCAACCACATGCCATCGGGGCCGTGCAGCGTGAGCGAGCTGTCGACGCCTTCGGACCTTCCTGGCGCCACCGCCACTTGACTGACCACAAACTTGACTTGATGCCGACCAGCGGCGTCCACGGACAGTGTTCTGGCCATCGAGTTCGAGCAACAGGTCCAAGCTTAATTTTCGGTCAATTTGTCACATATGATGAGTTATCTGTAACTGATAACACAGTCAATGGTGATCTGTCGTATCCATGGCAGGAGGCGCCCCCCCACGTCGATCTGACGATTGAACGGTGGGATGATCCCGGGCTGCCCGTCGGGCATCTACCGGCAATGTTTCGGGTTCGATGGCTAGGTCACTTGGGAACAGGCAAGCAGGTGTCCCTCGTCGTGTAGGTGTCGCGGAATAGTGGCCTGTTCCGGTAGTGATGCAATGTCTGCTTCTACTTCTCTATCCGACCTAACTTCAGCAAGCACGAATATCGTGGATGGATCGCGACCCGCGCTATCGTTCGGTTGGCGTGGGCGCATTAGCTTGACGAGCTCCGGTGCGCATCCACGTCGCAAAGGCGCGTGCGGAGGGAGCCTGGACATCGCACGAGGGGCGAACCAGCCTATTGTTGCATCCATCACGGCCGCCGTCGGCGAAGCGTCACGACCCACACGCTCGTGATCAGATATGGTGAGTGTATGGGCCAATCGTTTGAAGGTGCCTGAACGCGACAGATGCAGGAACCAGCGAAGCACTGGCCCGGACGGCGGGAAGTCGCGCGGCAGATGTACCCACGCGCAGCCTGTCCGAAGCACGTAGAGAATGCCATCGACGACAAGCCGCATCGGCCAGGACCAGGGACGTCCTGTGCGTGCTGCATGGGTAGGAAGGGCGCGACCACCGCCCACTCGGCATCGGTCAGGTAAGTTGCATAGAGCTGGGACTCGGATGCAAGCTGCACGCAGGCGGCAGGGGTCCACATAGGCTACCTCGAAGGACGTCAGACATCCTCCGAACGCGCATAACCCCCGCCGCTCACCCAACCCCAGCCGTTATGGAGTGGGCCCTAAAATGCGAGGCCTCGCCTGATGAGGCAAGCTTCAGTTGTTTGGCTGTAAGGTTCTCCCGGGATTCTCGACGATGATGCGGCCCTTCTCGACGTCCGGCGGTCTGGCCTGCCAGAGAGTATTGGGCTGCGAAGCACTGAGGGCGGGCTGCTCGCGTGCTACTTCGTGTGACTCGCAGCACCTTGCTACGCTTAGCCTCAGGGGGGACCGTGTGGGACGTCGCGGATGCTGACGTAGTGCTCGTCGCTGCGGACATCGAACGCGCCGTCCGGCACCCCGAAGTTGGCCCTGATGAGCGCGATGGCCGAGGCGTGCTGGATCTTGCGATCGGCGTAGATGACAAAGCGCTGCGTGGGCCGGTGAAAGATCACGCGGCCGCGCGGCCACTCCTCGTATTCCGACCAGGCCGGCGTCGTCAGCAGGCCGCGTCGCAGCAACTCGTCGGTCCCGAGCGCGGCGAGCGCGGTCCAATGTTCGTAGTGGGCGCCATGGGTGAGGAAGTCGCCATAGGGTTCGCCCTGGGCCAGCGGCACCCGGTGCCCCAGGAGGGCGGGGTGATCAGCAAAGGCGAGCATCCAGAAGATGCCGACATGCGGCTCGGATGTCGTGGTCGCGTGCGACGCTGCAGCGAAATGGTTGTGGTGCCGGGGTTGGGTCATGCGGTTGCTCCAGGGGGATGCGGTGGATCTGCGAAGGCAGGGATCGGCGGTTGGATCGTGGGGATCAGGCGGGACCGTCGAGGTGCTGGTCCAGCAGCGCGTAGGCGGGCGTGAAGTCGAGGTAGCGGGCGGTGATGGGGCCGGCAATCGCGGCACCGCCAGCCTGGTCGAGCTGAGCGAGCAGGGTTTCCAGGGTGAAGGCGACAAAGGACGAGGCGGGCGGTTCCGGGGATTGGAGCTGCGCCGTGTAGGCGGCCACCGCCTGCCAGATGTCGTTGTTGGCGGCGGGGGCGAGCACGACCACGCGCCCCTGCTGGTACGGGCCCTGGCGGAGCATGGCGGCGGCGAGGAGCTGCTGCCGCCAGAACTGGCCGAGCGTGCCACCGCGGAGGGCGGGCGCGTCCGGGTCGCGGTACAGCCCGGCAGTGCGGGACAGGTCGTCGAGCAGCGGCATGGGCGACGTCGCCAGTCCGCCGGGTGCCTCGGAGTACTTCATCTCGATCGCCAGGAAGGCGGGTAGGCCGTCCGGGGTGGTGCAGCGGACCAGCACATCAAAGGCGGTGTGGTCGCCGGTGAAGGCGGGATGGCCGCGGCCGGGAGAGTGCTCCAGCAGGATGCCAGTGACGCAGCCGACGAGGTCGGGAAACAACGGGGCGAGGGTGCGGGTGGCGAGGGCGAGGTCGTGCTTGAGCGGCAGGAACAGCGAGAAGGCCAGCGTCTGGCTGGACAGCAGGTTGCCCCACAGGCGCTGCTCCTCGATGACGGCACCGGGCTCGCGCCAGACGAGTTCGCGGCGGACGCGGGGGAGCAGGGCGGGATCGACGAAGTTGGCCCCGGCCTTGGCGGCACCTGGGGTGAGCATGCTGCCCAAGAGGCGGCGGCGGCCGGTACCGGGCTCGGTGGCCTTGCCGCAGGCGAGGCCCTGGCGGCTGCGCCACAGCGACTGCGCCAGGCGGGCCAGGGCGCGAAAGCGCGTATCAGTCGGCTTGTCGCAGTGGTGGGCGCGCAGCAGCGCGCGGGGCAGCAGCGGGACGGGGACGGGATCGTGACGCATCGGGGGCTCCGGCTGAGGGTGGCGCAGGGCGAAGGGCCGAGGATCCCGCACAAGGCGCGGCACGCGCCGGGGATGGCCGGGCGGCGCGGGCGGGACAGCTCCTGGGTGCTGCGTGGGCCGGCGGGCGGCCCGGAGACAAAAGGGTAGCGGTGCCGCGTCGCTAGTTAGCGCCGGGCGGCCGGTTCCGGGTCGGGGCGGGTGCCGGGGCGCGGGCCTCGCGACGCTGCAGCGCCTCCTCGACGGCCTCGCGGATAAAGGCGGCCATCTGGTTCTCGCCGACCAGGGCGACGATGCGCCGCTTGTGATCGCCGTTGAGGCGAACCTTGGTCTCTTCGAGATTCATCGGCGGGCGACCCATGCGAGACGGATAAACCGGGGACGGAAAGCCTGTCAAAGCGGCCTCGTAAGCGGGGACGTTTATTGACGATATAAAAGGGGACGCTTACGGTGTCCACACCCGTTTGCTTGGATGAAGCGTTGCCGCATGACCATCCCGGCTCCCTGGCGCCTGTTCGAGGCCCGCGCGCCCCGGACCACCCTGCCGCACTTGGCCGCCTGAGCGGCCCTACTGGCGCTGGCACGGCCTGGGGTGGCTCGGGACTGCCGCGGCTGGCCGCGGCGACCGTGCTGGGCGATCCGGTGGCCCTGGTGATCTGCGCCGATGCCGGACTCAGGCGCCGCCACGTCGCCGCCGTGCAGGCCTTCTAGGCGCTATGGCCCCGGCTACCGGAGGAGCAGCGAGCGGCGCTGCGACAGGATGCGCTGGGCTTCCACATGAGCATGAGCGCGACCGCGCCCCTCCGGCGATGATGCCCTGGCGGTGGCCTCGCAGCGCGGCAGTTCGTGTTTGACGGGTTCACGAATAAAGGCCGTCGTCACCTTCATGCCGACGAGGTTAATGAGGACATGCTGGAGCCTTGCACGGAGTGGCAGAGTTTCCTGCCAGACAGAACAGGGTCGTGACGATGGATGCGCTGCTTTCTGAGGTGACCTACAGCCACCTGCTTGAGCTGTTCGACGGGAATGGCGGTTCGTCCGCGTGCGGCGACGTCATGATGCCGGTCGGCGCTTGCCGAGGTGAGGGGCCGCGCGTCCTCTTCGTCGGGCAGGCGATCGGCGGAGGTCCGGAAGCGCCGATGCGCTCGGCCGAGGAGGCACACGCACGATTTGAGGGGTACGCGAACCTGATCGGAAGCGCCCGACCGTTCTGGCGCTTCATCCGGAAGACCCTGGAGGGCGCACTGCATCGCCGGACCGGGAAGGCGGCCTCCCTCGGACAGTTGGCGGAGCACTATGGCTGGACAAATCTCGCCCTCATCGGCAGCCCGTTGCCCAGCAGCAATCCTGACGGCGAACTGCTCGAACGTCAGGTGTCGGCCTGCCGGGACGCGCTCCGCGAGGCCGTCGAGACGATGCGGCCGACCAGCATCGTCCTGCTTTCCAATGAGTACGCGAGCCAGATACGCTCAGCCATCACGGGAAGTCCGGAGCAGGGCCGGCGCCGAGTTGACCCGTTGGTTCGGTCTCTCGACGTGATAGATGGCGTCGTCGACATTCCGATCTACTGGACGAAGCACCCGGGCTGGCTCAATCGCAACGGCCTGTTCGAGCCGGTATCGGCACGCCTCGCGCAGGAACTCTGATCGAGCGCCAGGACAGCCCAACTCTGCAGTCGCAATCGGAGCCGCTCACTCCTTCCCTGCAAGGTTTCGCGCGATGCGGAGGACGTAGCGCTCCTGCTCGGGCGTCTCCACCGCGCCTGGACGCACTGCCCGGATCGCCGCGATAGCCGCGCGTGGCGCGAGGCCGCGCTCGATGAGGATGCAGGCGGAGACGAGGCCGGCACGGCCTAGGCCGCCCTTGCAGTGGACCAGCACCCTAGCGCTGCTGTCGAGGGCAGCGTGCACCGCTTCCCAGACGGCAAGCCAGGATGCCTCCCAGGCGGGCGTGGGCGTCGAGACGTCCTCGATCGGAAGATGGTGCCACCCGATCCCGGCCTGCGCAAAGGCGTGACCGAGGTTGGGCACGCGGAGCGCGTGGAGTTCCTCCGAAGTGACGAGGGTGAGGACAGACGTGGCGCCCCAGGCGCGGATGGCCTCGATGTCCACGGCGAGGTCGCGTGACCAGGCACCAGTGGCAGCCGCAGCCTGCCACTTGCCGGGACAGAAGGTGATGCCGAGCGTGCCCCCATTGGGGCAGGAGACTGCGGCGATCTGCAGCGGGTGCGTATGGCTCGTCCTCATGAGGCGTCGATCCCACCGCGCATCCCAGCCCCGGCACCAGCGCGGGCGCCGGCCGTGATCAGGGAAGGAGCGAGGGCGGTGAGCCGGTCACGCCAGGCGAGGGGCTCGAGCCAACGGGACGGGATTGCGGCGTAGCCATAAAGCGCGCCGGCGAGCTGGCCGGTGACGGCCCCGACGGTGTCGGCGTCCTCGCCGAGATTGACGGCGAGGATCAGGGCATCCTCGAAGGTGTGGGTTTGGGCGATGGCCCAGAGGGCGGCCTCAATGGTGTGGATGACGTAGCCGCTGGCGCGGATGGCGCCGCGGCGCTTGCCCTGCCAGGAGCCGGCGGCGACTGCGGCGACTGCGGGGTGTCCAGACCAGACGCTGGGAGCGAGCAGGGTGCCGCGATCGGCCCCGAGGATCGCGGCACTGAGGAGAGCGACAAAGAGGTCACAGCTCTCGACGGCCTGGGGCGCGCCGTGGGTGGTGCGGCTTTGCAGACGGGCAAGGCGGCTTGCGGCAAGGGGATCCTGGAGCGCGAAGAGCGCGACCGGTGCCACGCGCATGAGGGAGCCGTTGCCGGCGGTGTCCTCGGCGGTGGGCCCAGCAAGGGGATCGCCGATGCGTTCGAAGTCGGCGAGGGCGGCGGCTGTGGTCATGCCAATGTCGAAGCAGGTGCCGGTGCAGGAGTGGGCGCCGGTGCGCCACCAGCGGACAAAGCCGTCCATGAGGTCGCGAGGGTCGAGGGTGCCGCAGCGGATCAGGCTCTCGGCCAGGACCAGGGCCATGCTCGTGTCGTCGGTCCACTGCCCAGGACGGAGGTTGAAGGGCCCGCCGCCGGTCATCTCGGTGTGGTGCGGGGCCTCGTCGCGGTCGGTGAATTCCAGCGTGGTGCCCAAGGCGTCGCCGACGGCAAGGCCGAGCAGAGCGCCAGTCGCGCGGTCGAGGAGGGCGGCATCGAGGGAGTGGAAAGGGGTGTGAGTCATAATGTCCTGCCGTGATGGTGCGGATGGCTTCGTGGAGCCGGGGCAGAAATGTAGTGTTGAGCGAGACAAAGGCGCTTCAGGAGGGGTGAGAAGCGGAGGTCTGTGCTGGTGCTCGTCGGATGGCTTGAAGGGCCCATCCGGGCGGAAGAATGTGATTTCGAGCCGCTCTTTCCAAACTGTTGGCAGGCTGCGGAAGGGTCGTTTTGACCATTTGTCTAGCTTGGGTGGTGTGCGGCTGTGGTGGGAGGAGGATCGAGGCTGGAGAGGGGGATCCAGGGAGATGCTGGGCGGTGCAGGGGAGGGGGAGAGGGTGATGGAAGCGTAGGGAATGATGGCGACGATGATGGTGAGGGAGAGGATGGTGGCGATAGCGTCGTGGCGGTGGTGGGAGGGTAGGAGGGTAGGAGGTGAGTAGGGGGGGGGTAAGTGGCGAGGGCGAGGACGGCGTAGTGGTAGTGTAGTGGTGTTAGGAGGGGGGGGTGCGAGAATATGGCGTCTTCCACACGCCTGAGTTATTGCATTTGCGCAGTCTCGAACCCTCACTATTGCATACCCGATGCAGCGTTTGGCAAGGGCTGACCGCCAGCACAGAGGATGCAATCATCGTTTCATGGTCGACCGCTACGTCTGCTCGAAAATGCCAGAGGCACTATCAAAGATATTCGCAACGACCGGCGAAGCCCCGAGCTTCGAGCCTGCTTGGAACCTGTCGCGTGACCGTGAAACACCTATAGTCGGTTTCAATAAGGAACATCAGACGCGCTCCTTAAAGCTGTACACATGGGGGTTGGTGCTGCAGCAAACGAGGCGACAGACCGAAAATGCGATGCCCCCGCTTGCCATAAAAGTGGAGGACATCTTCAGAGAAGATTCAAGATGGGAAAAACTTCTTCAATATAAAAGGTGCTTGATTCCAGCTGATGCTTTCTACTTGAACGCATTATTACCAAGCCGCACGCAGCCCTTTGCATTCAGGCGCGCCGATGGGCATGCACTGGCATTGGCAGGCCTATATACGGGGTCGAGCCGATCGTCTGGCGAAATCTTAAAGACCTTCGCGTTGATTACCGTACCTACCGACGATCTACCGTCGGAGTTTGGGCAGCAAGCCCGCATGCCCGTAGCAGTCGACATCGCCGACTGGCCGGCGTGGCTCGGTGAAGTAGACAGCGACCCCAGAACAATCCTATCGCCATGCGAGACAGCCTCCTTCCACGCTTGGCCGGTATCCCGCCGCAGCAATTGGTCAGCGAAGGACGGGTCCGATCTCCTTGAGCCGGTGATCGAGACATTTCCGGGAGATCCGCTACCCAGTTTCAAGCTCAGGTGCCGTGAGTTACGTCTTCTGAAGTCCAAGCTCGATATCATTGTGACACGATATCACCTGGATGATGATCAATCGCCTGATGATCGAATTGCCGATGCAACCATTCTGCAGCATCGCAATGCCCTGCGCAAAATCACAACCTCTTTCGCTGATCAGCTGGCAGTTGGCGAAAGCCTATTCGACACGCTGGGTCGAGCGAGAATCTCGACAAACACATACCGCGATGATCATGCAAAAGATGGATACGGGCGCAAGGTCGAACTCGCAGCCTTCTGCAACGCGGTGAGGGAAAATTTTGAAATATTATGCGCCTGGAAGGTGACGCCAGATACGTCCGAATGGATCGTTTCGACAGATCAAATATGGTCGACGAATGAGCGGCAAATATCAGGCGAAGTTTTCCAACAAACCAGGCGTGCGCAAGATTTATGGTTGCGCGAAGCTTACAACTGGCTTGACATCGCAAACGCTGCGGCGACCATCGGTTATGGACCGGAAGGGATGCACCTGGGGAAAGCTATTGAAGGCGCCATGCGACTTTCACCTAGCATCCTGAAAGGACTGGACGCGGCTGCTTCAAAAATTTGCTCTCAGATATCTAGTTCAGGGAGCGAGCCGGATACGTTTCAGGAACTGTCGTGAACACAGATATCAACGACAATCTTTGGAAGGACGTGGTGGCACTGCTTCCACCGGCGCCTGTAAAACCGAAGGGCGGACGGCCGAGCATATCGGACCGCATCGCTCTGGCCGGCATCGTTTGGGTCCTTCAAACTGGAAAGCCATGGAAGGACATCCCGGCCGTCATCGGCGGATCCGGCATGACTTGCCTGCGCCGCCTTCGCGACTGGCAGAATATCCCGGGCGGGACCACCTGGATCTGCATCGAGAAGCTGCTGCGCAAACATCTGCCTAGGGCATCGTCGCTTCACTGGTATCGGGTCAAGCCATTGCTGCCTCATGCATTTCCCCGGAAGCGTGCTGCTCGCCGGACGACTACTGCCGCCGTTGGGAAGGCTAGAAACGCATCAGCTCTGCCTTTCGGCGTGACAGAAACGCAAGAAGCAAATGATCTTCCCTTCGCAGAACTGGTAGGACTTTCGGCACACGCTTCGGAGGAGGAGGGAGAAGCGGCACCGATCGACTGGGCGGACATCCTCGGATCTGCATTTCAGGCAACGCTGCTGGAAGTTTCTTGTACAGAAGCCAAAAGGCAATCGATCAATCTGACGGAAATGCTCGGGCCAGAGAGCTTGGAAAGCTTAGAAAGCGATGGCGAGGCCGCGGAGGGAGGTAAATCGCCTATTGATCTTGAAGCCATATTGGGACCAGGGGACATCGAGAGACTGATGTCAGCTGTGGAAGAGGAGGCTCAGGATCAAAAGGATGTCGAGTTCGACGAAGCTTCTCTATATCAAAGTAGCGGCTCGGAGGAGCGGCCTGAGGGACGAGCATCTCGGTTAGTGGCTGAAAATGCTGACGACCAGAAATTGACGATATCGGATCTCATAAAGGTAGGTTTCCGGCCACCGTCTGACATTGAGGGTCTTCCTCAGGATGCTGAGGATCGAAACAAGATCAGGACGGCAGGGGACCATCGAGCTTGGGAACTCAGGGCGAGCGGATGGGGCGAGCCAGCAAGACCTACGCGTATCCTGCCGGGCCTCGGACCCCAAGGAGGGCTTCTCCGGGCGATGACTCCAACTCCATGGCAAGATGAAGCCATGGAGCAGAGCAGTCGGCCCGAGATCTACGTACAGCATCTGCCGAAACCCAAGGATTTTTATTATGGCGGTCGGCACGGCCCGGTAAGGCAACGGCTGCTAACGAATGACTTCCTAAAAGCCCCGTTACCCGCAGCATTCTTGGGCTGGAAAGACTTCAAGCGACTACACGACGCACTGTACTTCGCCTACCGACAAGGGCTCGTCATGAACGCGACCGTGACAGTGGCTTGGTTTCTCCTGAAACCATACGGACTTGACCTAACGGCGCAAGAGAAGGCTTTCGAGCGCTTTCGCAGAGATCTGGCTCGCTGGTTCGGACTTCAAAAGAAAGGACGCTGGCGTCATGGCATTGATGGTCCGGGTTCGCATTTCGTCTGGGTCCATGAGAACCCCCATCCGGCTGGAGAGAAATTCCATACGCACCTCCTGATACACGTTCCGCCGGATTTGGCAGCGAGCTTCAAGGAGTTTCTTCCGATGGCCGTGGCCCGCGCCGCAGGCCTCCGGCATGGCTTACCAGCAGAGGTATTGGCAAAACGGGTACGTCGACCGGATCATGATGCGCTTTATGGTCAGTGGCGTTGGTTCCACTATGTGACCAAGGGCACAAAACCTCATATGCGGCTACCTGCCCAGGCGGGATTAAACGGTCACCGGCTCGAACATGTCATGCACCATGGGTACCAGAACCCGGGAGCGCCGCCGGCAGGTTTGGGTGTCCACTACGTCGGCTGTACCCATTCCCTTTCACCACGTGGTCGTCAAACGCGATGCGCAGAAACAAAAGAGGCCGCTCCTTCAGTGCTGAGCGCGCAATGCCGCACGGGACAGATCGATATACGTCGGCTTTATCCGGGGTATGAGCATGGGCCGCGGCGCGGGCCCCTCAAGGCACAGCGCGCATCACTCCGGATATGGCAAGGGCGGGCGCCCACACCTGGAATGAAAATGAAAGGCACCTCCAAGCAAGTAAGACCCACCTCGATAGCAACGGGGTCGGTGATCTCAAGCGAACCTCAGCCGGTGCCTATCGCGGAGCAACGCCGAGGCAGGCAGTTTGCTCCTAACTTCCAACAGCGTCCCACTACTTCTGTGAGGCCTGAACCGAGGAAGTGTGAGGACGTCATCCGATCTAAATTGACGGGCAACGATGAGCTTTTGGCAGGGATGGCACAGGAGAGCAAACAATCCAAGATCTTGCGAGGCAAGCTTGCTAGCAGAGGTCGCAGCCCCAAAAAGTGAAGCCTCTACAGCTAGCCTACGGCGTGCAGGTAACAAAACCTCTACCAGAATGCGCAACTTGTGGGATTGTTTTCCTTTCTTAAAACTCTGATTTTTCTATCTTATTTTATTTTTTTGATTGAGCCGTTGGCCTATTAGTTAGGAACTGATCCATAGCGGGTGGTCAGGCTGGTCCATCTGACAGCAGGGCGTCCTGGGCCGCGATGTATCGGCGCAAGGTGTGGAATGCCGCTTGGATTGCTTGTTGCAGCCGCTCACGAGTTCGCAACCCCTGCACCGCAGGCTGCTGGTCAAACCTGTCCCTAGACCACAGGGCCAGGTCATCAGATCATCGTCGCGATCGCGCAGCCGCTAAAGTTCACACGCGGCCTCGCCCAGTTCCGCTCGCACCACCGCCAGCAGGGCCGGCATCTCGTCGACCACGGCCGGTCGCAGCCGGGGTAACTCCAGGCTGAAGTACTGATGCGAAACCATGTCGCGTAGCCCGGCCCAGCCGCGCCAGTCGATACCGGGATGGCGCGCCAACAAATCGGGTGGCAGCAGCTTCACTGCCTCGCCGATCTCGGACAGGGCATTTTTCAGGGCCCGGTAAGTGCGTCGATCCGTCTGGGCCAGGGCCGCGAAGCCCGCCTCATCCAGCCCGCCTGCAAAAGCGAGCGCATCCTCGGCAGCGGCACGGATATCCTTCAGCCGTTCCTGTACGCCACGCCGGCTCGCCCTCACCACGCTCTGACAGCTTCCTGCTCGGCCGCCTGCCGTACGGTCGGACGAAGCGCCTGCCGCTCCACCAAGTCGACCGGAGCTCCCAGAAGGTCAGAGAGTTCCGCGCGCAGCGAGGCCAGTCCGACGAGCGACAAAGACATCGTTGGATCAAGATCGGCCAGCAGATCGATGTCACTGTTTGGCTGAGCGTCACCACGTGCGACGGAACCGAATACGGAGAGCGTGGCAATGCCGCGACCTCGCAGGCTGTCCGTGTGGCGGCGCAGCTGACCCAGAACAGGAGCCAAAGCAGGAGCGGCGCCAGCCTCCTCATTCAGGAAGCGCTCAACCAGGGTGCCGACCAAGCCCTGAATCGTTTGGCCACGAGAAGCGGCCGCCGCCTTCAACCGGTCACGGGTGACGGGAGGTAAACGGACGGACAAAAAGGCCGGCGAACTGGGATGCGTAGAAGGCGGCATAAATCAGACTCCAAGCGCACATGTGCACGTTCAAGCCGGTTGCACAAGATTTTAAGTGTCTGAAATTTTTTGAAACGGGGCTCCTGACTGTCAACCGGTGTCCAATCTCCGGCGCCGATCCATACTCCTGTTACCCTAGCGCCCGGAGATCAGAGCGTGAACGAGGGCGGGCAGTGACCTTCGCCCGGCTTCCGCTTTAGGTCGCGCGACGAATGGCGGTCATTCCCGGAGCATACGACGATCCGGTGCAGGACTTGGTGATCGTATGACTCATTCGCGCCTTCCACCCCCGCATTCGAGGTGCTCACCGCCGCCGAGCGCGACCTGCTGCGCCGCAAACTCTGCGTGCGGTTCGGCAGCCCGCCCCGGCTGGTGGACGGCCTGCACCTGCGGGTTTGGCGCACCGGGCCGCTGGCGGGACAGCCCAAGGTGCCGGCGGCGCTGCACGGCATGGTGGAGCGCGGGCTGATGACGATCACCGCCGGGTCCACCCGCATGGCCCGGGCGCATTTTACCGAAGCCGGCCTGACCGCGCTGCGCTGGCTGGCCGCCCGGCGCCGCGACCTGGACCCGGCGCAGTTCGCGCATGTCCACCAGGAGCTCGGCTTGGCAGTGGCGCCGGCCGAACCACCCGGCCACCCCGGCGTATGACAGCGCGCACGGCTGCGCGGACAGATCTAAGGCAGGCCATCGCCAGCCTGTTGCGACTGGCCAATGCCGATGCGCGGGATGCCCGCACGCTAGCCGGGGCGGGCGGCACCCGCAACGCCGCCAGCCTTATGCACAGTGGCAACTCTCGCCTGACCGAGGCCGTGGTGGCATCCGAGCAGGGTGACATCAGGCCGCCCGACCTCCGCCGCATCGACCGCCGCAATCCGCTGAAGCCGGCGCTGCGACAGCTCGACAAGTTCTACGACACCCCGTTCACCCTGGAGCCGGAGGGGTTTCTGCCTGACCCACCCTCCGCCGCCTCCTTGCGCGAGCCGCTCGACACCCTGGCCGAGGCGCTGCAGCGCGCTGTAGCGCATTTTGGCGTCGATCTGGACGGGGCTGGCCCCGCGGCAACCACCGACCCGCTGCGGCCTGCCGTCGACGCGACACCCCCTCCCGCGCCGGCGCAGAATGCGCGCCGTGCTAGAGCAGCCGAGGCACGCCGCAAGCGAACCGCGTCGGCAGCCTCGCCACCCAAGGTCGCTGCGGCGCATGCGCCGGAGCCGGCCCCCCACCCCGCTTCAGCGGGACTGACCTCCAACCGCTTCTGGGCGCTGGTCGATCGCTGGCCGCTGTCCGACCTCGAGGCGCTGCAGCTGATCGGCCATGCCGGGGGGCTGACGCAGAAAGGCACCCGGCCTCGCTTCAAGCTGAGCGACCAGGAGGCCGAGGTGATCTCCGCCATGCTCGCCATCGACGCGCACTGGCCCAGCTCAGCCTCGATCCCGCGACGTGGCTGGCCAAACCACTGCGTCCGGCGCCATTCCAGGGTGCGGCGCCGCTCGACCACATCCGGGCGACCCGGCTGCAGGGCCTGCGCGACAGCAGCCGTTACCTGACGCAGATGGGCCTCCGCCTGTCGCTGCAAAGCGATTGAACAGCGAGCCCAGCGTGGCTTGGTGCTGATGCGCTGGTTGCTGGGATCGGCGTGCTTCAGCAGAGTGGCGTTACGTTTCGGCTTGGGGACCTCTGTTGTACAGAGCGTCCCATGTCTTTCCTCTCCCGTGCCGCCCTCGTCCTCTGTCTGCTGACCTCCACGCCGACCCTGGCGGAGGAGCTGCGCGGCCGCGTGGTGGCCATCGCGGATGGCGACACCCTGACTCTGCTGGTGGATCGCCGGCAGGTAAAGGTGCGGCTGGCCGAGATCGACACGCCGGAAGCCCGGCAGCCCTGGGGCACCCGTGCCCGCCAGGCCCTGGGTGCCCTGGCCGCCCGCCAGGACGCCCGCGTGGTGGTGATGGACGTCGATCGCTACGGCCGCACCGTGGGCCGGGTCTATGTCAACGGCGTAGACGTGAACGCCGAGTTGGTCCGCGGCGGCCATGCTTGGGTATACCGGCAATACCTGCGCGATCGCTCGTTGCTGCCGTTGGAAGCCGAGGCCCGGGCCGCGCGGTGTGGGCTGTGGTCGCTGCCAGAGCGCGATCAGGTGCCGCCCTGGGCATGGCGGCGCCAGCAGCGGCAGAACTGAGCGCCGTAGAGCACACAGCGGAATCGCCCGCCATGCACTCCAAGCTTGTCTTCAGGCCTTGCGGCGGCGGACCATCGCCAGGCCGGCGAGGCCAGCACCGAACAGCGCGATCGACATGGGTTCCGGCACTGCCGTCAGGGCCCAGGTGCCGGTCACCGTGCAGTTCTGATCAGCCAGACGGCACGGGGTCTCGTCCTGAGACACAAAACCGCTGGCCGAAGCTCCTGTGCCGCTGAAGTTGGTCGAGAAGCTGTCACCCAGGTAGAAGAAGCTGGACGACAGCACCTGGCCCGCGCTGTCCACCTGCAGGTTCATGTTGATGACCCCACGCAGGAAGTAGGGCGACACGGACTCGCCCGACCCACGGCCACCAACCGAGATGCCAATGAAGCGATCAGTGGACAGGCCCGGATTGGTGCCAGGCAGGTTGTTCGCCGCCGCGCTGCCTGCGCTCGGCCCGCCGCTCAGGCTGAAGCTCTCGCCCACCTCGTTGTAAAGTTCCACCAGCACCGTCAGCGTGGGCGAGGGCGCGCCCTGTGTCGTGCCCGTGAAGGTATAGATGACGTTGGCCTGGGCCGAAGCGAGCGGCGCGCCAGCGATTGCGGCCATCAGGCCAGCAGCAGCAAAAATCGACTTCATGTGTATCCCCTCCCGGAATCCAGTGAGAGGTGCAAAAGCTATGCCTGAGCAATAAATGGTTCGTTTTCACCGCGTTATGGTGAGTGGACTTTCTGCAGCCAGCGAAGGTGTAAAGAATATTAACTGTTACGTTATCGTACGCCTAATGCTTGCTGTGTGCTGGCAACTTTGCCGCCAAGGCAATGGCAAACGCGTCAAATGCCTTCCTCCGGCACTCCTCATCGCGTTGCCTGCTGGTGGTCTGGCCTCAGTGGCAGTGTGATCAGTAGGCCAGCACCCGCAGGATATCCTCCAGCCGCGTGGTGTAGCGCGGTGACAGCCGCTGCGCCCGGGTCGCCCAGTTCCGTGTGAAGCCCGTCGCCGCCACCCTGAGCGTCCCCCGCCCGTAGCGGGCGTTGATCGCATCCATCACCCCCATGGTCTTGGCCAAAGCCTGAGGGCTGCGCGTGGCGAACAGCCGCTGCTGCTCGCCCGCAGGCACCAGGTCGTTGAGGACCACCCCCGCCTTGGCATAGCGGAACCCGTCCCGCCATAGCGGCTCCAGCAGCCGCACCGTCTCGCTGATCAGCGAGCGCGTGTCGCTGGTCGGCTCCATGCGGCAGGCGCGGCTGGCGCTATACTGTCGTCCCTGCTCATGCGGGTTGGTGTGCAGGAACACCGACAGGTGGCAGGCTTCCAGCCCGTCGGCCCGCAGCTTCTCCGCTGCCCGGGCCGCGTAGGCCGCGGCCGCCTCGCGCATGTCAGCCCAGGTGGTCACCGGCCGGCTGAAGGAGCGCGTACAGGCCAGCCCCTTGCGGGTGGCCGCCAGCAGCTGCAGCGGCAGGCAGGACACGCCGCGTAGTTCCATCTGCACCCGGGCGCCCACCACCGTCAGGCCGTCGCGCACCGCCCGAGCATCCAGTGCGATGAAGTCGGCGATGGTCTCGATGCCGCTGGCCTTCAGCTTCTCGGTGGTGCGCCGGCCGATGCCCCAGACCTCGTCCACCGGCAGCCGGCGGTACCAGTCGGTGCGCACCTCTGGATCGGTGAGGTCGCACAGCCCGCCTAGTTCTGCGTGGTCTTTGGCGATGCCATTGGCCAGCTTGGCGATGGTCTTGGTCGGGCCCCAGCCGACGCAGGTGGGGATCTTCGCGACCTGCCGCACCTCCCGCCGCAGTGCCGCGCAGAACACCGTGAGGTCGCCCGGCAGGTCGAGGTCCAGGAACATCTCATCGATGCTGTAGGGCTCGACCCGGGGGACGCGGGACACCAGCACGTCGTACACCCGCCGGCTCATGTCGCCGTACAGGCTGTAGTTGCTCGACAGCCACTGCACCCCGCGCAGGTCGCGCCGGTCACGCACCAGATGCCAGGCGTCGCCCATTTTGATGCCGAGCGCCTTCGCCTCGGGGGTGCGGGCGATGGCGCAGCCGTCGTTGTTGGACAGCACCACCACGGGCTGCGTTCGGAGGGTCGGGGCGAAGGCGCGCTCGGCGGAGCAGTAGAAGCTGTTGCCGTCGATCAGGCCATAGACGGCGGGCATCTCACACCCGCTCGCGCACCAGGCTGGCCACCACAGCCCAGATTTCGGCCTCCTCGCCCAGCAACAATGGATCGCGGTCGGCTTGGCCGGAACGCAGCCACCATTGGCCGGCGCGCCAGCGCAGTTGGCCCAGCAGCACCTCGCCGCCGATCATGATGATGGCCACCACGCCGGAGCGCGGCTCGGCCGCGGCGTCGACGATCAGCACGTCGCCGGGCAGGATGCCCCGCCGGGCCAGGGCTTCGCCCAGCACGCGCACCGGGTAGCGGTTGGGCCGGCGCAGATCGAGCACGTCGGACAGGTCGATCGGCCCCTCCAAGTGGTCGCCGGCGGGGGACACGAAGCCGGTGGTCTCGGCGCCGGTGTAGGCGCCCTCCGGAGGGAGGTCGGGATGACGCGGCGGGGTCATGCTGCGCGCTCAAGCGGGATCAGGGTGTGCTGAAGCTGTGCCCGATCCCGCGACCCACGGCCTTCGCCTGGGCCAGGAGTTCGGGCAGGGCATCGAGCGGGCCGAGCGGGGCGCGGGACAGCGCCACCACCGGATCGCCCATCAGGGTCATCACCTCGAAGTCGAGTTGCCCGTCCTCGGTGAGCGTCACCCAGCAGCGATGCGGCAGAAAGGCCGCCTCAACCTGCTGCCGCACCGCTTCAGCCTGTGCGGCATCGAAGGGCGCGGTCACAGCCGCAGGACCGCTTGGCCGAAGGCGTCACGCGCCGCCATCAGGGCGCCGAGACTGCGCTGGTGCAGCTTGGCGCTGGCGGCATCGCCGGGCTCGATCTCGCTGCCCATATCTTCGGCTGCCTCGACGCCCTCGGCGAGCTGGCCATGCACCTCGTCCAGCAGTTCGCGCAGGTCATCCGCCTTCATGGTGGTGGCCCAGCCGCTGAGCACGTCGGCGGCCTCGCGTGTCAGGCGGCCGGCGTCGAAGCCGCGGGCAATGAGGCCGGAGATGCGCTGCAGGGCTTCCTTGGCGGGATCGGCAGGTGGGCGGGGGCTGGGCGGCAGCGGGGGCTGACGGCGGACGGGCTTGGCCATGGCGGGGGACTCCATGTACGAAGCCGATCCTATAACCAAGAACGAAAAGCGAACAAGCCTTAAGCGCGACCACGTGATTTGCGCTCAATGAAAATCTTATCGAGGCTCTCGTGACGGTTGTGGGGGCCGTCGCCCATCGGCGTCCGGGGGGACAGCGAGGGGCTGCCGCCGCCTGGACATTAAGCGTCCAGGCGGCGCGCAGGAGGGCGATGAGACCGAGGCCCACAGTGGGAACAGCACACCCAACTGTCATGCATAAGGAAAAGCCGTCACCGTGGCGGCCAGAATGCTCGCATGTTCAAATCGAGGGCGCGTATCATGATGCGTGGCACCAGTGCCGGCTCTGTCGCCCCCCGCCGCTGGCACGGATGCACTGCAAGCGGCCGCTATCTGGCCGTGTCGGCGGGCTGGGGGGCGAGGCAGCTTGTCCCATGCATCGATCACAGATGAGACCGGCACGACGACACTGTTGGCATTTGTTCGATGAGAGTGGTGCCCCAGCGGTGCACAAAGGCACAAGCATAGTTGCTTGCTAATCCGGGAAAGCGCGCATCCGGTCGGCAAGATCCAGCAAGGTCGGACGCAGAGCGGGAAACATGAAGCCGTATCCCGCAGTCATGTCGGCCGGATGTTCGTTGCCATCTGGAAAACCTGAGCGCCAACGCAAGCCCATGGCCAGCAACGACAGCGCGGTGGCAACATCAGGCTCAGCTTCGGCTGAGCAACTCTCCACGATCTGCGCTGCATCACGGAAGCCTATCACCAGACTCTCACCGATCCGTTTTTACGCCGCCACAAATTGAGCACGGTCGCGATCGAATCGTTCTCACAAAAAGACGTGATCTGTGCGGCTGATGATATGAATCATTGGCTGAGGCCGAGCTATTGTTCGTCTGAATTTGAGCGCCAGGGCCGCGCTAAGAGTTCTCGCGTCTCGAACTGGAACAGCTTCAGGTAAGCTTCAGTCGACAAGGCTGGGATGGTCAGTTGAATACCCAGGCCGCTGTGCGACGGCCGACTCACAATCATCCAATAGAACTGGTTACCGAACATGAACCGGCATCGCTCGATCAGTTGCCGGCTGAGCACAGGGCAGCCATCGGTATCTGTAGCGGTGAAGTAGGGGTCCAAGTCGAACGAAACCGCATCAGAAATGATTGATGACGGAGCCAGCATGAGCGTCACAGTTCGCAATGAGAGGCGTATTTATGGCGATGGTGAGAGGCACCAAAAGACAGAATTTTACGCCTGCAGAAAAATTATGGCAGAGACGCCTTGAGCAAGCCATGACCTTCCATACCGCTGTGCGTCTCTTGGTCCTACTCGGCGTCACGACCCAAGGCCTTCTGTCTTACACCTACCGAAATGAGCTTGCCGCTCTGGGTCGCGGCTATACAGGTGGCCTCGGCCCGGAGGTTGGGCTGCTCTTTCTGGCGCCTGCTATTCTAGGGCTTGGAGGCGCGGCTGCAGCGAGAGCCCTCCATCGCCGTGGATCACGGTGGGCCTGGGTCGTGGTGGTTGTGCCGCTGGCCATCCTACTGTTGGGATACAGCACGGTGCTGTATCTGACCGTTTATCCACCTCCTATGCCCGGTGGTAGTGAGGGGCTTCCCCTGTGAGTAGAGGGGGCAGCAGTTGAAAAGATATTGTGGACATCGGGCATGCCGCTTCCGTCCGCTCTTCGTCTCATGAGCTTCTTTCTCGTGATCAGCGACGCCGGCTCGGCCATCATAGGCGTCATCTCAATGAGCGCTGCCACCTCCACCGCCGGTGGGGCCGATGGCTCTATGGGCATCCTGCAGTGCTCATGAGTGAGGCGCTCCGATCCAGTGGTGGCAGCATGTGGGTCGGGGGTCATTGCCGGAAGCGAAAAAAGCCTGCACTTACTTAGTCGGCATGCGGGCACGCATGTCGCCGATAGCGGCCCCGAGCGGGGATTGTTCGGGCCACTCGCTGCCTGGCAGGCTGGTTCTGCCGGGCAGCACGGCCCGGCAGCGCACGATAACTTCACAGGGGTGGCTCACGAACCAGCAGCGCGCGTGGTGACCTATGAGTTCGACATAGATCGCAGGACGTCCGCCAGGTCGCGGAAACTTCCCATTATCGGGCCTGAAAACCTACTGTCGGGGTCTGAAAAGGGTAAAGAGTGGTCGTAGCTCCTACGCGGAGCGAGGCTTGCACCCGCCCCTGAGCCGTTTCCCCATCTCGGCGAGACAATTTTAGGAAAGGCGACCTGGGAACAGATTTCGGGAAAGCAGCACCTGCTCTTGTTCATCTGTCCTGCCTAGGAAGTCAGCTTCCCGCTAGGCCTTTCTAGTCGGGAACGCTGAATCAGCGCGCATTCTTGGGTTTGATGAATAGCCGTCAAGCCTCGACGCTGTCGGGCATCGACAGATATCCAAGCACGGCGCGACGAACCCGCACTATGAGCGGCGCTTGTCCCTCCTCGCCCCGTTCGCCAGCGGCATCGAGCATTCCTCGAATGATCGCCAGAACGTCGCCTGTGGCGGACGGCATGTTGGACTGTCGAGGAAGGTCCGGCCGGCTGAGAACGTCTGCCAAGAGCGTCACGATCTTCGCCCTTACAAGCTGCGTGTCAGCATCGAGCGGTAAGCGCGCTTCCTCGAAATCAAGCAACCGTGCCAGGCGAGGGCGACGCACCTGGTGTCGAACAGCGGCTTCGATGACACCATCGAGAGCCCCCCGTCCTGTAGCTACCATGCTCGCAGCCTCGACTTCCTCGACAAGGCGGGATGTTTCGCGGGCGATCAGCGCGCCGAGCAGCGCATCCTTGTCGGGAAAATACTGGTAGAGCGTGCCGATGCTGGCGCCGGCCAGTTCAGCCACCGCGTTCGTAGTGAAACCACCATGCCCCTGCTCCTCTAAAATGCGAGCAGAGGCTTCGATGATCGCGTTCACGGTGTGCTGCGCGCGCGCCTGCCTTGGCTGTTTGCGTGGGCGGGTGCGCTGGTCTTGGGGCTGTGCGGTCACGGGAGCCAATGCGAGTAGCTAAGGTGAGCGTATGCTCGCATCTTCCTGGGCACAAATCAATGAAGCAAGGACGCATCATGGATACCCAACCCACCCAGTTCGAAGCCGCCCTTACGACGTTCTTCATGGTCAAGACCTCGTCGGAATGGCTGAGTTTTACGTTCGAAACCCGACTGGAGCACGCCCGCGAGACCTTCCAGCCCATCCTCGATGAGTTCAAGGGACGGGTCCGGCTCAAGTGGTACGACGTTGAGTTCTACACGGCCAAGATCAGCGATATCTGGATGATCGAGTCAAAGGATCATCACAGCTACCAGCTCTTCTGTGAGAAGCTGCGCGAAACGCCGTTTTGGGACCGTTTCTTTCTCGTTCATGATATATTTCCAGGTGAGCTGAACGCCTGGGCGAAGAACTACGAAGTCGAAGCCCTCCAATCATAGAGAGATAAACGATGTAGGCCACTCCGTTGTGCTACTCCGCTCAACGCCGTTCATGGGTAGAGCAAAGCTGCATCCTCATGCTCCTGGCATGACGAAAGGTTCCCAAAACTTGATCCTTTTTTTGGGGAAGTCGGCGCATCGTTAGGAGCATGGCCAGAGTCATTTTTGGGCCGACAGCAGCCGGATTGAGGCACTCGCTGATCGACAATCTGCTAAGCGCGCGATTGGGAAGTTATCGTACTTAACTGCTTGTCAGAAATTCCTAGGAAGGGCAATCAGCGGCATAGCCTCCCTTGCCACTGCGCTGTGAACGCCCATGGCTGCCAGGGGCGGTTTAACCTCCAACGGCCCCGTCAAGACCGGTCGCTGCGGTCGCCTCTCCCTCGCTCTGCGCGTACCACAGGGAGGCGTAGAGCCCATGGCGACGCAGCAGGTCATCGTGACTGCCACGCTCGGCTACCGCGCCGGTATCGTGATGCGAGCCCACACAGGCCTTTTCGACAATGAGCCGGGTGTGGAGATCGCGTTTGGCTCTGCGCTCAAGGCCTTCCGTGCTCAGCGCCGCCAACGCACGTGGCGGGATGGCGACGTCCGGCGGCGGATCAGACTGATGACGTGCAACGGCCCGATACGGTGGTCCAGCACCGACAGGGGGGGGCGCGGAGGGGGCCAGTCTCGACCACTAGGAGCTTGGAAAGCGCCCATTCTCCGTCCGTCAGCAAACCTTGCAGCAACGGCGCCTCCGTCCAGAAGGCAGCCATAACTCGTCTCAGGGTCAGGGCGTGAACCGCCTTTGTCCACGCCGCCTGAGCTCCGGTAAATAATGACGAGGCAAAAAAATCAAAGAAAGTTTTTTTCGCCATTGCCATGTCCGATCCAGCTCCCTATAGATAAAAGGGCATCGAAACAGGAAAAATCATTATGACCTCTGAATCCTCCCCGCCCTTTCCCCGCGACAATCATGGATTTGGCCTTCTCCATGAAGAGGTCGCCATGAGCCTGGAGCAGGGCTTGATCCGCCTCGGTGAAGCGCTCTCACTTGTTTTTGGCGAGGCAGCGACCCATGCTGCGCTGCGCGCATTGCTGAGTGACGCCTGGAACGAAGACCACAAGCAGCAGCTTCTTGAGGTGTTCGATCGGGTTGGATGGCGCGATTTCCTTGAAGAGCAGTTCGGCAAGTCAATCGATACCATCGAGTTGACAAAGATCTGGCGGGACGGCGCTGAGTACGCTGGCCAGGGCCTTTCGACCGATAGCTTCCTGGAGGAGCGGGTTTCCCTGAAGGCGCGAGAGGACCGGGTTCAGTCCCTCATGGCGCGTGGAGAGATCGCCCTCTCATGCGCATCGAGCCTCGTCGGAGACAGCCATCTTTACATCTGGAAAGGAGTAGCCGCTCGCGCCGCGCTCGACTTTGGGAAGCCCGTGTCGCTGGAAGGCCTGCGACTGCTGTCAGGCGTAACCCCCGCTGCCATCCGGAACGCGATCAGCATCGGGGAACTGCATCCCGACGCGTCTGCCGAAGTCACTGTGGAAGAGGCCAGGGCTTGGCTCGCTCGTCGCCGGGAGTTCTACCCATCCCGCTGGAAAATTCTTAAGGATGCCCAGTGGCCCTTCGATCCCGATGCGGCGGCCGAGCCCGACGACACGGGCATGATCCGAGTGCCGCAGGACGTGGAGGGCACACCTTTCCTGCCCCAGCACGTCGTCCGCTCCGCGCGCGGAGGCACTGGCCTCAGTGTCACCATCGGCGCCAAGGGCGCGGAGCAGCAGCACAAGGATTTCTACGAGGCGTTGCGGGCCCTGACAAAAATGGAAGTGGCCCGCTGGCGCCGCCGCAACAGTGTCGGCAATTGGGGCATCGTACGGGCACGCGGCGCCTGGGTGGCGGTCAGCAAAGCTGAGATTGACCAGCAACTCGCGGAGATGCGGGCGGAGGCCGTCTGATCCGGATCGTCGCGGCGCGTTGTCAACGCGTCGTGTGCCCGCGGCGCCCCTGAGGGTCCCAGCGTCTTGCATCCAGGCGCGCAGCGCCTCCATGCAATGAATATCCCAGCGTGGCCTGGCTGAGACATCGCGCGCCGCATTTCGTTTTGAAATAGCAATTTACAGCTAGCTATCAAGGCCTACTAGGACTGGCCTGATCAATGGAGACCCTCCATGCAGCCTGAATACATCAACGTGGGCGATCTGTTCTCCCGTGAGAACGTCTTCGCTGTCCCGCTGTTCCAGCGCCCTTATGTCTGGGACGAGGACCGCTGGGAATTGCTCTGGGATGATATCACCCGGGTGACCGAGGAAACCCTCGCCGCGGCACGCGCACCGCGCCGCCACTTCCTTGGATCGATCGTCGTGCAGCAACGCCCGAATGGCGTTGCCCAGGTACCCCGCCGCGAGGTCATCGATGGGCAACAGCGCCTGACCACACTGCAGGTGTTGCTCAAGGCGGTCGCCGACGCACTCGAGGCCGACCTGGTGACGGCGGACACGGCGCTGCCCTTCGCCACCCTGCTGCGCCACCCTTTCGCTATCAAGACCGATGTGGAAGGATCCTACAAGGTCTGGCCGACCAACGTGGATCGTCCGGCCTTCCGCGAGGTCATGGACGGCCTGGCGCGACGGGGCGTGAACGCCGAAGACCGGTTCTTCGCCGCCTATCGCTTCTTCCGCGGCAAGGCGGAGGCATGGATCGTCGCCACGGGCGATTATCCGGAGATCCGCGCCCGCCGGGCGGACGCCCTGGCGCGGTCCTTGCGGCAGCATCTCTGGCTCATCGTGCTGAATCTTGCGGAGGACGATCAGGCGCAGGTCATCTTCGAGACGCTCAACGCGCGAGGTACGCCGCTCACCCCGGGCGACCTCGTCAAGAACCTGCTGATGCGCCGCGCGCAGGAGGAGGGCGCGCCCGTCGCGGCGCTCTATGAGAAGCACTGGCGCCATTTCGACGACGATAGGATCTGGCAGCAGAATGTCGGCGCCGGCTACACCGCCCGGCCGCGCCTCGACTTCTTCCTGCAGCAGGCGCTCACAGTTCTGACCAGCCAGTCGATCCCGATGACGCAGGTCTACGACTCCTTCGCCGCTTATCTCGCGGCAACACAGGGTGGGACCACCGCTACGGAACATCTCGAGCGGATCAGTACCCTGTCGCTGACGGCACGCCGGATCTTCCTGGCGGAGGAGGATGACGCTGACCGTGCCCTCATCGCCGCTGCCCGCATCCGCGCCATGGACTTCTCGACTGCTCTGCCGGTCCTGATGGTGCTGCTGACGGATCCGAAGCGTGATCGCGCCGACGTCGCGCAGGCCGCCATCTGGCTGGAGAGCTTCCTGGTCCGCCGCATGGTCTGCGGGCTCAACACCGGGATGTATGGTCTCTTCTTCGTCGATGTCATGAACGGCGTGGCGAAGGCCGGATGCGCCTCGGACGCGGTTAGGACGATCTTGGCGCAGGAGCGCTCGGACAGCACCCGCTGGCCCGACGATGAGGAGTTCGGCCACGCCTGGCGGACCTACCCGCTGTACCGCACCCTCAAGCGCGGCCGCCTGAACATGATCTTGCGCGCCCTGGAGATGTCGCTACGCGATCCCGAGCTCACCGATCCTGTCGCGGTGCCACGGACCCTGACCATCGAGCACATCCTGCCGCGACAGTGGAAGCCGTGGTGGCCACTGCCGGCGGGCGCCGATGGCGGGGCGGCGGAGCGGCGCGACGAGATCCTGCACACCATCGGCAACCTGACGCTGGTGAAGCGTAAATTGAACGAAAAGCTCAGTAATGCCCCCTGGAACACCGGGGACGCCGAGTGCAAGCGGGCAGCCCTGCGCCAGCACGGGATGATGCGGCTGAACGCGACTCTGGGGAGCTGTGAGTTATGGGATGAGGGTGCCATCCTCGACCGCGGTGATCATCTGCTCAGCCAAGCCATCCACATCTGGCCACGACCGCTCTCCCGTTGAAGATAAAAATGAACATGGCTGAGTGTAGAGCGATTACGATCCCATTGTGGCTGGTGGAAGCCTGACGCGGCTTTCTGTCCCATGGCGACGTTGCGTGTGATGGGACAGTCTGTGATCGGCGTGGAAAATTTGGACGCCGATTGGTACGTAGGGCCTTCAATGTGGATCGGCGTGGAAGATTGACCCCTCTGGCGGGGTGATCGGCGTTCAAAACTGACCCCCCAAATTTGAGATGCTGCCCCTCCTCAGAGGGGGAGCGGGGGGATGCTGACGGTGGACATGATGGCCCGGGTGCGTCGGGCGCATTTCGTGGACGGCAAGTCGATCAAGCAGATCACGCGCGAGCTGGGTCTGGCGCGCAACACGGTGCGGCGGGTGCTGCGCTCGGGCGAGACAGCCTTCACCTACGAGCGTCAGGTGCAGCCGCGGCCCAAGCTCGGAGCCTGGACGCAGTTGCTGGAACAGCGGCTCAGCGCCAATGAGCGGCTGCCCAGTCGCGAGCGGCTCGATCTGATCCGCGTGTTTGAGGACCTGCAGCAGCAGGGGTTCACCGGTGGCTACGATACCGTGCGCCGCTACGCCCGGGCGCGACAGCGGCAGCGTGGCACGGCCACCTCAGACGCCTATATCCCGCTGAGCTTTGAGCCTGGCGAGGCGTACCAGTTCGACTGGTCGCAGGAGGTCGTGGTGCTGCATGGCGCCACGGTCGCGGTGCGGGTGGCGCAGATGCGGCTGTGTCACAGCCGGATGCTGTTCGTGCGTGCCTATCCGCGCGAAAGCCAGGAGATGGTGTTCGATGCGCATGACAAGGCGTTCGCGTTTTTCCGCGGCACCTGTCAGCGCGGCATCTATGACAACATGCGTACAGCCGTCGACGTCGTCGGGGTTGGGCGCGAGCGACAGTTCAATCGCCGGTTCCTGCAGATGTGCAGCCACTACCTGGTCGAGCCAACGGCCTGCACACCGGCCTCGGGCTGGGAGAAAGGTCAGGTGGAGAACCAGGTCGGCCTGGTGCGAAACCGGTTCTTTAAACCACGCCTGAAGTTCGCCTCGCTGCATGACATGAATGGCTGGCTACTCGAGCAATGCGTGCTTTACGCCCGCAGCACCCGCATCCCGAGCGCCGCGACTGCCCGGTGTGGGAGATGTTCGAGCAGGAGCGTCCGGCCCTGGTGCCCTATGTCGGGACGTTCGACGGGTTCAACGCCCGCACCTCAGCTGTCTCCAAAACCTGCCTCGTGGCCTATGACAAGAACCGCTACTCGGTGATGGCGCAGGCGGTCGGGCGGCCGGTCGAGGTGCATGCCTATGCCGAGCGGATCCTGATCCGCCAGGACGGACAGGTGGTCGGCGAGCATCCGCGCTGCTTTGGCCGCGAGCAGATCGTCTACGATCCCTGGCATTACGTGCCGGTGCTGGCGCGCAAGCCCGGTGCGCTGCGCAATGGTGCCCCGTTCAAGGGTTGGGTGCTGCCCGGCGCTCTGGGCCGTGTGCAGGGGCGGCTGCGTGGCAGCG
>NZ_CP061182.1 GCF_017355405.1 Roseomonas haemaphysalidis
GGGCATGAAAGCCGCCTATGACGAGCTGCTCAGCACCGCGCTCAAGCGGCAGTATCCGGCGCAGCAGCTGGTCGGCACTCTGCTGGAAGCCGAGATTACCGAGAAGCAGGCGCGCTCGATCCGCTATCAGGTCGGCGTGGCCAAGCTGCCGCTGATCAAGGAGATCGCCGAGTTCGACTTCGCGGACACCCCGATCAACGAGGGGCTGGTGCGGGAGATGGCCACCGGTGCGTTCCTCGATGATCAGCGCAACGCGGTGCTGGTCGGCGGCACCGGCACGGGCAAGACGCATCTGGCCGTGGCCATCGCGCTGAGCTGCATCCGCCTGGGGCGGCGGGCGCGGTTCTACACCGTGATCGACCTGGTGAACCGCCTGGAAGCCGAGGCGCGCGCAGGCAAGACCGGCCGCCTGGCCGAGCAGCTGACCCGTCTCGACCTCGTGGTGCTGGACGAGCTCGGCTACCTGCCGTTCGCCCAGTCAGGCGGTCAACTGCTGTTTCATCTGATCAGCCGCCTGTACGAGCAGACCTCGATCCTGGTCACCACCAACCTGTTGTTCGCGGAATGGCCGACGGTGTTCAACGACGCCAAGATGACCACCGCGCTGCTCGACCGCCTGACGCACCACTGCGACATCATCGAGACCGGCAACGCCAGCTGGCGGTTCAGAAACCGCAACTAGCCCATCACCGCGCCCGCAACCGGGGTCATTTTTGCGCGCCGATCCAGGGTCAATTTTGCACGCCGATTGACATCTTCCGGACATCCGTGTCGGCAAGGACGCGGTGCAACACCTCAACGGCAAGTGGTTGATCGAGGTGGCGGAGCTTTCTGCCCTCGGTAAAGCCGAAGCGGCGACCCTCAAGGCCTTTATCACCCGCCGCGAGGAGCGCTACCGCCCGAGCTATGGCCGTCACGAAGTGCACGAGCCGAGGCAGTGCGTGTTTATCGGCACGACTAACAAGGCAGCCTACCTGCGTGATGAGACGGGAGGACGACGTTTCTGGCCAGTGCGTGTGGGGACGATCGATGTCCAGGCTCTGACAGCCGATCGTGACCAGCTCTTCGCCGAAGCGGTGCAGCTTTATCAGCAGGGGGCGTCGTGGTGGCCAACGGCAGAGTTCGAGGCCACGCATATCCGACCTCAGCAGGAGGCCCGCTACGAGGCTGATGTGTGGGAGGAGGTGATCAAAGCGTATCTATCGGACAAGGAGCGAGTAACCGTACTTGAACTAGCAAAAGAAGCGCTCGGCTATTCCGTTGATAGGGTCGGCACCGCGGATCAACGGCGTCTCACGGCGCTCTTGGAACACCTCGGTTGGGAGCATGCTCCACGCGGGCATGGCGGTGTTCGCTACTGGCGGCCCCGCCCGCAATAGTACTCTGACCTTGGAGGCCTCTCCCCAGCTGAGGATGCTTGCCGACTGGTGACGGATGGTGACGCGTTCTGCCATGAAGTTCCTTGACAAGGTTGAGCTCAAACCAGAGGAGAGGGAGCTGCTGAGAAAGAGCGTCACCGCCAAGCTGCGTCACCGCTCATGGTTTAGGGGGCGGGCTACCGGTGGGACCTTTGGGTCCCTCCGCCGCGATCGCACAATACGGTCGGGCAGAGCATGCGCTCGCGCCAGTTGGCCTGCAGCGACTTGGTTGACACGATTGACAACAGTTGATGCGGGTGGGGGCTTAGTCGGTCAGGGCGCGCTGCGGCTCAACCAAGGCGCCGCCGATGCAGATCGCTCCGTTGGGCCGCTCGCCCGCAGCCGGATGTGGGCCGCTGCTTCTACTGTCGAGGCTTAACGCTGGATGTCGTGGGACTGGTACGAGAACCATGCCGCCGCCGTGGTGCCGCAGTACGAGGCCGCCGAGCCGGCCGTGCTGCACGCCTGGCTGGCCGACCTGCTGCCCGCCCAGCCGGCGGCGATCCTCGACATCGGCGCCGGCAGTGGCCGCGACGCCGCCTGGCTGGCCGCGCAGGGCCATGACGTGGTGGCAGCAGAGCCAGCAGCTGCCATGCGGGCCGAGGCCCTGCAGCGCCATCCTGAGCCCCGCATCCGCTGGGTGGCCGACGCCCTGCCCGAGCTCACCGGCGTGCTGCAGGCGGGTCTCTCCTTCGCGGTGATACTAGTCAGCGCGGTCTGGCAGCACCTGCATCCCAGCCACCGCCCGCGCGCCTTTCGCAAGCTGGTGTCCCTGCTGCAGCCCGGCGGCCTGCTGGCGTTGACCCTGCGGCACGGCCCGGCCGAGACAGATAGGGGCATGCACCCGGTGTCGCTCGAGGAGATCGAGGCGCTGGCCCGTGACCACGGCCTGGCGGTGATCCGCCGCGTGGCGCAGGCCGACAGCTTGGGCCGGCCAGAGGTCTCCTGGACCGGTGTGGCCCTGCGGTTGCCGGATGATGGTACTGGCGCCCTGCCGCTGCTGCGGCATGTCATCCTCAACGACCAGAAGCAGTCCAGCTACAAGCTCGGCCTCTTGCGCGTCCTATGCCGCGCGGCGGATGGCGCGGCGGGCCTGGCCCAGCCCGCCAGTGACGCCGAGGTGGTGCTGCCGCTGGGTCTCATCGCCCTGCACTGGCTGCGGCTGTATGCGCCGCTGGTCCAAGCTGGGCTGCCGCAGGGGCCGGGCAACCAGGGTCCAGATGGGCTGAGTTTTGCGGGGCCAGGCTTTCTCGCCCTGCTGTCCGGCGCCCTCCCCCTGGCCGAGCTGCGGATCGGCACCCGCTGCAGCGGGGCCGCGGCCCAGGCGCTGCACACCGCCCTCAAGGAGGCCGCCCGGACGGTCGCGGTGATGCCGGCACGGTTTATGACCTACCCGAACGGGGGACCGATCCTACCGGTGGAGCGCGGCCGCCCAGGGGCGGCCCCCAGCGCCCTGCTGGTCGATGCCGCCTACCTGCGCAGCTTTGGCAGCCTGCGGGTGCCGCTGCACCTGTGGCGGGCTTTGCAGCGCTTCTCGGCTTGGGTGGAGCCGGCGTTGGTCGCGGAGTGGAGCCGGCTGATGGGGGACTATGCTCGCCGCATGGGCCGAGCCCTAGACCCGGGCCAGGTGGCGCAGGCGATGGTCTGGGCAGAGCCAGAGCGCGATGTAGCGCTATCGCGCCGCCTAGCCCTGCAGCAGTTGCAGCGCGGTCAGCCGCTTCATTGCGTCTGGACCGGCAAGGTGCTGACCGCGGACAGCCTGGACATCGACCATCTGTTCCCCTGGTCGGCCTGGCCGTGCGGAGACCTGTGGAACCTGTTGCCGGCGCACCGGGTGGTGAACCAGCGGCTGAAGCGCGATCGCCTGCCGGCGGCGGTCACCCTGGCGCAGGCGGAGGAGCGCATCCAAAGCTGGTGGCAGGCGGCCTACCTGGCGCCCGCGGATCCGCTGCTGCCGGGGCGCTTTGTGCAGGAGGCGCGCGCTAGCTTGCCGAGGCTGGGTGAGACAACGGCGAACCCACGACTGCCGGAGGCGGTGTTTGCTGCCGTCGGCCTGCAGCGACTGCGGCTGCATCATGATCAACAGGTGCCGGAATGGATAGCCTGACGCAGAGCATAGCGGTGCCGCAGCCAGGTCCTGCATTCACAGCCAGACCAACATCCAGGAAAACCCACACTCTACGACGGCAGCCTTCAGCATTACGCAGGCGGACTGGTTTGCGCGGGTCCGCGCGCAGCCGCCGCGCCGTTGATATCCAAGCTGCCTCTATGTCTTCGAAGCCATAATCCACGTTGCCATGGGCGGCCTCTGCTACGCAGGATCGCCCATCGTTGATCCTCAAACGGTTACTCAGAGGTACTGCAACAGTTGATCGACCAGGATGCCTACCCTGGTGTTAGTTCCAGCAACTTGACGAATATCGACTTGAAATGTGGCTTCGACCGAGGCGCCGTATCGCGCCGCGAGCCGCTGGGAGGCGCCGATGTTCGCTACGGTCGTCACCGCTATCCAGGCGCTCTCCCTAAGTTCGCCACAGGCGAAGACTCCGGTCGGTGATATATGAGCGATGTCAAAGCTTGTTTTCGGAGCGGACGGGTACAGCTCAAGCGAGAGGTCGACAGCCGCGAGCAACATGGCGCGCATCAGTCCGATGGAGAAGCTGCCCGTCAGCTTAAAGCGCTTCAGCTCAAGCGCCACGCATGGCTTCCCATCCGGATACCCACCTCCGGCTGCGCGCAGGCCATTCCCCACCCGAGCAGGGATGATGGATAAGTCTACTTCATGCAGCGCGCCGGAGACGCCACGGAATTGGATCGAGTTGTGGAGCTCGTAGTGTCGGCCGTTATTAATCAGCTGGATATAGCCAGGGGCATCCACAGTCACCCCGCACTTCTTCATGCTGCCTGGGGAGCCCCTGAACAACGCCTTCCTTGGCGGGCCTCCGACATGGCAGGTGATCCAGGTTGCCTGGTGACCACGATTCCTGAAGGCCAGCGCGACTTCCAGCATAAGCCACGCCTCGTAGCGCTTGCCCTGTTCTCCCATGCCGGCGGCCCCGAGCGACATAGCGAGGAGCCGCGCAGCTCTCCGGACGTCCTGTTTAGTCGGCATACTCTTATCTGCCCGGTCCGCCAGAACCTGGTTGCGGCCCAGGTGAATCCAGCTGTCGCCGTAGCTCGTCAATGAAAGCGTTGAATGTCTCTTCGAATGCCTGGACAGAAGCCTCCTCGTAAAACGCGAGGTCGACGTCCAACCGGCCGCCTTCTGGAAAGACTAGATCGGCACCTTGCACATTCAGCGCATCAAGCTGAATCGGGATGACCAAACCCGCTCGTGCTGGATTTACGATGAGGTCTCGCACAGAAGCCGTGACCAAGCTCAGCTGCTCGTCCGGGGTCCACTCAGGATCATCCGGCGCGGCCCCGCCCTCTCTCTCCAACCCATCCGAGGGACGACCTTCTCGGATCTCAGAGCGAAGCAGGACCGCCACATCCGGAAAGCTTTCCGCTATGGCCTCGATCGCCTCCTCTGCCGTCTCGTGTATCGGGAACACCTCACAGCCTCCTGAATGCGCCTGTCACTGGTTCCTGTGCATGCCGCGACGGCCAAGCAACATACCCCTTAATCCGGGAAGGCGCGAGCGGAACAGCAAGCTGGCTAATCAGCGAAGACGAGGCAGCTTGGGTATCAATGGCGCGATCCGCTCCCCGTCCGTCAGATCAGACGAATAGCGCTCGGTCTTGTGTGCGAGTGCTGGAGTCGACCTAATACATAAACGCAGCAACACGATCACTGTGACGTTTCATCCAACCTGAATAGTGCCGCAAGAATATTCTAAAACACGTGGCGTCAAACACGAGACACCATGTTCAGAAGGCATTGCTCTATTTCTTGCCAGGGTCGATCCAGAGCCAGCGTATGGATGCGCACGCGGTGCCCGGCAATGCGGTAGTCGAGCCGCAGATCCTGCGTGCTGGTGCGGGGGTAAAGTAGGATACCCTCCACCTGCTCGGCGGGCTGCCCACGCGGGTGAATGTGCCGCAGGTAGGTGAGCAGCTGATACAGGTGGCCGGAGCGCACTTTGTCCGTGCCGCCACGATACTGCGCCAGGGTAGTTTTGTAGAATTTGGCGTCCAGCACGATGGTGCGCTCTGGGCTGCGGAGCGTGACGTCGGTGCGCATCGCTGGCAGAAAGCGGGCGTGGTTTGGATCCTCGGAGTTGGCGTCCCAGGTCAGGTGGTCTGCGCCCACCTGGAATGCTGTCTGCTCGCTGCGATAGAAGTTCCGCACGAAGGCCTCGAACACCGTCGACATCTTGGCCTCGTCCTCGAGGATGTCAGCAAAGCGCGTGCGCCCTGCCCCCTCGCCCGGTAGTAGGCTGTCGAGGATCAGGCTGCAGATGCGCAGCAGCAGATCGTAGTGGCGGTTGTTGCGGCCGAGCTGCACCCGCTGGAATAGCGCCCGCGTCAGCGGTCGATCCGACACCCCCGCCATCTGCCGGTGCAGCGTGCGCAGCGCCTGCGCTTGCTTGGGATCGAGGCCCTCCCTGGCGGCCAGTGTCCGCAGCGTCGCCTTCAGCACCTGGTTGTGCGGGATGTCGGCGGAGAGCTCGTCGAAGGCACACACCGCACGGCCGCGGATCAGAGTGCTGCGCTTGAAGGTCTCGGACAGCAGAAACCGCCCCCGCGGCGAGGCAGTCTCCTCTTCGAGCTCCAGGTAGTGCCGATCCAGCCCCCGCCGCAGCAGGCGTCGCACGCCGTTACTCAGCACCTTGGCGAACAGATCCACCAGATCGGGGGAGTCGGTGGCCGCCACCTCGATCGCCTGGCCCTCAGGAAAGCGGTCCCAGGCGTAGAGGAACAGGTAGTAGAGGTTCTGGATCGGGATTGGGCTTGAGGGCGCCATGGCCGTGGGCCCTCAGCTCAGCAGCGTGCTGCGCCACTGCTCCGCCCTGCTGGGGTCGTCGAACCAATACTCCTCGAGCAGCGGCACGATCTCGGTGTCCACCACGCGCTGGTACCAGGCGTCCTCCGCCTCAGGGGTCAAGCTGTCCTGGCCCGGCTCCGCCTCGGGAGGGCCGGCAAAGAAGCTGTGGCCGATGCAGAAGCCCGGGCCGAGGTTGGCGCGGTCCTCGCGGATCGTGGCATTCAGGTTGCCGATCCGGCTACGGATCCGCGCCAGCATGCCGGCGGAGACCTTCTTGTCCGCGAGGTGGGCGGCGAAGCTGTCTTCCGCAAAGCCTGGCTCAACGCTGACAAAGGCAAAGCGGCGGCGCAGCGCGTAGTCGACCATGGTCAGGCTGCGATCGGCGGTGTTCATCATGCCGAGGACGAACAGGTTCTGTGGCACGTAGAACCGCGCATCCGCCTCCTTGGCATAGGCCAGCTTGACCCCCCATTCCGGGCCGCGCTTGTCCGGCTCGATCAACAGCATCAGCTCGCCGAGGATCTTAGCCAGGTTGCCGCGATTGATCTCGTCGATGATGAAAACGTAGGTCTCATTCGGGTCGGCCAGCGCCCGGCGGCAGAACTCCAGGAACACGCCCTCTTTCAGCTCAAAGCCGCCGCCGTTCGGCCGGAAGCCCTGCACGAAGTCCTCATAAGCGTAGGCCTGGTGGAACTGCACCGTGCGCACCCGGCTGGGGTCCTCATAGCCCATCAGCGCATAGGCCATGCGGCGGGCCACATAGCTTTTGCCCACCCCGGGGGCGCCCTGCAGGATCAGGTTCTGCTTGTGCCGCCAGACCTCGAGCGAGCGCTCAAAGGTCGTCTGCGGCATGAACAGGCCCCTCATAGCGTCGTCCACCGTGAACGGCTTGCGCTCCTGCACCGCGACCGCTTTGGGGGCCTCGGGGGTGGCCGCGCCCACCGCGGCCTTGAGGCTGGCGATGGCCTCTGGGTCACCGGTCAGGCGGGTCAGGGTCTTCATTGGCAGCTGATAGGGGGCCGGCCACTCACCCCGCTGCACCCAACGGACGCTGCGGACGCTCTGCATGCTGGGGCGGCTGGGATCGAAGCTGTAGTCGCCGGTGACCACCCCGTAGCCGATCAGCGTGCTGCGGCCGCGCTTGGCGAAGACCAGGTCACCCGGTCGCATGACGTGGGCAAAGCCGTGGCAGGCGCGGGCGTCGTTGAACGGGTTGTCCGAGCGCGCGTAGACCTGCCGCAGGGCCGCGGTCATCTGCTCCAGGCTCGGGTAGCGGCTGAGGTCACCCATCTCGTCCCAGCCGATGGCGATGCGGCCCTGCTCGTAGAGCTCGTCCCAATGCGAGGCGTTCTGCCCCGGGGCCCAGAGCCAGACCCCCTGCCCTGGCTCGACCACCGACGGCTCGTCGTCGTCCGCCTCCTCCTCGGCCTCACCCACCGCATCCCCCGTCCGGGTGGGCACCGCCTCGATCACCCGGGCATAGGCATCCAACGCCACCCGCAGATCGGCCTCGATCTCTGCGTCCGCGGGCACCGCCCCGGCGGGGTAGAACTTGTAGGCGATGGTGCTGCTTTCGTAGTCGGCGGCCAGCGCCGCGTTGGTGCGCAGCCCCAGGGTGTCATCCAGCACATAGCCGGCCGTGGCGAGCTCGGGCACCGCCACCCGGGCCCGCTGGGCGCGGCTTTGCAGCTCCTGCCGTCCGGCGACCCGCTTTAGGCCCTGGATGACGTCGGTGACCCCCTGGTTCAGCGTCAGGTAGACGCCGGATAGATCCTGCGGGAACAGAAACACCACGTAGAAGCCGCGCTGGGTGGAGGTGGTCACCCGGCGGTCCATCAGGGCGATCCAGGGCACGGTGGCCCAATTGCCCTTGCCGAGGCTCCAGCTGACCTGCACCTCCGGGTGGGCCTGCAGCGCCGGCATGCGGCTCAGCGCCGCCTTGATGCGCTCCAGCACGGCCCCCAGCCCCGCCTGGCCAGCGAAGGGCCCCTGGCGGGCGTCTGCGAAGCGCTGCAGGAAGCCCTCCAGCTCCGGGCGCACGACCTCGTCCTGCTCGGGCACGGTCTCGGCCTCCTCGTCGGCGGGGAACAGCGGCTGGGCGGCACTGCTCGCCGCAGCATCGGGCACGGTGCTGGCCATCAGAGGGGCGAACAGCGTGGCGGTGCTGCGCACCAGCGCCTCCAACCCACCCTCACCCAGCGCATCGAGCTCCTCGGCGCTGACTGTGCGGCTGATGGCGCCGCTGGCCCAAAGGGCACCGGTTTCCGACCAGAGAAAGCGCAGCCAGGCGTCGAGCGAGGGGAAGTCGGCCTGGTTGGGCTGCAGCCGGGTTTTGCGGCGAAAGAACCACGGGCCGGGCGCGGCGTTGATGCGGGCCTCGAGCGCGGCGGCGGCGGCGGAGCCCGGGGCGGGCAAGGCCCGAAAGATCTTGGGCGCGGCGGCGCGCGCTGCGTCCTTGATCACCTTGGTCGAGAAGTCGCTGGGGTGGATGGTGGCGGCCAGGCCGAGCTCGATGCCGCTGCCCGAGACGATGGCGAAGACCTGCGGCATGCCAACGAAGCCGCCGAGGTTGCGGCGGTTAAAGGCGCCGAACCACAGGTCCTTGGGCAGGGCGCCGCGCACGCCGGCAGCCACCGAGTAGCCGCTGGTCAACTTGGCATCGAACTGCTGGGAGCCACCCAGAGCCTCGACGGCGACCCCGGCGAGGTGCTGCAGGGCGGTGGTGATGCGCTGGTAGGCCTGCAGCTCCTCGGGGGACAGGTCCTTGTAGCGGGGCCTCGACCGGCTGTGCCGTAGCAGCTCGATGTCCGTCCGCGTGATCCGATCCACTCCAGCTCTCCCCTATTGCGAGGAGCGTACCCGGAGCGTTGCAGTTCGGCTATGTGGCTCTGGCGGCTTTGCCTGAAGGGGTTCCTCTACCCTGCTCCTGCCTGCCCCAGGGGGATCAGCCCACTGATGAACCAGACGCGCTGTCCGAGCAGGTCAGGTGCTGCACCGGGTAGCGCGGCGTGAAGCTATCCGCGGACAGGAAGGTCGCCCCCTCAGCGATCGCCTGGGCGATCAGCAGATGGTCGAAGGGATCCCGGTGGTGCATCGGCAGGCCCACGAGCACGACTAGGTGCGTCGGGGCGATTGGTAGTAGGGTAAAGCTCTGGGCCTGCAGCTCAGCCAGGATGTCCTCGATGTCAGCCAGTAGCTTGCCGACGCGGACCTTGACCAGGATCTCCCACAGTGACACCGCGGAGACCAGGATATCGTTTGCTGGATCAGTGATGCACTCTCGGGCCGCATTACCAAGCCTAGGGTCGTCGGACAGCCACCACAGCAGGGCATGGGTGTCGAGCAGCAGCTTCACAGGCCGCCGTTCTCCATGAGCGAGAGGACGTCGTCGGGCAGGGTGTCGAAGTCGGCTGTCATGCGGATCTTGCCTCGTAGCGTGCCTGGCCGCCGGTGAGGCGGAGCTGGAGGCTGCGGCGGCTGTACCAACGCGACCACCTCACCGCGTGATGTCACTAGGAACGACGAGCCTTGACGCACCTGGCGCAGGTAGCCCGGCAGGTTGCCGCGGAACTCACGGATACCGATCCGCTGCGGGGTGGGGAGCGGGGCTTTATCCTGCTCAGCCATGGCGACACCTCATGTGTTCACATATTGTGTACGCTTCGCCGCCGCGACCGTCAAACCCAATTCCGTCAAAGCTGAAAGCCTCGCTGGTTGGCATCAGTCCCAGACCGTCTGCGACAAAGGAGAGCGAGTTGCCGGCCTCGGCATCGCTGACTACCTTGGAGCAATGACACCACCGACCTTGCCGCAAGCGTCTGACCTTCCGGCATCAGGGTCAGTGCTTGGGGTCGATGTCGGCTTCTCACAGACAAGGCGATCCAGCGCCGTGTGTCGGCTTGACTGGAATGCTGAACAGGTATCCTGGACGATCCAGCGCTTCCGCGCGATACCAGCCGAGCAGCAGGCGACGATCGCCGTTGTGGCAGGCCAGGTGCAGTTGCAGGCTGCTGCGTTGGATGGGCCATTGCGCGCCGGCTTCGACGTGATCGGCCGCTATCGCACCGCTGAGCGCATGCTAACGCGTCGCCTTGGGGCCAAAATCGGCAAACCAGGTCAAGCTAGCGTGCCGATTGGCAGGCAGCTTAATGCCGCCGCTAATGACTGTGCCAACATCGTGCTGAAGCAGGGACACTTGGCTCCTGCCATGCATGAGATACGAATCGACGACAGGTGTATCGCCGAAGCGTTTCCGAGCGCCTTCCTCGGTGTGCTTCTGGCAGATCCAGTCGCCGTTGCAGCACGTCGCAAGGATCGTTCGGACACCTTCTATCGCCATCTTGCAGAGAATGGTGCGCTGGTAAGATTGGTGAACGTTCTGTTGCCACGGCGGCGGCTCAGCGTGCCCTTCGAGAGTGTGACGAAGCATGATGATCGAGCCGCACTCATTTGCGCGCTCACCGCCCTATGTGTCGCAACTGGAGACTTCACCGCGGTGGGCGATGCTGACGGCTGGATCATCCTGCCACCGCGGCGCATCGTTCAAGACTGGGCCTGGCAGGATCTTGCAGCAAACACCGAAAATGAGGTGTCAGGCTGCCTCTACCAAAGCCTGCCCTGATATTCTTCACACATCATCGTAGGATATTGCACCGTGGTCGCTCTCAGCAAACTCGACGATCCAGCCCCTGTTCTTCGAGCTCTCGCTGAATATGATCAGCTCGGCGAGGATGCCTTTCTCGCTAAGTATGGCTTTGATCCATCGCGGGCCTATTGGCTGCCGTACAATGGCAAGCGCTACGTTTCCAAAGCAGTCGTCGGTGCGGCCTTCGGATACCTCGCGCCTAGCGCTTACCCGCTCAAAGCATCAGAGTTTGCTGGCGGTAAGGCCACGGTACAAAAAGCACTCACGCGCCTTGGCTTCACCATTGAGGTCAATGATGCTTCTCACCCGACGACCAAGCCAACCGGTCTTAGCGCCAATGACGCTGACGAAGCTGCCTTCAATCCCAACGGAATGCTGGATGCTCGGGAGAAGGTCCTACGGGAGATCAAAGCAAGGCGTGGCCAGAAGGCATTCCGAGATCAATTATTGAAGGCCTACGACGGACGCTGCGCTATCAGCGGCTGTGCAGTGCTCGACGTGTTGGAAGCAGTACATATCGTTCCATACCGCGGCGACAACACCAATCACCCAATCAATGGGCTCCTGCTTCGGGCTGACCTGCACACACTCTTCGATTGCGGGCTGATCGCCATTGATCCTGATACCCTCAAAGTTTTGGTGGCAAGTGCTATCAAAGATCCAAGCTACCGAGAGTTCCATGGCCATATGCTGAGGCGGGCAATTGACCTTCGTCTTGCGCCGAGTCTTGCTGCTTTAAGACATCATCGAAAGGCCGCCCTGGTCTAAATCGAAACTGGTTTGAAGCGCCCTTGAAGACTGTTCTACAGCAGGAAGCAGCAAACGGTTCCGCATCGATAATCCAAATCGGGATGTTGCGGTTGCGATAAGCGCGTTACGACAATAGGAAATATATAGTAGCGTGCATGTATAAATTACCCATCAGTTCGACACCTCTCCTAAAAATCAATCGTGAAATTACATTAAAAATAATGATTAAGAAAATTTATGTTCATTATTGAGATAATTTTGCAGAATGGCACAAAATATTTTTAAAATGTAAAAATAACGCTGGTGTTCGCCCTCGAGCCGATGGTTATCCGCACGATAGTGCTTATAGGTTACAATACCACCGATTTTGAGTTGTGCATTTTATGGTTTTGTGTCCCCTTATTGGATTATGAGCCGTCCATTCCTGCCTGTGTCGATAGTTGAATTGGAGAAGATAGCCGCGCATGCACGCACAAGTAATGACAAACAGACGCTCAATTTAGTAGTGTATGAGCTCAGCTTTCGAGCCGTACCGAGAGCAGTCGCGCTTCTCAAGGAACTCACTGAGGCAGCAGGCCCTACAACATCAGTTGAGCGATCATCTCCTGCTAGCGGCAATGAGATTGCTAAGTCTCGCAATGCCGAGCGAAAGCCAATTCCAAAGACGGTCATTGCGACAAGCAACAAAACACCGAGCCACAGGCCGACGCATGAGCAGGATCAGGCAATCCAGCTCTTTGGAACTGGACGCAATCTTAAGATCAACGCCTACGCTGGCACAGGTAAGACATCGACGCTGGAGATGCTTTCGCACAGCACGAAGCGCCGTGGCCAGTACCTTGCTTTCAACCGCGACATCGTAGCCGATGCAAGAAAGAAGTTTCCGAACACTGTTAACTGTGCCACGACGCACAGCCTTGCCTTTCGGTCGGTGGCCGCACGATATGGTGGAAACGCAGCAAAATTAACAGAAAAAATCAACGCGAATCAGCTTGTAGAGCTTTTTCAACTTAAAGGTATGCGGTTTGGTGGCAGCCATGTGGTTAAACCGCGCTCCTTAGGCTTCCTTATCATCGATACCGTCCGCCGGTTCACGATGAGTAGCGATGCCGAGCCCCTCTCATCGCACGTACCTCTACATGGCAGTTTGGTAGCCGCTTCTGAAGCCAGCAAGGAAGAAGCTAGGGACTTTGCCACCCACGGCGCAAAAATGTTGTGGAAGCGTATGTGCGATGCAGGTGACTCAATTCCGCTTGGGTTCGATGGCTATCTAAAGCTTTGGACTATGTCAGCGCCGGCTATTGCCGCCGATTTCATCCTGCTCGATGAAGCCCAAGACACTAATCCGGCTGTCCTTGACCTTCTCCGGAAACAAAAATGTCAGATTGTCTATGTGGGAGACAAGTATCAGCAGATATACGAGTGGCGTGGCGCTGTAAATGCAATGGACAAAGTCCAGACTGAGGAAAGTACGTATTTAACCACCTCGTTTCGTTTTGGGCCTTCAATTGCAGAGGCAGCCACCAAGCTATTGCAAAGGATGGGCGAGACGCGGCCCCTAACAGGCAACTCAGCTTTAGCGAGCCGAATAGGGGCAACGCCTCAGGCTCGTACCATCCTGTGCCGAACGAATGCATCTACGATGACGACCATCATTAGCGCCCTAAATGCAGGGCAGCGACCCCACCTTGTGGGTGGCAAAGATGAGCTGATGCGGATGCTCGAAGGTGTCAGTGAGCTAAAACGAGGCGAGCCAAGCTCTGTTCCTGATTTTTTTGGCTTCACACGCTGGGACGAAGTGATCGAGTTCGTCAGCAGCGGCGATGGTGAGCACCTACAGACCTTTGTCAACTTAGTTCAAACAACCGGTGAGCGGCAGCTCATGTGGGCGTTGCGTCGCACGGCTGACGCCGATGCGTGCGACGTAGTTGTGTCAACCGCTCACAGGGCAAAAGGGCGAGAATGGCCGACAGTTTTGCTCACAGATGACTTTGTAAAGTCTTGGCAGAAGCCATCTGCAAAGACGCAGACAGAGGATTTAGATGAGCACAGCGAAACTCGCCTTCTCTACGTAGCCATGACCCGGGCGCGTGAGTCTATCGAGGTACCACAGCCTATTCTTCGTGCTCTAGGGCTGACGACTGGGAATGATTCCCCGAGAGGGCAATCTGCTGCTACGACACGATCACCCTCAGCGCCGCCAAGACCTGACACACTGCCAACCTCGCGGTCAGAAGCCTTTGCTTCTTCCCCCCCATCAGCGCCTGCAGCGACGGAATCCAGTACAAGGGGCGATGGATTTCCGCCTATGCGACCCGGTACTTCGTCGCCTCCTTCGGCGACGGTCGCACCGGCAGCACCGAAAACCAAAAACCTTCTAAAGAGACTGCTAGGCTTTTAAGGGTTTGGTAGTGCCTGACCATTGACCTATTTGCTGCGGGAGTGGTGGGGAGGTGATGCAGATGGTGCTGACGGATGCGCAGTGGGCGGTGCTGGAGCCGCTGATCGAGGCCTGCCGCCCGCACTACGAGACGCAGCATCACCACCTGCGGCGCACGATGGACACGATCATCTGGTGTCACCAGAACGGTACCAAGTGGCGTGCTGTCCCTACCGAGTACGGCCCCTGTTGGATGGCGGCGCAGACTTTCATCCGGTTGGGCAAGCATAGTGTCTGGGAATGCGTGCTGAGCCTGGTGCAGATGCAGGGGTGCGGCTCGGCATAGTCTTCGTCGATGGCAGCGATATCGGGGCGCATCAAAAGTCTGCTGGTGCGGCCGAGAAAGGGGATCTGGAGCCTGACGTGATACGCGTGAGGCTCTTGGCCGATCACGTGGCGCCTATGGCACCAAAGCCTGCGTGATCGCTGAAGGCGGCGGCCGTGCCGCCGCCTTCAGCTTAGCGCCGAGTCAGGCGCGCGACCTGCTCAATCGTCTGCCAGTTCCTTGGCAAAGCGGATATCGCACGCGGTGATGGACGACCCCGGAAAGATCAGCGCCCCCAGCCCCGGCGGCAACTTCTGGAAGCGCAGGTGGTAGCCCAGCCGCTCCGTCGCCATGGGCCGCGCGGACAGCCAGCCCGGGCCGGAGGGGTCGATCCGCGTGAGGCGCCCGACCTCGTCGAGCAGGAGGATCTCGAAGCCCTGGTTGGGGATGATCGACTGTGCAAGCGCGCAGCACGTCGTTGCGGCTGTCCGGCTGGCCAGATAGTCGCGCGCGAGCATCAGGGCGCCGGCGTGATGCGGCCGCATGCCCTCGACATAGCGCAGGTTGGCCTGCTGCCCGGCTTCTACCGCCGCGGCGCTGCTCAGGTCCCACCAGGTGCGGGGGAAGGGTGCGTTGTCGTCTGCCGCCGAATCATAGGCGTCGCCCGGCCCCATCTGCGCCCGCGCCACGCCGGAGACTGCGAGGGCCGCAGCCAGTGCCAGGGCGGAATGGCAACCCGGATGGACGTAAGATGAGGCATACCGCGTATTTCCTATCTTCCAATTCGGCTTCTCGGGCCTTCCCATGCGGCAAGGTCAAGCCTGGCGTCGCGGGGCCCGCCTCACCTTAGAGCAAGCGGACGACAGCATGCACCACTCGTGGCAGGGTAATACTTCACTGGCGGGCGGTAGCCCCGTTTTCAACGAAGGCCGCTTAGGCCAAATAATTTGACGCTATCAGATACAAACGCAGTCCGTCAGGAAAATCCACAGATATTCCAACCAGATAATTGAAACGCTTTACAGCCAAAGCTTAACTCTTAGAATTGCTTCTTCTAACTATAAGAGGTGACGTGTGCGGTTGATTTTGGGTGGAATTAACGGGCAGTACCTGCTCAACATCACTGAAAACGCTGCACGCGATACGGATGAAGTGCTAGCAGCCGTTGCCTACGCGACGAACACTGACCTGTTGTTTGACTGGTGTTGGAACAATAAGATTCCGCTGCGCTTCTATGGCCGGTTGGATGATCAGGTAGCTGTCGCCGCACCGGTTCTCGAAAATTTCCTGCGCCGCAGGTCGGGCATTCATGTTTGCAAGCTAGTGCAGCACCATCATGCCAAGGTTATCTGGTGGCGCGGGGTCGGCGTATATATCGGTTCGGCTAACCTGACCGATAGGGCTTGGTACAAGAACGTCGAAGCTGGCTGCTTCTTCACCGACGACGAGATTACTGACGAGATGGCGGCCGATTTGCACGGGCTCTTTGCTACACTCGAGGAACATGCCACCCCACTGACACAAGAGCTGCTGAGTGAGATGCGTGCACGGGCCCACGAAGTGCATCAGGCGCGTAGTGATGCCAAACGCTTTTGGGGGCATCCCAGCCTTATCACATGGCCAGGGCTAGTGCAGACAACTCCGAAAGGCGCTGCACAAAAGCGGCGAGATTCTTTCCTGAAAGAGTGGCACGCGACGTTAGAGCATTTGCGAAATATCGGTCTGACTGTCAGCCATCCTGAGAACCGGCCAATCTGGGTGAATGGTGCGGTGCCGATCGGTGCGCAGGCCGATCAGTTTCTACATGCCTTCTATTACCAACGGACCTTCGCTGGCACGAAAGCCAACTACGCAGCACATTACGAGCAGAACAAGATGCGTCCTGACAGCGCCCTTGCGGAAGCCGTAACTTGGTGGCGTGGCTTGGCGACAGCACCTCAATCTGAAGATTATATGCTGAACGTCAGCGCGCCAGCGTTGCAAGCAGCCCTTGCCGAGCCGCAGCTGGCGACGATGACCGGTGAGCAATTCCGCGAAGTCTGTGACCGCGTTCATGCCATACGAGATTACTCCCGCCGTGTGCGCAATCAGGCGGTCAACCTGCCGGATGGCACCAACTATAATATCCTGCAGAAGCTCGACGCGCTCGCCGACCGCATCTGGAACGACCAGGGATCGATGGGCGGGCGCGTGCGTGATCTGCTGCACCACATCCTCTACAACGGTTCGTCCGATCAGCTACCCGAGCGCCTCTGGCAGGGCATCGTCGATCCAAAATGGAAAATTGAAGGCTTAGGCGTCAGTGCTTTAGGCGAACTCGTCGGATGGGCCTTACCCGACCACTTCCCACCGAGGAACGGTCGTACGTCCAAGGCTCTGCGGGCGCTCGGCTATCCGGTAACGATTCACGTAGGACAATAGCTCAAGGGTCCAGCTAGGGCTCGCCTCTCTCCCACTCCCCACACCTTAAAGCATGATAACTACCGGATCTCGCGATCAGCAGATTGCGGGGTGGTGATTGCCTCAATCCGTCTGCTGACGACCTAAACCGGGATTTTGCCACAGCGATGTAGGTAGACAGCTCCACGCCTCATCTGGAAGCCGCCAGCCGTGTCAGAACTTCGGCCGGCCGGGCCTGTGCCCAGTAGCGGGCATGCACGGCCTCGACGTCCTGCGCCCGTATCCGGAGTCCACCCGGCGTCACCGGCCATGCGAAGGATCGGATCCATCCTCGCCCGAACACGACGCGATCCACCCCAAGTGACAGCGACCAGACAGCATTGGTCGTATACGCTAGCAGGCCGGACCGCAGGACTACCCGGGCGACGGCGACGGCATCCGCGGTCCGAGCAACCTCAAGGATGCCCTCGTGTGGCGCATCTATGTCATCGGCCAGGCAGACGCTGTCGCGTGTAAAGCGGAGACGTACCATGCCAGGAGCAAAGGCAAGGCGACCGCTTGCGTCAAGTGAGGGGGCCTGTCATCAAGCGCCCTCGATGCGTAGCCAGCGAAGCGTAACGCTGAAGATCCGTAGCCCACCCAGCTCTGACCCGCGGCTCACGGCTTTAGCACGATAATTCTCGAATATCGGGCCTGACCTGCAGGGGGCGCGCCGGTGCCATGGTTCGGCAGCCGAGCATGTCCGCAGCCGACCCGAAACGGACCAGTCCGCTCTCTAACTGAGACTGCTCCGCAGAACGCCGTGAATGGCGGCTGCGCGATGCGTGGTCCTGGTGTCGTCCCGCGGAAGGCGTCTACGCTGCTGGGATGCGAGCCCTTGCCCTTTCCCTCCTGCTCACCGGCGGCTTCGTCGCTGCTGCAAGCGCCGATGAATCACCTCCACCCAGCAGGGTCACCTACCTCCTGGGCGGCGTCGTGAGCGGCCCCTACCGCCTCGTCGTTGATCTGGAGAACGATCGCCTGTCGGAGGCCAAGCCACCTCCGGGCGTCAACGGCGATGGCGCACGGGTTTCCGCGGTGGACATTCCCGAGACGGCACGCCGCGCCTTGACGCCCGTCGAGCACGACAGATTCCGCGCGCTCGCCGCCGCCGTCTGGCGGGACGGGGCCGCGCGGCGCGGTTGCCTTGAGTTCAACGTGGACGCCATGGTGCGACTGACCATCACCGCCGGCGGCGTCGAACGGCGCTCCGACGCGCCGGCGCAATGCCTGACGCCTGATGCCGACGCGCTGCTGGGGGCACTGCTCTGCGCTGCCAATCCCACAACTGGCTGTTCGTGATGGTCAGGGCATTGGCTTGATTCGAGGCTTTGGATCCTAAGCCGTTCCTTGCCCCCCCTGATCGAGGGGGTACGAGAGCGACACAGCCCAAGGCGCCTAAGCTTCCCATGACCGCCTCCCACCCTTCTCGGACACTGATCGGTGAACCTAGGCACGCGATAACTGCTTATCGGGCCAACCGATGTGAGCGACTAGGTGCCACAGTTGTGGGCACCCAGACCGATCGGTAGCGCACGCGAGACAGCTTTTTTCCGTGTTAGCAAGAAGTATGGGGACGGTCGTCTGGGGCTATCCAGCCAAGACGGTGGCACGATGGGTCAAGATCGCATCCCGCAGGTGCGGGAAGGTATTGAAGCCCGTTTCACTGTTCAGATGGCCGCCCTGCCCGATCACTTCCAACGGTGCATGCAGGTGATCGGCCACGTCTTGCGAGCGCGGCAGAGGAACGTAGGGATCATCGTCACCTGCCCAGCAACGGCAGGTTCGTCCTCTGCGCTTACGGATATCAGTCCAGTCAAAGGGCGCGACGAAGAAGGACGCGTTGATAGGGTCATAGTCTGGCAGATCCAGAGCGCCCACGAAGCCGGAAGCAAGCAACAAGCCTTCGAATGGCTTGTCTGCCCTCTCCACCAAGCGCAGGGCGAATGCGGCGCCGAGGCTGTGACCCACGATCATCGTCGGCACGGCTGGCAACGCGTTCGTAGCGCGGTCGTAGGCATCGAACCACGCTTGCAAAGACTGACCTTCCGGAGTGGGGAAGCGGGGGACAATCACTTCGATGCCCTGTGCAGACAGTTCGCTCTGCAGCCACGGGAACCAGTTGGTGTCCGGTCCTCCGTGCGCACCGTGCAGCACCATCACCCGCAAATTAGATCCGTCACGGCGCATCGGTCGCCTGTCCCTGGCTTGGTCAGCCTCACTATAGGGCCGCCCATTCACATCGCCATGCTGTCGGTTGAGGCATGCGATAAATGGTTTACCCCGGCCGCAGCCGCAGAAGCGGTTGGGCGCCGTGATTCAGCGTTATCTACTTTGTCCGCATCCCTGATCGGATCGCTGTAACCAGTGTCGGCTGCTCAGTGGGAAGGTAGTTGATCAAGTTCCGCCAGAGCGAGATCGACGGCGGCCTGGGCGTGGATGGCGGTGGTATCGAACAGCGGCACAGCACTGTCCTCCGGCGTCACCAGCAGCATGATTTCCGTACAGCCCAGGATGATCGCCTCCGCCCCCTGATCCACCAGTCGGGCTATGACGTCGCGGTAGGCTTGGCGTGAGGACGGCGTCGCCCGTCCCTTGACCAGCTCCTCATAGATCACCCGGTGCACCAGGGCGCGGTCTTCGTCTCCCGGTACCAGCACCTCCAGCCCGTGCCGCTCGGTGAGCCGCCCCTTGTAGAAGCCCTGCTCCATGGTGAAAGCCGTACCCAGCAGGCCCACTCTCGTCAGGCCAGCGGCCTTGATCCTTGCCGCGGTTGGGTCAGCGATATGCAGCAACGGCAACCCGATGGCCTGCTGAACCTGATCAGCCATGCGATGCATCGTGTTGGTGCAGATGACGACGAAGTCTGCGCCCCCAGCTTCCAAGCCACGGGCCGCTGCGATCATCTCACTGGCAGCATCGTCCCAGCGCCCCGCGTGCTGCAGGGCCTCGATCTCGGCGAAGTCGAAGGACCACATGAGGCAGCGGGCCGAATGCAGGCCTCCCAGTCGGGTTCTGACCGCTTGGTTGATGATCCGGTAGTATTCCGCCGAGCTTTCCCAGCTCATTCCACCGATCAGACCGATCACCTTCTGCGGCATGCTTCCCTCCGTACTCAGGTCCTTATGAAGGATAGATCGTCGTCGGGCGGCAAGGTATCTGATAGAGGGTGAACGCTGATCGTGTCGGTGCGTCGCTGCAGGGCGGCCGGGGTTCGGTGTCCTGTTCATCGTTACCATGGTCCATCGACAGCGCAGGCTGGCGCCGTGGGGTGACAACAGCGCCGGCCACTCCATCTGCCAGAACATGTCCCAGCTCCAGGTCTGGCACGACGGGGCCTGCCCGCTGTGCCAACGCGAGATCGCGCTGATGCGACGGCTCGACCGTCGCGGCGCGATCGCCTTCATCGATGTCGCCACGCCAGAGGCCGCCTGCCCGCTCGACCGGGCGGCCCTGCTGGCGCGCTTCCATGCCCGGGAGGACGGTCAGATGCTGTCAGGCGCCGCCGCCTTCGCCGCCATGTGGCGGGCCATCCCCGTGCTGCGGCCCCTCGGCTTGATCGCGCGCCATCCCGCGGTGCTGTGGCTGCTGGAGCGCGCCTACCGGGGCTTCCTGCGCGGCCGCCCTGCCCTGCAGCGCTGGATGCGGCGGCACACCCCCTCCCCCGGAGCCTCGCGATGAGCGTGGTACCCGATCCCGCCCGCCCCGGGCAGGAAAGCGTTTGGGCGTTTCCCCGCCCCGCCGTGGCCGAAGCCTGCGCGCGGCACATCCGCATCCAGCATGCCGGCTTCGTCATCGCAGACAGCCGGCGCAGCGTCCGCACCCTGGAAACCAGTCACCCGCCCAGCTACTACCTGCCGCCCCAGGACGTGGCGATGACCCAGCTGCGCCCGTCCTCGCGCCGGTCGCTGTGCGAGTGGAAGGGCCAGGCGGTATATTTCGACTTGGTGCTGGACGGCATCGTGCTGCCGGAGATCGCCTGGAGCTACCCACGGCCCACCTCAGCTTTTCAGGCCCTCGCGGGGTATCTGGCTTTCTATGCGGCCCCCTTGGATCTCTGCGAGGTCGACGGGGAGCGGGTGACACCGCAGCCCGGGGGGTTCTACGGCGGTTGGATCACCTCGCACGTGGCGGGGCCCTTCAAAGGCGGGACGGGAAGCCTTGGCTGGTAGCGGGGCCGGCTTTTCGGCGGCATGCTGCAGATCGTCAGCTGGTACCAGCCGACAGGTCCCTGCCCCGGTAGACTGGGTACATCTCATCCACCAGCTGATCCACAGCTCTGTCCCCGCGATCTGTGGATATCCTTGCCACCGGAGGTATCACGGCAGCCTAGCGCCAGCTCGGCGATGTAGGGATCGAGCGCGTGGAAGTGGCTGACGGCCTGCTGCAGTTCGCGGCTGGCGTGCGCCCAGAACAGCAGCGTGACGTGGAAGCGATCGGCCACCAGCTGCCGCACCAAGGGCTCATAGTCGCCGTCACCGGCCACCAGGGTGATGCGGTCGCGGTCAGGGTCAGCCAGACGATAGGCATCGCGGCAGATGCGGGTCACCACGCCGGTGTCAACGCGCTTCTCGCGGCCGTCGGCACCGCGCTCAACCACCTGCACGTCGAAGCCGGCGGCCTGGGCATGTGACCATAGCGTCTCGTTGGCATCGGTGATGGAGCCGAAAGCAGCGGCACGCAGTGGGTCATCGACCTCGCGCAGCAGCGCCATTAGGCGATGGAAGTCGAGGCGGTAAGCGAAGTCGCTGGCATGGCGATGGTTCACGGCGGCGAGGCTAGGCGCCATGCCACGCGCCACGGCGCTGACTTTCTGGGCCTCGATGAATAGGTTGCTGCAGTCGACATAGGCGAGGTGCACGAGAGGGCCTTTGGGGATGTCCAGACGCTCCGCCGCATGACGAGGCACGTGGTAGCTTGCACGGTATCATCGGGATCCGAGAAGCTGGCCAAGACCTGTCTCGAAGCAGAGTGCCGCTATGGCAGACCTGTTCTAAGCCAAGCACAGCCTTACGCACGGGTGCATGAGTTCGACCCTGCTAGTGAGGCCCACTGGTCCGCAAGTCGGTGATCACCTCAATATCTAGCTGCGGCGAGACAGCGCCAATGGAGTTTCTACTTCTTCTGCGCTAGCCATAGAAGAACCGCCTCATCGATGATGTCTTGAATAGTCCGACGCTGCTGGAAAGCTGCCATCCGTAGCGCCTCATGCGTCTCGACCGTATAGCGGTAGCCGGATTGCCGGCGCCCCACTTTTGGGGCAGCGACTGGCGGCGCAATTGGCTCTGGTGTCGCAGTTGGTGCTGGAACCACAGGGCGCTTGGTGTCGTCCAAAATTTCAATGCTGGAGAGTGGCCGATATGGCTGCTTGCTCACCGCGGGCCTCCCAGGCGGCTGGCAACATAGGCCCACAGCGCCGCGATCTCGCCTGCAGCAGCCCCACTGGGATCAACCTCCGGTGCAGTCAGGCCTCCAGTCTTTGCCCCAGCATAGTCGGTTCTATCGTGCACCATGGAGGGGGCGATGGCGCCGTGCTGACTGAGAGCCACCGCTGCCTCGGCCGTCAGCCGTACCCTCTTCTTTACCCGGTTGAGCGCGAACGCCGTAGGCTTTTTAGCCTGCTGGACGAGAGACACCGTCTCACCCACGGCTCGCAAATCGTCGGGGCTGGGCTGCACTGGGATCAGCACTAGGTCGGCGGCCATCACCGCATCAGTGACGTCCTGCGTCAGCGCCGGGGGCGTATCGACGATGACGATCTTGAAGCCCGCCGCCTTCAGACCCTCCAGCGTGGCGGCGACGCCACCCTGGATCTCCGCCAGGACCGGGGTATCCGCAGAGCGTGCATGCCACCACTTGGTCAGGCCGGCCATGTCGTCGGTGTCGATGATCGCCACGGGCCCCTGCCCGCACCGCTCCGCTTCGACCGCCAAGTGGCAGGTCAGGGTGGTCTTGCCGGCTCCACCTTTGCGGCTGGCCATGGTGATGATCTGCATACTGTCCCCCATCCAGCGGCCACCATGCATAGGGTTGAGACAGAAGTCCAGTACGGTTGCATATTTGCCAACTTGCCAACAAGGGACCATACCAGCTTGGTAACTTGCAAGCTTGCGGGCGGGCTAGCTAGCGCGCAGGCGAGTAAGCTACGTAGCTTGCGGGCGGGCTAGTTACGTAGATTGCCAGCGCGCAAGTTAGCCAGCGAGCGGGCTTGCAAGTTGGCATAAGTCGATGTTTTTAAATAGAATATTGCAAAGGCATTGCCGCATCGGCATGCTCCTGCCAGGTGGCAATGATGCCGTCCGAAATGAGAAAGGGGCTGTCCCAGCAGAACGCCAGAACAACCCCCCGTAGTCTTGGCCTATCCCGCCTGCCAGGGCGGAACGAGGATCACGTCAGAACCTCAAGATAGGCACCCGCGCTTTCAGCCGCAAGATTCGCGGAACGGGAATCTGTGCACTGTTGGTGGCCCTGGAGCATGGGCATGCCTGTATCCTCACGCCCGGCCCGTGCCGGGTCCGTGCGCGTTGCCGGTTGGCAGCGTCAGTACCTCGGCGACGCCGACCGGCGCCGCATCATGGATGCCGCCCGCCGCCTGGAACGGCGCAGCCATCAGCCCGGTCTGCACGGCGGCGCCCTCCGGCGCACCGGTATCCTGGTGCTATGGACGCTGCTGTATCGCGGCCCCTCGAAGCACGGCGTCTGCGACCCGTCGATCAGCCAATTGGCAGAGTGGTCCGGCTGCGCTCGCTCTACCGTGCAGACCGCCCTCGGCCGCATTGAGGCGGCCGGCATCATGGGCCATGTCCGCCGCGGTATCGTAGTGACGGTGCGTGGCGCCGCCCGCTGGTGCCAGTGGACCAACGCCTATCTGTTCGCCTCCGTCGAGCGCTGGCACAGCGATACCGAAAACTGGTCAGCCCAAGTCTCTCTAACAAGAAAGAAGGCTCAGGAAGGGGAAGGAGTGGGAAAGGACAATCCTTTGTCAGCGGCGGAACAGCAGGCGTTGCTGGTGAAGTGGGGTCTGGCGATGCCTAGCTCGCCTGTGTGAGGCTGGTCCGCGCGATGAGGAAGCGCTGAAAGCGCGCCAGTTCCGCCTCCAGGGCCCTCTGGAAGGCCTGGCTGTGCGGCGGACGCACTGCATAGCCGAGGTCGACCTGCAACTGGCCCCCGATCAGGGCAAGGTTGATCCACCCGACCACCGCGTCACCGTGGAGCAGCGGCATGGCGTAGTAGCCGAACTGCCGCCGCACCGGCGGCGTGTAGGCCTCAAAGCGGTAGGCCCAGCCCCAAAGGTGCTCGAACCGCCGCCGGTCCCAAACAAGGGGGTCGAAGGGTGCCAGGATACGCACGTCACGCGGGATCGGCGGCTGCGGACTGTCCGCCATGCCGGCCGGCCAGAGGTAGCGTTCGCCTTCCACGATGGCCTGCTCCAACGCGCCGGTCTTGCGCAGGGCGACCACGACGGGGGGCAGCGGCCCCAGCCCCGGATTACGACGGGCCATCAGCGCCAGCGCGCCGTGCAGGCTAGTCAACGAGACCGGGGCAAGGATCTGCGCGATGAGTAGCACCGCCCGCCGCGCTCGCTCCGCCGCGTCCAGCAGGGCAGGGGGTTGTGGTGCCGCAGCGTAGATACGGATGCCATCGCGACGCTGCGCCACGCGCAACAGGCCGAAATGGTGCAAGCTTTCCAGCGCCCGGGTGGTCGCCTTGGAGAAGCCGCCCCAAGCGTTGATGGCGCGGTCGCGACCGAACCGGACCTCCAGGTCACGCGGGTGGGTTGGGCCTGCCGTCCTGACGAAGTCCAGCACCGCGGCGGCCAGGGTGTCCGGCTGGTGCAGGCCAGCCGGATGAAGCGGATCGGCGCGGGGGTGCAGCAGGTGCCGGGTCGCGGCCGGCATGAAGCCGTAGGCGTAGAGGAAGTCCTCTTCCAGGCCGAGCCGCGCGAAGGCTCGATCCAGATCGCCGGCCCGGTAGCCGCGAACCCGGTGCCGCAGGATCAGGTCCTGGGCACGTGCCGGAGCGCGAATCGGGTCAGCCTGCACAAAGCCAAGGCGATGTAGGGCGTCGGCAAGGGGAAGGGGAGGGAACAACGTGTTGGCACGCGCCAGGGCGCGCAGTTGCGCCAGTGTCAGGAGACGGGAGGTCATCGGAATGAAAAGGTCATCAGCACTTTAATGCGGGGGCGGCGGCATAAGGGTTGTGGCACGCGATGCCGATATGGGGACCACCCACAATGCCTCCTTGACCACACTCAGAACAGAATGAAGCATCAAGAGCCGCTGTAATTTGCCCTGACAGAGCGAGCGCTTGAGAATGCCACTGAGGACCGGTCCATGAGGAGATTGGTGCGATCCACGGGACTGGCCGCATTGCTGCTCTCGGCGGCCTGTGCCCCCTCTGCGATGTCACCTCCCGCAGTATCGGAAGACTTACCGGGATACCGACAGAGCTTCTCCCTGGCATCGTTGGGTCCAAACCTGACAGTTACGCCGGCGATCGCGACCGCCTGGATGTACGAGTATCGCGGTTCCATGCCCCACAGCGCATTCGTCATAGGCCGCAGCCCGGACGGCCGAGCAACAGCGTTCGTCCAGCGGGGCAGTGCCAGCAGTTCCGATGCTGAGACAGGCGCTATCACCCGCTGCAAAGCTGCTGCGGAACGGCTCGGGAAGCCTGACACAGAGTGCCAAGTGGTAGCTTCTGGTGGGGTGGTGAATGGCCGTCGGGTGATGGCTGATACGCCCCAACAGGTTGATATCTTCCGCACCAGCCCGTTGCACTTTTTGCGTGGCCCAGAACAATCGGAAGGCGTTGTGGTGTATGGGCATGGTTATGGTGGCCCAGACGCAGACGGACGCAGTTCCCGTGCGCCCGGCTGGCTAAGTGGGTTCAATGACGCCGGCTGGGACATTCTTCGGTATGACCGACACCCCGCAGAAGACGAACTGTACAACACTCTGCCTCGGCTGATCCGCGCCGTGCCGCGCCTGCGTGCCCTTGGTTACCGCCGGATTGTTCTCGCCGGCGGCTCGCGTGGTGGCTGGCAGTCACTGCTGGCGGCAGGTGAAGCAAGCGGCGTGGACACCGTGCTCGCCATCGCGCCGGCAGCACATGGCCGGAGCGGTGCCGGTCACTCGGCGGTGCTCGACGACTGGCAAAGGGGCCTCGGTGCCCTTCCATCAAAGCAGGTCCGCGTGGCCGCCGTACTGTTTGATGATGACCGCTTTGACCCCGATCCAGAGCGCCGAGCGAGCATGCTGATGGCGAATGGCTTACAGCGAGGTGTACCTGTGCTGGCACTGCGACCGCAGCAACCAGTTCGTGGACATTCAGGTGATGCCCTTTGGCAGTTCACCCATGACTACACCCAATGCCTCGTGAGCTTTGTGATGGATGCATCACCGCCTTCTGCCATTCGACGTCTACCATGCGGCACTGAATCGAACCCGGCTGTATCGCCGTAACACAGATAGGTAGCAGGCTGATTGAGGCTTTCGCTGCCCAAAGGACCACTTGGCGCGAGATTACAAAGTTATCGTTCTAGCCCCCACCGCTGAATCGTGTCTCCGATCCAGTTTGAATAATGACTGACCCTTGGAAGGATAGGCTTCGAATGAACCGAGAACCGTACCGCATCGCCCACACCCCGGTACATCCCATCAGCGCCAGCATTGTTATGATCGAAATGATCGCCGAGCTTTCCGATCATTCTGAGATATCCCTAGGTACAGGCACAGGTTTTCTGGAAGATTTTGAGGGGAAAAAGTACTTAGTAACGAACTGGCATTGTGTAACTGGACGCGATCCACTGAGCGGTCAACCCAGAGCTACTGATGGAGTAATACCCAATAAATTTAAGATTCGATTTCATAAAATCAAAGAAAACTCGATTGATGTTGGCAACCCCATAATCGGAGTTTTTGATTTAGATGAGCCGTGGATTATGCATCCAGCTGGCCAAGACATAGATATCGCAGCCGTGGAAATACCAAATGATTGGGATTTTATTAAATATTCAATTAGATCTGTTGTAGGAGCTTTCGATCCTATGCTTGCAGTAGGCGATGAGGTCTTCATTATCGGTTTCCCACTTTCAATGGGTCCCAGTGGAAGTCTTCCTCTATGGAAAAGAGGGTCGGTAGCATCTGAACCGGCTGTCCCTGCATTCGGTCAGCCCTGCTATCTCGTTGATTCCGCCAGTCGCCCTGGCATGTCGGGAAGCCCCATATTAGGAAGGATCATCTCTGCAAAAGATTATCCTAACCTACCAGGAAACGGGCCCGTCACAAAAGATACGCTCATATCTTACACGCCAACATGGAGCTTTCTTGGTATCTATTCTGGAAGAATAGGCGTGAAAGACTTATTTGAAGCTCAAATAGGAAAAGTTTGGAGGCCAGAGACTATACAGGAAATGCTCGGAAATCCAAGAAAGCTGGATTTTATTTTGAAGTAGATTAATTTTATTATACGGCTTGATAAATTATTGGGCCTAATCACTAGTGCAGAAGCACCAAGAAGCGCAGAGGAAACCGCCGGCAGAACAAGCTGCTGTGGCGCTGCGAAAGATCGGCCCCATCGAGCTGACGCTGCACGCCCTGGACTGGCTGGAGCGACAATAGTTCCGACTGCAAGCTACCGCAGAACTGAACAAGAGTGAAAACCGCAACGGCCTTGCCCGGGCTGGGTGCTTCCACCGCCTCAGGCGGCTACACGACCGCACGGCTCTGGCACAGCAGCACCGGACCTGCGGCCTCGCCTTGTCACCGCTGCCATCGCACTGTGGAACACTGTCGATCTCGGCCGCGCCCTGGAGGCCCCGCGGCGACCTGATCCCGGACGCGCTTCACCTTGCTCGGCTGACAGCGCCTCAACCTCACCGGCGGCTATCTCTGGGGTGCCGACACCAACGTCGGCCCGGATGGGTTCAGGCTAGGCGACACGGCCGCCACGGCGTGACCGTGTTGCCGGTTCATCCCGCCCACCGTGCTATCCTGCCCGTCTTGCGGCGTTAACCCTTCAAGACTGCTAAACGGTTATTTGTGGATGGCTAGCATTTCTGCTGATAGGTGACTTTCTAAAGGCCCGTAGTGGACGCCTTATATCTACTCCGACTGGCTGATCGTAGGGCTGACCCGAACGACCCAGTCGTGCATCTGCCGGATGAGGCCTAATGCGCCCTCCAAAGCCATCCGCTGCTCCTGCGGGGGGACATCGACATCAAGGGCAGGACTGATCAACCGCACCATCACGGACGGCTGCTTGCCCTCCACGCGGCTCACCTTGCCCACTTCAGCCTTTGCACCGGGCAAAGATGCCAGGGCTGTACCCAATGAGGCCACCCGGTATCCGAAATCATTCAAGACCAGCGACACCTCCTGCTTGGCGCCGAAGTCATGCCGGATGTACTGAACAGGGAGGTTTCCAGCTATTGGTCTAGCGGGCTTGAAGATCATGGTGGTCGACTTCTTGCCGCCGCTGGAATCGGTAATGAGGAAGTCCGGGCCTAAAGCCTCGCGAGCCATCGCTCTATAGGCCCCCATGAAGCTAAGGCGTTCTGGATCCGGCCCGAACGAAGTTGTCTGACGCGGAGCGCGGCCAAGCAAGGCGCTCAGGAGCACAGCCCTGTTGCGGAGACGTGATGCGGTTTCGACTGCCAGGGTGCTGTCAGCCTGCTCGCTCAGAATCTGCTCGGCACGCTGCTCCATATAGGCGGTGATAGCCTCGATGGTGATGTCAGCGTCGAATGCGGTACGCCCTGGCCCGCTCCTGACGTGCAGGTTGTTTTCCGGGACGACCAGGACCGCGGCAGCACGCCAGTGGCCGAGCTGGTCTCGCGCCGCCGCTACTTCCGCTTGGTAGCGCTCGGGCTGCCCGTCTTGGAAGCCGGACAGGACCTTGTTCTCGATGAGCAGCAGAGCCAAAAGGGTGTCGTCATCCGCGAGCAACCGCATGCCGAGATCCGTCTGGCCGACTTCCGATTGCCTGGCCTCGTTCTTCCGCACCGAGACGTGGCTGTGTAGGCAGGGACGTCAAACGTAGGCACCTGAGCCCGGAACCATGCCCGAAAGTCGGTTGATGAGCCCAGTTCCTCGAGCAGCATGTTATCCAGATCCCGTTCGCGGCTACTCAAGCGGTTGACTTCAGTCGTTGCTGGCGGGGTAGGCAGGTCCAATATCACCATCCTGGCATTTTGGTGCGGAACCGAAGCGTCACGTATTGTCTGCGTAATGCCAAGCCTCAGGTGGACGCTATTCGCTTTGGTGCCTTATGATGTTTTCGGTGATAGCCGTTATCTCGATCAGCCTGACGATGGCCTGGGTCAGCGGAACGACGGAGACGCTGCCGGGATCCTCATGGGCGTTCCGGTAGACCAGTGCGTCGATGCCCTGAACAGTGAGGGCCTCAAATGGCTCAATCTCACCGGCCAGCATCGCTGTCGCCTGCGCCTGGCAGACGATGCCGCGGGCTAGGAACTCATCCCCTAAGTGGTCCGTGTCATGCAGGCCGTCTGCAATCTCCAGTGGCCTCTGCGGTCGGATCTCGGCCTTGTAGAGAGTCGGCTGGCCTGGTCCCTCTGGCATACCCCAGGGCCGGGCGGCCCCGGGCAGGTCTAGGACGTCGCGCAGGCGTGCCAAGGCGGCTGCCCGAGTACCCCAGTGCATGCCGGTGAAGCTGCGGATGCCGGGTCCTGCAAGGGTGGCGTGAAACCACGTGCGCTGGGTACCCAGAAAAGGCAGGAGGGACGCAATCGTCAGGTCCGTCGCCACTTCCGCTCTCCGTCGGCTCGATCGGCGTGGCTGGCCCAGACGCCAGCCTGGCCAGCAGATAGATCCCCACCGAATCCAAAGGAGGCGTTGGCGCTGCAGACTACGCAGAAATACTCGAAGCGCGGCATGAACCGCACAAGGTCGATCCGAACGGGAGCCATGTGGCTATAGGACGTTTTGCTGGCTGGGGTGTAGGGCTGGCGGGGCTGATCGGACATGGCGGCGGATGATAGCCGGGGCGGTTGGGGTAGGGGTAGGGGCGACAGGGCCCATGAATGATTTGGTAGAGAGCTGAATCTTTAAACGGTTTGAGAGGTTGATGAACGGTTTGAAGGCCATGCCTGCTTCTCAACCTCTTTCAAAGCGGCGCTCGACTAGGACTTGGAGGCTAAGGGCTGCTGCCCTCAGCCTCTAGCCGTCCATTCATCAGGCTTCCGAAAAACCGGATTCTCACTGGCCATGTCCAGGATATCGAGCTCAGGTAGCGCTCGGACGATCTTCATCGTCTCGAGGCTGACCGTGATTACGCGCTGGAACAGCTTTAGCGGATAGGCAGGGTCCCCAATGGTCTCAGTCGCATATCGGTTGGCATCGTTGACGATCCCGCTCGCCCTATCTGTTTTCACGCACTGGCGCTCCATCACCCACTCCAGGGCGGGCTTGCCGTTCACCACGTAATCGTAGGCCTCTAGCGGGATGCCGGTCATGGTGATGTTGGCATTGTAGATGACCGTGGTCTTGTCCTGCTTTGGCCGCTTCCCACCGAACTTCATTTGCAGCACATGGAAGTAAGCTTCTGGGTCTAGGATGTTCTTCAAGCGTAGATCCCCCTGGACGATGGTCGCCGGGTAGGGCTCGACAGCCTCATAGCCAACGTGGAGCTCGCCGAGCTTACGGCCAGCTTCAACGAAGGCCCGGAAGTCGGCTGCCTTCTTCACCGCAGGGATGCGAGGCAACTGCTTGGACAGATTGTCGGCGTAGCGGGCGCGGTAGTCCTCGGAATGCAGCAAGCCATATACGTAGTAGAAAAGGTCGTCCTTAGTGATCTGCTCGCCTTGGTAAGCTGATTCGAAGTAAGCGAGCGCTGCGTCCGTTATACCATCGTTCCGCTTGATTTTTGGGCCACACTTTTTATCGACTGCCTGAAATAGGAGGTCATCAGCTTCCTCATCTTCCAAAGTATAGACGTATCGAGGAAAGTTCTGCCCATTATAATGAGTTTTGAACTCAGGAACGGCATCGAGCATAAGCGCAGACGGCAGATTCGCTTCGCCGACCCCGATCACGCATATAACTCGGTTCTGAGTTTCCTGCTTCGGAAAAATCTTCGGAATCTGAAAAACGTACTCATTCATCTTCCGATCGAAGTACATCCACTGTTTTGTGAATGGTCGATAAAGTGACGTAACAACTTTGTCTGGAGACACCTCAAAAGACGTGCCCTTGCCCACATCAGATTTAAGAGCTCGGCTCCAGCTAATTCTTTTTTCGTCCTTAGTAACAAAATTGCTAACAAAAAGGTCACGTGCTTTGGCTGAAGGAAACGTTTTTCTGAGGTCAACGAACTTGGATCGTTCGAAATTGTATGCTGACACCATTGCCGACACGTTTTTAATCAGAGAAGCATGGGAAAAATTGAAAACCCATGCGTCACGCGCTGATTGAGCCCCTTGGGAGTAGGTTACAAAAATTGGAGCGGCGTGCCCATTACCCTTGTCGCCCATAGGTAAGAAATCAGAAAATGAACTATCACGCTGATTGATCCAATCCGACTGCACATTTGGCGCAATCCGTTGCCACTTATCATCTACACTAATGCCAGAAATGCTACCGAATCGCTTAATGATATCTAGTTTTTCTTTTTGACTGAGATAATCCCCTATATCGTAGAAGTGGATCTGGCCGTGGTTTGTGGAAGCGGGATTCTTGATCAGGAGCGTGATCGCAACCGGAGTACGGCTTCCAGAACCGAAAATTTTACCACCTTCGCGCCGCGAACGATCACCACTGGTCCGCTGATTTCCCCGCAGATGGAATATGTAGATAGTAGAAAATTCCTTGGTCAAGCACTTGCGAAGGCCGTCGGTGGCATTGCCCTCAATCCAACCTGCGTTGCTAACATAGGCGATTACACCATTGTCGCCGAGCCTATCACTCGCCCAGCGGATAGCACGAATGTAACTATCGTATAGTGCGTTCTTATTCGTAGCTGAAGTTTGAGCGGCGTAGGTTTTCCGAATGCGCCCATCCAACTTTGGGTAAACAATATTTGCCGCATTATCGTTTGCACTGCCTTGGCCCACCGAGTACGGTGGATTGCCTACTATCACTCGAATGCCAAGCTTCTTTTGTCGGCTACGGCGACTGCTGTTATCAACCATCAAGTCGCCGACAAGGTCGCGATCCTGCTCATAGAGTTGAAAGGTGTCAGTCAGGCAGATGCCTTCGAAGGGCACATAATCGCCTCCCGCCACGCCATGGTAGGCCGCCTCGATGTTGATAGCGGCAATGTAGTAGGCCAGCAGCACAATCTCGTTGGCATGGATCTCATGCCGGTACTTGTGCTTCAGTTCCTCGGGTTTGATGAGGCCAGATTGGAGCAGGCGGGTGATAAAGGTGCCGGTGCCCGTGAAGGGGTCCAGGATGTGGACGCCCTTGCTGCCCAAGGTCTGGCCAAACTCGGATTGCAGAATTTCGTTGACTGAGTGGATGATGAAGTCGACCACCTCGACCGGGGTGTAGACGATGCCCAGCCTCTCCGTCATCTCCGGGAACGCTTTGCGAAAGAACTTGTCGTATAGCTCGACGATGATTCTCTGCTTGGCGCCAGCGTTATCGATGCCTTCGGCCCGCCGCCTGACGCTCCCGTAGAACTTTTGGAGGCTCTCTGATTCCTTCTCGAGGTTGTGCTCGTTCAGAGTGTCCAGCACCTGCTGCATGGCAACGGAAACGGGGTTCCGCTGAGCGAAGCTGTAGCCGTCGAAGAGGGCCTCGAAGACGGGGCGCGTGATGATGTGCTGGGCCAGCATCTCGATAGCTTCCGCCTCGCTGATGCTGCCATTCAGGTCGTCGCGGATCTCGGCCAGAAACTTCTCGAAGGCCACCCGCTCGGGCGAGCCCGGCTGCTGGATGACCGCGGCGATACGGGTGATATGCTTCCTCGCGATGTCGGCGATATCGGTCGCCCAATTTTCCCAATAATCCCGCTGCCCACACTTTTTGACAATCTTCGCCCGGATCGCCGACGTGAACTCGTCGAATGTGAACGCTAGCTGCTCCAGGCCACTCGGCTTCGGCTGGCTGTCCCCATAGTCTCGGTCATCGGCCTCACCGCCGCCTGCCCCCAGGTCTAGCTGGTGGCCCTCCTTGGCGGTCTTGGTCGGCAGCCGGTCAGAGACGGCAATGACCTCAATCTGGGTGCTGACATCGACGCCAAGCTCCATCTTGTTGATGGTGGCATCGAAGCGCTCATCGTGTGCCCGGAGCGCATTCAGAATCTGCCAGACTACGCGGTAGCGCTCATTCTGGTTAAGAGCCTCTTCGGGCGTCATGTCCGCGGGGATTCCAACAGGAAGTATGACGTAACCCATTTTCTTGTTGGGCGCCCGACGCATCACTCGGCCGACCGACTGGACCACGTCGATCTGTGACTTCCGCGGGTGCAGGAACATGATGGCATCGAGAGCAGGGACATCGACGCCTTCGGATAGGCAGCGCGCATTGCTCAGGATGCGGCAGGTGTGCTCCTCGTGATCGGCCTTCAGCCACTCCAGTTCCTGCGTCCGGGTCTTGGCGTTGAAGGTCCCGTCCACATGGTGGACCTCGCACCGCAGGGGCTCCTGGTCGTCAGCGGGAAGCGCGTCTAGGTAGTCTTCCACCACGGCGGCGAACTGGTCACGGACAAGCTTGGAGGAGGCGATGTCCTTGCAGAACGCCAGCGCACGGCTCATGGGGCGTGTATCGCTGGCCACGTCCGCGGCTAGGTCTGCCTTTGTCAGGGCCTTATAGCAGCCGATGATCTTGGTCGCGTCATCGAGCTTGAGCTCGTTGTCGGTGTCCTTCAGGCGATTCTGGATGCTTGTGCTCACCATCTGCTCGTCGACGGCCAGCACGATGACCTTATAGTCTGTGAGCAAGCCATTCTCGACGGCCCAGCCAAAGCCCCGCTGAAACAGGGTCTCGCCATAGTAGGCGGGATTATTCATCGAGTAGAGTTCAGCGGAAACCTCGTTGGCCTTGGTCCGCACCGCGTCGCCGAAAATTCGAGGCGTCGCGGTCATATAGATCCGCTTTTTGCCCGCGATGAAGTCCTGGTTGTGGATCTTGACGAAGTTGCTCTCGTCCTCGCCCTCCAGGGTGGCGCCGGTAGTCCGGTGCGCCTCATCGCAGATGATGAGGTCGAACTCCGGGAAGTCATGCTTCGTTTGGGCGTCAGCGATCACTTGGATGGACTGGTAGGTCGAAAAGACGACCGTCATCTCAGATGCCGTTGAGGTAGCTTTAGCAGCCAGCTTCACGGCGTCTGTCGTCGCTGGGTAGGCGAGGTCGTGAATATCGATTTCCCCGATATCCTCGTTGCTGCGGCTGCGCCTGCCGACCTGAACGTCTGAGCAGACGGCAAAGGACCTAAGCGGGGTGGTCGTATCGATAGACCATTCCCGGACGGTCTGGCTCATCAGGGCCAGTGAAGGCACGAGGAACAACACGAACTTGCCGGGACCGGCCAAGTCCTCTGAGATTTTTAGGCCCGTGAACGTCTTGCCGGTGCCGCAGGCCATGATGAGCTTGCCGCGATCGGCCTCGGCGAGCCCGGCCCGGACAGCCTCCAGGGCTTCCCGCTGATGAGGGCGGAGCTCCTTCTTCGGCGCCAGGATGATCTTGTCGTCGGCTAGGTAGGCCCGCCAGTCGATGGGGCTCTGCTCCAGCCGCTCGAGGCTGATGCGCGAGGTAGCGATGCTCTGGCCTGCCAGGGCGTCCTCGGCATTCTTCCCCCAAGGCACCTCGGTGGTGTCGATGACAAGCCGACGGGTGAAGGGGGCCTTGCCGGACGCTGTAAAGAAGGAGTCGATATCTGTCTTCTGAATGGTGTGGCCCGGCGCGTAGAACTTGCATTGAATGGCGCAATAGCCGTCCTCGTTACGGAGCTTTGCTACCAGGTCGATGCCGGTATCCGACTGCTTGACGCCTGCCGCTTTCGCGAAGTCCCCGAAAGTCCAAGCTTCCTCGAACTGCTGCGCCATCTCGGGGTCATGCTTCAAGAACTCAATGCAAAGCCGCTCGAAGTAGGTGCCCTTTTCGCGCTGCGTCTTGGCGCCAGCCCGGTAGCGCTCCAACAGTTCACGGATCCCAGCTGCCATTCCCCAATCCCCCCGAGGCACAGATAACCCGAGTCATAGCTGAGCTATGCAGGCCTGTCAGGAGTCGGGCTTAAGCTAGGTGATGGCAGTGGACTTGCTTGCAGATGCCGAGCCTACGCTAGCGCCGCCTGGATGGCTCGCAGCCTGGAGAGGCTCACGACCCGCTGACCATTCTTGTCCATCTTGCCAGCCCGCTCCCAAGCCGGGGCGCCCGGACCGTCGTAGACAAGCTCAGCCTCCTGGGGCGAGACCACTCGGAGGACTAAGAGGCGGTCACAGGTGGCATACATCGCCACGCTGCTGCCGCCCATCATTTTGATTTGGATATCCCCATTTGCGTCATAGGCATCGTGGCCTGCCCGGGGCATCGGATAGAGGGTCAGCCCAAGTGCCTCGGCCGCGATGACCTCGCCGATTGAACTCACCAGATGGCCATCCAGGGTGAACTTGCGCGCGGGGTAGAGGCACTCGAGTTCGGCGGTCGCTTCGTAAATGCTGGAAACGGGCTCGGGACGGGGAATGCGTCAAGTCATGGCGGCTAATCCGTAGCGTGAGCTTGGGCTTAGCGTGATGGCTTCTGCTCAGCGTCGAATAGCGACCAGCCTTAAGTTCACCGGAAGAAGCACTGTCTCAGCCGCTGGAAGAAGACTGAAATCAGCGCTAGCAAGGATTCGTCCGCATGAGGTTCAGTTGCGGTTAAGCCCCATATCTTTACTCAGCAGCTTTGCTTCCAAAAATATTTTATTCTCGTCATATCGCCAGCGGTCGTACCGCTGCCCGCGACCTCCAATATCGATATTCAATAGTCCGTCGGTGAGCGTGACCTGCCCCCGTAGAAGTGAGCCGCCGATCATGTGAGATCGGCGGTGCAGTTTGAAGGGTTGGGATGGCTCGAAAGCAGCACAAGCCGGAGGAGATCGTGGCCAAGCTCCGGCAGGTCGAGGTCTTGGTGGGCCAGGGCAAGACGGTGGCTGAGGGTGCTCGGGCCATCGGGGTGACGGAGGCCACATACTACCGCTGGCGTGCGGAGTATAGCGGCCTGAAGCTGGACCAGGTGCGTCGGCTAAAGCAGCTTGAGCAGGAGAACAGCCGCCTCCGGCGGGCAGTATCGGACCTGACGCTGGAGAAGCTGATCCTCAAGGAAGCCGCTTCGGGAAACTTCTGAGCGCTGCCCGTCGCCGGGCTGCCGTGAACCACGTCACGGCGGTGCTGGATGTACCTCAGCGGCTGGCCTGCCGGGTGCTGGGCTAGAACCGCTCGACGCAGCGCAAGCAGCGTTGGACGGCCGACGACGAGGCAGCGCTGACTAGGGCTGTTGTTGAACTGGTCAAGCAGTATGGCCGCTACGGTTAGTCGGAAGCTTTCACAGCGAACGGTGGATGGACCTCGCAAAGGTCGATTTTGGCACTGTCAGCCATGGCGTGGAGATCGGCCAAGCCTTGATCCCATGCGGGTGAACCGAAGCAGCTGACGTCCACAGCTCGCCGAATGCACCGAAAAGTGTTGCGTCTATTTTAAAAGGTAGACATATATCTTTCAAGATAGGTGGGGTAGGGCTTTGGTGTGACCGTAGATTCCGAGCTGCTTCAGAAGGATCTCGAGCGTCTCTGCCGGCAGCGCTTTGAGCTCGGCGTGGTTGCTGAGGTCACCGGCGTGCCCTTGCCCCGCCTATCTCAGTGGCTGAAAGGCCAGGCGTTTGTCTTGTTCGAGGAGCAGGCGCCTGGCACTGGCCGCCGTCGCCTATTCCATTTGGTGGACGTCTACACCGTCCGCTTCTTCGCGGTGCTAACGGATGTCGAGGGAGGCCTCGGCCTTCCTTTGAAGACTGCAAGCCGGGTACTGGATACTGCCTGGGGTCTCACCGAGACCGATGAGGCCGCTACCATGGCGCCCGGAAGTTGGATCGACCCACGTTCTGACTTCGACCGAGGGCATTTCGGACATCTCAACCCGTGCCGTCCTCGAACCCGCCCGCAGTGGCTGATCGGCGTCCGGGTGCATCATGTGCATCCGCGCCACAGCTTCTGGCGTGGTCGCTTCACAGAGCAAGCTGAGCGTCCTGACCGCAGTGGTGATCGCACGCCAGCCGATCTCTTCTTTGCCCTCGAGGCGACGCCGCACTTGCTGGACGTCAACGCCCAGCTGTTTCAGCGCCTTCGTTGGGCTGACGCCCTCAACCGGCTCCCGCCGGCTTTCGAAATTCCCTGAGCACCCATCAAGAAAGCTGTTTATGACCCATGTTCAGAGTTCCCCCGCGGCGGTATCGCCCGCGGGAAGGCCGCCGCTCGCCTTGCTGCAAGCGGCTCCGGCTCGCCGTAAGCGTCCCAGTCTGGTTGCCTTCTTGAAGGCCACTGATCAGCAGGCGCTGGCCAACATCGAGCCTTGGTTCCGAGCACTGTTCCCCACTGCGCAGAGACAGCCTGGTACCGGTGCCTGGTACGTCCTGGCACAGGACATCGGGCGAGAGCCTGAGGAGGATCTTTCTATAGATCCTATTGAAGGCGGCTATGACCACGGCATCGGGCGGCCTCGCAGCCCGGTTGATGTAGTTCTGCAGTGGCAACGCCTCGCCACCCGCGAGGAAGCCGCCCTCTGGCTCTGCGGCAAGATGGCGCTCGATCCCACTCGGCTGGGCTGGGCGGGTGCTGCAGCAGCGGCCCGTGCCGCAGGTCTGCCCGCCTGGCAGCAGGAGTGTCAGGTAACCTCGGACGGCATTCCGCGACCCAACTTGGCCAACGCTCTGTTGGCTCTGCGGGGTGATCCTGCACTGGCTGAGCTGCTGGCGCAGGATGAAATGCTACGCGCGCCTTTGCTGCGAGCGGCTGTGCCGGGCAGCAACGGGCCAAAGGATCGCTTTCCATGCCCCCTGCGTGACACGGATGTGACGGCGATCCAGGAGTATCTTCAGCACATTGGTATCCCCGGGCTGAGCAAGGATGTGGTGAATCAGGCTGTCGAACGCCGCGCGGCCGAGTGCGCCGTACACCCGGTGCGGGACTATCTCGACGCTCTGGTCTGGGATGGCACGCCGCGGCTGCAGGGCTGGCTGAGCACCTATCTCGGGGCGGTGCATACCCCTTATACAAGCGGCATCGGCACCTTGTTCCTGACGGCCATGGTAGCCCGGGTCTACGCGCCTGGCTGCAAGGCCGACTACATGATGGTGCTGGAAGGCGACCAGGGCGCCCGCAAGTCCACAGCATGCGGCATTCTCGGGGGCGCTTGGTTCTCTGATGCTCTTCCGGTGTGGATCGGCGTGGAAGATTGACCCCTCTGGCGGGGTGATCGGCGTTCAAAACTGACCCCCCAAATTTGAGATGCTGCCCCTCCTCAGAGGGGGAGCGGGGGGATGCTGACGGTGGACATGATGGCCCGGGTGCGTCGGGCGCATTTCGTGGACGGCAAGTCGATCAAGCAGATCACGCGCGAGCTGGGTCTGGCGCGCAACACGGTGCGGCGGGTGCTGCGCTCGGGCGAGACAGCCTTCACCTACGAGCGTCAGGTGCAGCCGCGGCCCAAGCTCGGAGCCTGGACGCAGTTGCTGGAACAGCGGCTCAGCGCCAATGAGCGGCTGCCCAGTCGCGAGCGGCTCGATCTGATCCGCGTGTTTGAGGACCTGCAGCAGCAGGGGTTCACCGGTGGCTACGATACCGTGCGCCGCTACGCCCGGGCGCGACAGCGGCAGCGTGGCACGGCCACCTCAGACGCCTATATCCCGCTGAGCTTTGAGCCTGGCGAGGCGTACCAGTTCGACTGGTCGCAGGAGGTCGTGGTGCTGCATGGCGCCACGGTCGCGGTGCGGGTGGCGCAGATGCGGCTGTGTCACAGCCGGATGCTGTTCGTGCGTGCCTATCCGCGCGAAAGCCAGGAGATGGTGTTCGATGCGCATGACAAGGCGTTCGCGTTTTTCCGCGGCACCTGTCAGCGCGGCATCTATGACAACATGCGTACAGCCGTCGACGTCGTCGGGGTTGGGCGCGAGCGACAGTTCAATCGCCGGTTCCTGCAGATGTGCAGCCACTACCTGGTCGAGCCAACGGCCTGCACACCGGCCTCGGGCTGGGAGAAAGGTCAGGTGGAGAACCAGGTCGGCCTGGTGCGAAACCGGTTCTTTAAACCACGCCTGAAGTTCGCCTCGCTGCATGACATGAATGGCTGGCTACTCGAGCAATGCGTGCTTTACGCCCGCAGCCACCCGCATCCCGAGCGCCGCGACTGCCCGGTGTGGGAGATGTTCGAGCAGGAGCGTCCGGCCCTGGTGCCCTATGTCGGGACGTTCGACGGGTTCAACGCCCGCACCTCAGCTGTCTCCAAAACCTGCCTCGTGGCCTATGACAAGAACCGCTACTCGGTGATGGCGCAGGCGGTCGGGCGGCCGGTCGAGGTGCATGCCTATGCCGAGCGGATCCTGATCCGCCAGGACGGACAGGTGGTCGGCGAGCATCCGCGCTGCTTTGGCCGCGAGCAGATCGTCTACGATCCCTGGCATTACGTGCCGGTGCTGGCGCGCAAGCCCGGTGCGCTGCGCAATGGTGCCCCGTTCAAGGGTTGGGTGCTGCCCGGCGCTCTGGGCCGTGTGCAGGGGCGGCTGCGTGGCAGCGCGGATGGCGACCGGCAGATGGTGGCCATCCTGCAGGCTGTATCCCTGGACGGTCTGCCCGCCGTGGAGGCCGCCTGCGCCGAGGCGCTCGCGGCAGGCCTGTGCAGCAGCGATGTGGTGTTGAACGCCCTGTCGCGCCAGCGTCCCGCAACCACCCCGCCGGACATCGCCACCCCCGACGCATTGCGGCTGCGGCATGAGCCGATCGCCGACTGCGCCCGTTACGACACCCTCAGGAGCCAAAGTCATGGAACGACATCAGGTGCTGGAGCTGATGAGCGAGCTCAAGCTGGT
>NZ_CP061183.1 GCF_017355405.1 Roseomonas haemaphysalidis
TACTCCCCCGCGGTCAAGAACATCTAGGCGGTATGAAAGATGGGGCTCCGGAGCAGAGCAGGTGAGCCGGGTCCTTCGTTGTATGTCCGCTTCTCGGCGTCGTGCCAGGTAAGCGGACTTGCCGCTATCGCCCATTCGTCCTGCCAAGGCGCCCTTCCTCGTGAGCCGCATTCCCGCGGCTCACGAGATGTGCTGTGCAACATGACCGCGCGGGCGTTCCGCTCCCGCCCCCTGGCCAGCCAGAAGGCCGGCTGGTGGGATCCTCACGAGCCCCGAGAGCCCTACCCGCCCGCTCCCATGGCACTGGCCTGCGCGGAGACACAGCAGGCCGAGCAGGCGCGCGCGGCCTTGATGGCAGCTGAAAATGCCCGCCTGTCGGCCGTGCAGACCTCGGCCGAAACCGAGGACGCGCTCCCGCCCGGTCACGGGCGCGAGGACACCTTAGCGTGCTGCACCGCCCGCCACTTCACCGCGACCATCCGCCGTTCCGGCCTGTCGCGGGAGCGTTGGGACATGCTGATGGGCTGGACGGTGGAGAAGCAGAACCGCCGCTGGAGCCGGACCTGTGGGTGGTGATCGTGGACTACCTAGCCGCGGCCTTTCCCGCCCGGCGCAGCAATCCCCGCGCGCGCAACCCCTTCCTGATCGAATGATGCATCCCCCAAGGAAAGCGGTCCCGTGACCCCCGAACAGTTGCGCGTCTTCGTCGCGGTCGCTGAGCGTCAGCACGTGACGCGCGCGGCGGAGGCGCTGCACTTGGCACAATCGGCCGCCAGCGCTGCGATTGCCGCCCTGGAACAGCGCCACGGCGTACCGCTGTTCCACCGGGTCGGGCGGGGGATCGAGCTGACAGAAGAGGGGCACGCCTTCCTGCCGGAGGCGCGTGCCGTGCTGGCCCGTATCGAGGCGGCGGAGCTCGCCCTGGCCGAACTGGGTGGCTTAGTACGCGGCACCCTGCCGATCATGGCGAGCCAGACTGTTTCCGGCTACTGGCTGCCACGCCACCTCGTCGGCTTCCGGCGGGTCTATCCCGGCGTCACCGTACGCCTGTCGATCGGCAACACGGCCCAGGTAGCGGCCGCCGTGCGCGGCGGCACGGCCGAGATCGGCTTCGTGGAGGGCGCCCTCGACGACCCCGAACTGGAAGGCCTCACGGTCGCCACCGACCAGCTCTTGCTGGTGGTCGGCCCGGATCACCCCTGGGTGGAGGCACCGCCCGATACGGTGACGGCCCTGGCTGAGGCCGGGGCCGGAGATTGGGTGCTGCGCGAACTGGGTTCCGGCACCCGTTCCGCCTTCGAGGCGTCGCTGCGCGAGGCGGGGCTGGACCCGGCGGCGCTGGACGTCGCCCTGGAACTACCATCGAACGAGGCAGTGCGGGCAGCGGTGGAGGCAGGCATGGGCGCCACGGTGATCTCCGCCTCCGTTGCGGCCCCCTCGATCGAGGCCGGGCTGCTGCACCACGTGACGCTGCCGATGCCGCAGCGGGCGTTCCGCGCCGTGTGGCACCGGGAGCGGCGCCGTAGCCGAGCCGCTGGGGCGCTGCTCGACCTGATCCATGCCCCGAACCCGCGCTGAGGCACCGGGTCGCCCCGTCACGCCACGCCGAGCAGGCGGATCAGGCCGAGGCTGATCGCCCCGAGCACGACCAGCGACAGCACCACCGCGGCCGTCACCGGCCCGCCGGCGCGTGCCACCACCCGCACGTCCACGCCCAGACCGAGGGCGGCCATCGAGACCACCGTCAGCGCGGTGGCAGCGGTCGCCAGCGGCGGCAGCAGCGCGTCCGGGATGGCACCGAGCGAGCGCAGCGCGATCATCGCGAGGAAACCGAGGATGAACCAGGGCAGCAGCCGATGTAGCGGCAGGCGGCCGGCTTTGGGGCGATCGCCCGCCGTGACGTGCGGGGCGGGCTCGTCCGTCTCCTCCCGCAACCGGGGCGCCAGCAGCGACAGGGTGAGCACCACCGGCCCGAGCATCAGCACGCGCACCAGCTTGACCAGGGTGCCGACCTGTACGGCAATTGCTGCGATCGGCGCGGTGGCGGCCAACACCTGCGGCACGGCGTAGACGGTCAGCCCCGCGAGCACGCCGTACTGATGGCCCGTCAGTCCCAGCAGCGGCGCGAGCAGCGGCAGCCCGAGCACGGCCATCACGCCGAGCACGGCGGTGAAGGCAATGGAGGCCGCCACGTCGTCGCCGTCTGCCCCGATCACGGGCGCCACGGCCGCGATCGCCGAGTTGCCGCAGATGGAGTTGCCGCAGGCCACCAGCAGCGCCATACGCACGGGCAGGCCGAGCAGGCGCCCGATGCCGTAGCTGGCGAGGATGGCGACGGCGACGACGCCGGCGATGCCGAGCAGCATCCACGGTCCGATCGCGAGCACGGTGGCAGCGCTGACGCTGGCGCCGAGCAGGACCACGGCCACCTCGAGCAGGGTCTTGGCCGAGAACTCGATGCCCGGCCTCCAATGCGCCCCGGGTGGCCAAGCGGTGCGAACAGCGGTGCCGATCAGGATCGCCAGCACCAGCGCCTCCAGCCAGGCACGGCCGAAGAGGGCGGCCTCGGCGTGCTCCAGGGCCAGGGCGGCGAGGGTGACCGCGACGCAGAGTGCCACGCCCGGCAAAACCCGTATTGGAAAAGGAGAGTTGGCCGCAGGGACGATAGCCGCCCGGGGCTGTGGTATCGGCGTGATCTTCACGGACATGATCCTTGTGTTGCCCGGAAGATGGCGGAATGGATCGATCGGCTCCAACGCAGCATCGCGTTCAAACCGATCGCTCCCGCGGATGGATGGGCGCGTCACCAACAGATCCAGCGCCTCCGGCGGGCCCGTCAGTGCCCGAGCGCTTCCGCCATCCGGAGATGTTCCCGCAGCACCGGCAACAGGTTCCGTGCCCAGGCCCGGAGCTGCGGGTTGTCGCCGTTCTCGGCATAGCGTTGGAACAGCGAGATCGCATCTCTGTGGGCGGTTAGCTGATCCTCCCGGTACTGCCGGTTGAACTCGTCGCCCATAAGGCCGCGCAACCGCGCCAGCATCGCCTGCCGGCTGCCATCCATCGTTGGTGGGATCGTCGTTCCGCCCGCGTGCCGCCGCACCAGCAGCGTGAGTTCCGCCGACGACTTCTGGTGCGCCTCGTTCATGCGGGCGGCGAAGGCGCGGATCGGCACGTTGCCGCGGATGGCGGCGAGCTCGCTCGATACCGTCTCAAACATGTCGCCGATCGCGGCCTCGCGTACGAAGTCGTCGGTGGACGAGCTTACTCCGACCAGCGCATTCAGGCCGGTCCGTTCCCCGACGGACTGGGCCGATACGGGGGGCGCCATCCCCATCGCCAAGGCGATGGCGGCGATCAGCAGCTTGTTCATGGAGCCTCCGGACCTCGTTGGCATCGGCATCACCGACCTCAGCCCACGGTCACGGAAATGCGGTGCCATGCGGTGCAAAGGTAGCCCGGGAAGTTCCAGATCTCCTCGGCCGTGGCGGGCTGGACCCGGCCGGCACCGTCCACCGCCCGCACGACCAGCTCGTGCTCCCCCCGCGGCAGGTTCAGGGCCGCGTTCCAGAAGGTCCAGCTCCAGGGCGCGTCCGCGTGCTGCTCGACGGTGGCCTGCATCCACTGCCGCCCGCCATCGGCAGAAACCTCGACCCTGGCGATCGGCTGCCCGGTCGCGATGGCGTAGCCCCGGACCCGTGCGTCGCCGGCCGGCAGGCGCGCACCGGCCGAGGGCTCCAGGATAGCGGAGGTGAGCGGCATGTCGTTGATAACCACGCCCCTGCTCAGATCCTCGGTCAGCTTGGTCATATCCGGCGGGAGCATCATGTAGAGCTTGGCCTGGATGTGGTTGTCGGACGGCCTGTCCTGCACGGTGATTGCGGCCAGCCACTTCGGGCTGCGCACACCCGCGTAGCCCGGCGTCACCACCCGCAGGGGGAACCCGTGCCGCGCCGTCAGCGGCTCGCCGTTCATGGTGAAGGCGAGCAGGGTTTCCGGCGACATCGCTTTGGCCAGGGGAATGGACGCCCCGTAGCGGAAGCGCTCGCCCTCCTCCTCGATCTCGTCATGGGAGTCGAACGCGACGTGCAGGTCGGCCCTCTCCCGGGCGCCGGCCGCGCGCAGCACGTCGCCCAGGCTCACCCCACCCCACTCGGCGTTGCTGATCGCCCCGGCCTGCCAGGCGTCGCCGGAGACGTGCTTGACCAAGCCCATGTCGGCGCGCCGGTTTCCGGCGCACTGCAGCACCGCCGTGACGCGCCGCTGCGGAAAGCGGGAGCGCAGGTCGTTCAGGGACAGTTCCTGGGTCGGCAGGCCCTGGCCACCGAGGCGAAGCCTGTAGTCTTCCGCCCGCAGCTCGGGGATCGTGCCGTGGGAGCGGATGTAGAAGTCCCTCTCCGGCGTGATGAAGGCGGCCCGCAGCGCGCTCCCTCGCGGCTCCGCGTTGAGCGGGTAGCCACGATGCACGATCATGTCGGGGGTGGCTCGCGCGTATTGCGCTCGCGCGGGCGGGATGCCCGCCGCGGCGGCCATCAGGGCGGTACCCGTGCCGCGGACCAGCGCACGTCGGTTCATCATGGACTTTGCTCCCTTGGTGGCGGCCGGTTCGGCTCTGCTTCGGATTGAAAGGTCTGGGTCTCGCCCGCCCGATCGGCCACGGCGTTCGCGGCCCGCAAGCTAGGCCTCACCGCGTGGCATAGGGCGCCACCGATCCCAGCGCCGAGGAACACCGCCAGATACCCCAGCATCGCTGACAGCGCCCCTTGCCAGGCGCCAGGCCAGCTGACCCATTCTATCGCGCCTTCCTTCATCGATGCAGGAAAACCGGCAGGGTCGCGTCGCGCAGCACATCCCGCGTCGCGCCGCCGAACAGCCATTCCAATACAGCGGGACGGTCGTAGCTGCCCATCACCAGCGCGTCGGCCCCGATGCGGCCGCAGGCGCCGAGCAGCGCAGCGCCGACCGGCCCGCCGCCCTCCAACGGCAGGACGTTTGCCCCGACGCCGGCCTCACCGAGCCGCTCCGCCGCCTCCGACGCATCCGGCCGGTCGCCCTCCCCGCCGGCGACCAGCACTGTCACCTCGGTCGCGCGCCGCAGCCAGGGCAGGGCGGCGGCGAGGGCGCGCCTCGCCGCGTCCTCCGGTTCCCACGCCAGGGCAAGGTGCGCCAGGGCGGCCGGAGGAGGAGCGTCGGGCACCAGCAGCAGCGGCGGGCCGGCGTGGAAAACGGCCTCGTGCAGGGCATCCTGACCGTCGAGGTTGCGCGGGCGCGCCAGTACGACCAGCGCCGCCCCAGCCGCCGCCGCAGCAACGACCTCCCCAATGGCGCCCGGTCGCTCGCGCCACTCCGCCTCCCCGCCCCCGGGCGATGCGGCGACCCATTCGTCAAAAACGGTGCGCACGGCCGCCGTGCGCGACACGGCCGAACCCTCCCGTGCCTCACGCAGCTCCTGGATAGCCACTTCCTCGGCCGCCGCGATGAGCCGCTCAGGGTCCGCGTTGGGGTGCAGCACGACGAGGCGCGCATCGTCGACCGCAGCCCGGGCGAGTGCGGCGTGCTCAAGACAGGCACGCGCCGTGCCGGGCTCCGGAACGACGGCCAGGATCAACATGGGCACCGCGACGCCTCCATCCCCCTCGTGCCCCGCCATTCAGGGTCGCGGCAGCGACGCGAGGTACTCGGCGATCGGTTCCACGTCGGCCTCCGCGACGGGAGCATGGTAGGCGGTGCGCATCTTGCGGACCTCCTCCTCCCACACGGCCCGGCTGAGGGGGGGCTGGTTCAGCACCATCCCGGCGGAGTGGCAGGATAGGCAGTTGGTGTTCGCCACCTCCGATCCCGACCCCTGGAATTGTCGATCCCCCGCCGGCAGCTCGATGCTGGCATTGTGGAAGGGATAGGCCGCCTCGGCCGCGGCGAAGCGCAGGGCTTCGGGCGTGGGCGGGTAGGGAGCGGGCGGCGCCGGCGGTGACTTGCCGGAGAGAGCGAGGGAAATCCCCGCGACCGCCACCATGCCGTAGCAGAAGTTCTGGAAGGACATGCCCCTGCTCCTCAGCCGATCCGAACCGAGGTGGTCTCGATGCCGTTGCGCATGTAGCCACCCCCGTTCCAGTTGGGCTCGGCCGGCTGGGCCAAACCGTCGTTGTTCGTGCAACGCACCATGATCCGCGCCTCGCCGCGTGCTGTGGGCGTGAAGCCCGCCTCCCAGCGGCGAAAGCCGTACTTGCCCTCGTCCGGGCCGAGGGTTGCGGGCTGCCAGGAGGCACCGCCGTCGGTGGACACGTCCACCGCTCGCACGCCGGTCGAGCCGCCGAAGGCGATGCCGCGCAGCGGCGTGGGCGCCCCCATCGGCAGGCCCGCGCCGTCCCGGAGGTTAGTGACGAAGGAGCGCGGTACCATGCGGTTGATCGGCACCGTCCCGAAGCCGGTTTGGCCCGGGCGCACGTTGGCCCCGGGGGTGTCGGGGATGCGGTAGGCGGTCTTCATCCAGTAGTTCTCATCGGGTCCGTCGAGCACCTCGATGCTGTTGAGCGCCTTGACCCAGTAGGTCGAGAACCAGCCGGGCACGATGAGGCGGATCGGGAAGCCGTGGTTGAGCGTCATCGGCTCGCCGTTCATGAGGTAGGCGATCATCACCTCGCCGTCGCGGGCGTGGTCCAGGGCGAGGGACTTCATGAAGTCCGGACCCTCCTGTACCACCGGCTGGTCGAGCGCCCCAAAGCGCACGACCGTGGCGCCCGCCTGGACGCCGGCACGGTCCAGAACGTCGCGCAGGCGCACACCCACCCACTTGGCGTTGCCCATGGCGCCATTGCCCCACTGGGCGCCGGGCACGCGCGGCTGGAACAGGCCGCGGGAATTGCCCGAGCACTGGTTGACCGCCGCCAGTTCCACCCGCGGCAGGTTGTACAGCTCCCGTAGCGTCAGGGAGAGCGGCGCGTTGACGTGGCCCTTCACCTCCAGGCGGAAGGCGTTCACGTCCACCTCGGTCGGGATCACCGCCCAGTGCCAGCGTACGTAGAAGCGGTTGTTCGGGGTGAAGGTGCCCTCGTCGAACACTTCGAAGGGCGTTTCCAGCAGCGGCGGGCGGGTGCGCTGCAGGATCATCGCGCCCTTCTGCGGGTAGTCCGTGATCAGGGGCCGTACCCCTCCGCCGCCGGGCAGGTTCAGATCCACCTCGGCCGCTCGGGCACCGCTGACCCATGTCGCGGCAAGGGCGGCCGCGCCACCGAGCAGGTGCCTTCTGCTGCTTGTCATCCTTACTTCTCCCCTGCCCTTCGCATCGAGAACCCGGTGACCAAGGTGCGTATTCCTGGATCGACGGTCCAAGTCATGATGGCGATCGGAGTGATCGCTTTGGCTGAACAACGCTCCACCCGTGGGATCGTCATGCATCGCGATGGAACTGATCGGGGCACGGTGTTGGTCACGGCGGCACCCGACCCCGAGCTTAGGCAGGCCGAGGAACAGAGGATTTCATGACTATCGAAGCGCCTGCTGAGCCCCGCACGATCCGCGAGGTGGTCGGTCTGTTCGACACTTACCCCGCGCTGGAGCGGGCTGTTGACGAACTGCTGACCTCGGGCTTCGCGCGATGCGAGCTGAGCCTGTTGGCCGAGGCTGGAGCCGCCTCGGGCAAGACGTCCGTCGAGCTGGCGGACGATCCCGCGGCGCCGCACACGGACCATTTCTGCACCGAGGCGCTGGGCAACGCGGAGGGATCGCTGATCGGCGGCTTCGCGATCATCCCGGCGATGAGCGGGGGTGGGGTTGCGGCGGCAGCGGGCGCCACCACCCTGGCGGCCACCGGTGTCGCTGCCGCCACGGGCGGGTTCGGCGCGGTGCTGGGCACCCTGTTGGCCGTGATGCTGGCCCGCCGCCGCGCGACGGACCAGGCGCAGCAGACAGTCGAGGGCGGGCAGCTGCTCTGGGTCCGTACCCGATCGCCAGAACTGGAGCGGCGTACCCTCGACATTTTGGAGCGGAACGCCGCCCACCACGTCCACGCGCACGACCTGCCGGTCTGACGTGGAGGCGGCCCAGGCGGCCAGTTGGCCACCGGGCCGCCCGCAGTGCGTCCGCATCAGCCGCCCGGCGACAGGGTGCGCGCCACCCGATTGCCAGCGCGGTCCACCACGGCGATCGCGACGGACCAGGCGCAGCAGACAGTCGAGGGCGGGCAGCTGCTCTGGGTCCGTACCCGATCGCCAGAACTGGAGCGGCGTACCCTCGACATTTTGGAGCGGAACGCCGCCCACCACGTCCACGCGCACGACCTGCCGGTCTGACGTGGAGGCGGCCCAGGCGGCCAGTTGGCCACCGGGCCGCCCGCAGTGCGTCCGCATCAGCCGCCCGGCGACAGGGTGCGCGCCACCCGATTGCCAGCGCGGTCCACCACGGCGATGCCGAGGTCACGGTTCAGCACGTAGGCGCGCGCCCCATCGCGCGAGAAGACAATCGCTTGGCGCGGCTCCTGCAGCCCTGTCACCGTTGCCACCACCGCCCGGGTGCCGGTATCGATGACGGAGAGCGAGTTGTCCTGGAGGTTGCCCGAGTAGACGTAGCGCCCGTCCGGCGTCAGGGCGGCGCCGTAAGGGTCGCGGCCCACCGGCACCTCCGCGGCGATCCGCCGGGCGGCCACATCCACCACGGACACGGTGTTCCGCCCGCTGTTGGCAGCGTAGATCGTGCCGCCGTCGGCGGTGACTGAGATGGCGCGCAGCTTGTCAAAGCCGGTGATCTCGCCTGTGATCCGGTTCGTCGCGGTGTCGATCAGGGTGATCTTGTCGCCGAGAAAGTTGGTGACGAAGAGCGTCCCGCCGTCCGGCGAAAGGCGCACGCCTTGGCGCGGCTGGGCGAGACCGGTCACCACCGCCTCCGCCCGCCCGCTGCGCGTATCGAAGACGGAGACGGTGCTGGCGGCCTGATTGTTGACGTAGAGGCGCGCGCCGTCACGCGAGAGGGTCGTGCCGAAGGCGCCGGCACCGGCCGCAAGGGTGTCGACCTGCCGCAGCGTGGCGGTCTCGAAGACGCTTACGCGCCCGGTTCCGCTGTCCGACACGTAGAAACGGGCGCCGTCGGGCGAGAAGACGATGTTGCGCGGCGTGGTAAAGCCCTCCAGCCGCTGCCGCACCCGCCCTGCGGCCATGTCGTAGACGATCACCACCGGGTCGTCGCTGTAGGAGACGACGGCCGTTCCCTCGTCGGGGCTGAGGGCGAGGGAGTTATTTTTGATACTTCCGTCGAAGCCGGCGGCGAGGGCCGGCAGCGCCGCGGCAAGCAGGAAGCCGGCGGCAAGCAGCAGGGCGCGTGGACGCGCGAGGCGAGTGGTCATGGCGGGGTTCCCGTTCGTATCAGAGATTCGGTGCCGGACGCCCGTTCGGGGCAGTCGGGGTGGTCAGGACCTGGCGGTGGACGGCCTCGGCCAATCCCAGCAGCGCCGGGCGGTCGATCCCCTGAGCGAGCACGGCGTAACCGAAGCCGCGATCCACCCACCAGAAGCCGGAAACGCCGCCGGCGGCGTCGTCGGTGAAGCGGAAGGCGGTCTCGCCCTCCTCTGCGCGGTCAGCGCGCAGGTAGAGGGTCAGCCTCGCCCCGGCGGCGTCCTCGTACATGAGCTGGGCGGCAGGGTCGCCGCCAGCACCGGGCAGCAGTCGGCCGCCCATCAGGCGGTAGCCTTGGGCTGCCAGGTTGGGCGTGGAGACGGGACGCGACAGGCGGTTGGAAAGCCAGCGCAGCAGCAGATCCTCCTGCTGCGCCGCGACCTCCACCGGACGCCGCGCGTCTGCCACGAAAACCAGGTGGGCAGCGATCGCCTCGGCCACCATGGGACGAGGCCTGGCTTGGGCCACCACCGGGCGCGGCGCACCGGCGGGGACGAGGCCGTGCCCGGCCCAGCCCAGCCCCGCGCCGAGCATTACCCAGGCAAGGACGGCGGCGGTTCGGCGCCAGCCCTGGGCCCGCGCGTGGTCCTGCTGGGCCTGAATATGCGCCACCCGCAGTCGGGCCGGGATCGGCGCGTCGTGAGAAGGCCGGAGCGCCGCGCGCAGGGCCTCGCGCTCGGCTGCCATGGCACGGCAGCGCGCCGCCGCCTCGGGGTTGGCTTCTAGCCAGGCCTCGATGTCGCGCTGCCGCCCGGAGGGCAGCCGCACGTCGATCCAGGCCTGCAGGTCGTCCTCGGTGACCGGGAAAGACCCAATCGGGGTCGGATCATGCGTCACTTCACCCTCCGCAGAGCCGGACGCGCGGGCGCGTCCTCGCCCTCGATCAGCCGATGCAGCCGCGCCCGTCCCCGGCTCAGCCGCGACATCACCGTGCCCGGCGGCACGCCGAGCAGCCGGGCCGTCTCCTCGTAGGAGAAGTCTTCGACGCCCACGAGGAGCAGTACAACGCGCTGTTCCTCCGGCAGGGCGGCCAGCCCGGCCAGGGCATCGCGCCAGACGAGCAGGCTCTCCGCTGCGGTTCCGGCGGCCTCGTCGGCGAATGCCTCCCCGGTATCCCCCTCCACGGGCACGACCTTGCCGCGGCGTCCTGCGCCGCGACGGCCATTGAGGAACAGGTTGTGCAGGATGGTGAAGAGCCAGGCCCGCAAGTCGCCTTCTGCCCGGCGCAGGTGCCAACGGGATAGGGCTCGCTCCAGGCAGTCCTGCACGAGGTCGTCGGCCGCCGCGCCGTCCCGCAGCAGGGCCCAGGCGAAGCGTCGCAGCGCCGGGATGTGGCGCTCGATGGCGTCGGCCGTATCGGCCGCTCTGCCTCGCCCGAACATGGCCCGGATCAGCCCGGCACGTTCGGATCGACCTGCCAAGTCTCGCTCACCAGCCGGCCCTCGCGGTAGGTCATGACATAACGTACCTTGACGGTCATGCGGCCGGCGAAAGCCACGTCGGCGACCACCGTCTGCCCGCGCGGGTTGGCACTCTCGAGCACCTGACCGACCCGGGTCTGCATGGGCCCCTGCGCCGCGATGAACTTGCCCCAGACTCCGCCGATGGCGGCCTGGCCGGCATAGCGACCATCGAGCGGGCCACCGACCCACTCCATCACGGCGTTGTCGGCGTAGCTGCCCATCACGGCCGCGGTGTCACCCGCCGCGATAGCCGCGATGCGGCGCTGGGCCACGTCCGCGGCAGGGCCGGCCTGGGCGGGACTGGGCAGGGTGGCGCAGCCCGTTCCCAGGACGAGGGCACCCATGGCCAGAAGACCAAGGGAGCGGCGGCGAGGATAGAGCATCGGCAGGATGCCTCGCATCGGAGTTGATGCCGGTAAGACACCGCTCGGGGCCGCTTATTCCCGTGGGTTCCAGAAAATCTCACCGACCTTCAAGGGCCTCGATAGGCGTGGTGGTTCTGTTGCGAAGTCTGCGGCGGGCTGTGAATGGCGCTGGCAGCAGGCAAGTCAGGCAGCAACGCCGAACAGCTCGGCGACGAAGGTCGCCTGCGCCCGGATGTCGCGTCCACCAATCTTCCGTACCTGCTCCTTCCTCACCATCGCCATCACCTCGTAGCCTGCCAGGGTTCGTCGCGCCGTCCAGAAGCTGCCGAAGCCGAACCCCGGTCTGACCAAGCGTTTGATGCGCCGATGGTCTTGTTCCAGCCCTCGCCGCCGGACAGGATGTCGTTCCCGCCCAGGCCATCGATCTCGTCCCCCCCAATCAGCGTATCGGCCCCAGGGGTTCCTACGATCAACGCCATGGACTGCTCCGCATCCTGTTACACGCTGCCTAACCGCGATAAGCGAAGCCTAATCTGAAATTGCATTATGCAGCGATTAGTTCACTCCTGGTGCAATTTATAAGCCAGCATGGCATGCATCTGGCACGATAAGTTTCTATTATCGTGCTATTCTTTGGGAGCAGGGGGGTTGCCGCGATAAGCTGCGCTTTCAGCGCCGCTCTACCTCCGCCCGGTGCATACCGCGGGCGTGGAGGCCCAGCGCGGCGGCTGTGAAGTCGCCGCCCAAGATATCAGGCCCGTTTCACGCCACAGGTGCTGCAGAAGTGCTCGAACGGCTCCTATCGCATCAGAGTGACGCAACGAAGATCGGGGGCGCGTAGGGCGCGGCGGAGGCCGGGCGGCAGGGTCTGGCGGGCTGGCAGGATGTGGAGAGAACCACAACCTCGCCGCGCCGCGCTGTTAGGCTATGTCCAATCCCCATTTCGCCGCCAGGGCCACCTGCTCGGCCGGTGTGAGGGTGCTGCCCTCCCCTCTCCTACCCCTTTCCTGAGCCTTCTTTTTCTCTAAAGAGACTTGGGCTGACCGGCTTTCGGTATCGCTGTGCCAGCGCTCGACGGAGGCGAACAGATAGGCGTTGGTCCACTGGCACCAGCGGGCCGCGCCGCGCAACGTCACCATGATGCCGCGGCGGACGTGGCCCATGATGCCGGCGGCTTCGATGCGGCCGAGGGCGGCTTGCACGGTGGAGCGGGCGCAGCCGGACCACTCTGCCAACTGGCCGATCGACGGGTCGCAGACGCCATGCTTCGAGGGGCCGCGATACAGCAGCGTCCACAGTACCAGGATGCCGGTGCGGCGCAGGGCGCCCCCATGCAGGCCCGGTTGATGGGTCCGCCGCTCCAGCTTGCGTGCAGCCTCCATGATGCGACGTCGATCGATGTCGCCCAGGCGCTGACGCTGCCAAGCGGCAACACGTACAGACCCAGTTCGCGCCGGGTGTGTTGAGACAGGCATACCCATGCTCCTGGGCCGCCAACAGGACGCAGTTTCCCGTTCCGCCAATCTTGCGGCTAAAAGCGCGGACGCCTATCTTCGAGACCTGATGTGATCATTCCGCCCTGGCAGGCGGGATAGACTAATTCGACGGGAAGGGGTTGTTCTGGCGGTTCTGCTGGGGCGGCCCCTTTCTCGTATCAGCCGCCCAGGATGGCGCGGCCCGAAATATGATTCCCGGCCACGCCTCAGATGACAAGCATAATAATTTCAAGTGCTTGCATGCATGCTTTCATGCTTACTTACATGAAAGAAATGGGGAGCTAAGCTCCCATTTTATCTAGGTATTCCCGCAGAGCGATTTCGATGATGTCCTGCTTGGACACTCGGGTCTTATGAGAATATTCACGTAGACGGTCCACGGTACTGGTCTTAACCCGCGAGGTAAGCTGGACCAGGCGTTCGTCTTCGACGTGTCGGGGCGGTTCAGCATGCACATCTCCCTTCCGCACTAATAGGTCGGAGGTAAGGCGAGCAGCTGGCTTCGGCGATTGGCTCACTTGGTCACCCGATCAAGGCGAGTTGCGATATAGGCCCAGAGTTGGTGAATTTCCTCAGCCGCTGGCGATTTGGCATCGACCTCGCACGCGGTTCGGCCGTCGGTCATTGAGGCCGCAAAATCCACTCGGTTATGGACATCGACAGGTGCAAGCGGCCCATGCTGCGAAAGCGCCCGCACAGCATCCACCTTCAGCTTGGAGCGGCTTACGGCCTGATTGACGACGAAGATCATCGGCTTCTTCGCCTTCTCCACGATATCGACGGTAGCACCGACCGCACGAAGATCATGCGGGCTAGGCTTGGCTGGGATCAGGACTAGGTCGGCCTCGCCTACGGTCGCTGCAATGCTCTCAGTTATGGCCGGCGGCGTATCGATCAGACAGAGCGCGATGCCGGCGTCGGCCAGGGCGCTCAGAGTAGCGCGGAGGCCACCCGGCAGGAGGCGGACCAGCACAGGCGTTTCGGCTTCACGTACACCAAACCACCCAGATAGGTTCGCCTGCGGATCCGTATCGATCATTGCGACCGGTCCGACACCTTGCCGCTCCGCTTCGACGGCTAAATGACCAGTCAGGGTGGTCTTGCCAACGCCACCTTTCTGGCTAGCCACTACGATGGTTCTCATTTCGCCTCCATGACCCGGCATGCATGCCAGCATGAAAGTATGCATGCTTTCATCGATGAATGTGAAAGCATAATAGGGCTAGGCGGTAAAGGAGGCTCATTAGCCAATTTGTTTACCAGCAAGTAAGCCAGCATGCCTGCCAGCTTACTTTCTTTCATAATTTCATAGTTACATCATTGATAAAAATGGATATTCCTGACTTTCATCGCTTCCCACCCCCGAGCCCTTGTGCATGAAGAGGATGACCTTGGACATGGGTTGAGAAGACAGGCGGCACCTACTGTGATCTGGCGCCACTAACAGACGTATGCTCTGCTAGGTGAATGATTATACACCATGATGCTTGATTTTTCCTCCGATCATCGCAACGCATACGAGCCGTCCGTATCCCATGTGCGCGGGTTGACGTTCCGTGAGAACGTGCCGGTCATGATCTGACGGCGAACGTGGCGCAGTGAACGATCCGCATGCCTGATCCGCTGATCGGCCCCACCTCCTCCGACGCCGGCGGCATCGCGGCGAGGCGGGGTTTCAGGGTGCAGGACCACGTCGCGGCGCGGCTCGCTCTTGAGATGCTTCAGGATCCGGACATCGAACAGTTGGAGTGCGAGACTGCAGACGACATCATCCTCCGCCGAAGGCACGAGGGCGAGGCTGTCAACGAGTACATCCAAGTGAAAACGACGGAGGCGGACAAGAAGTGGAGCATCACCGAACTTAGCGCCCGCGATAACTCGAGAAAGGGGAGCTCGGTCTGCGAGAAATCGCTGCTCAGCGACCAGTTTGACGGCACAGCTTGGTTTCGCTTCGTCACGACGCGCGCGGTCTCGACCAACCTGTCCCCATTCCTACAGCCGAGGAGCAAGCGGAGTGGGTCGGCGGAACTCGACGCGCTCGTGAGTTCATTCCGGAAGCGCTATCCGGATGTGAAGTCTAAGTCGGGGCTAGGGCTCGGCGAGTGGGCCGAGCGGATGTTTTGGGAAGTGGAGGGCGAAGAGCGATCACTTCTGGCTCGAAATATCAACGAGATGCTCCGCCTCGCTGCCGGTCGTGGCCCCACGCCCGCCTATCAGCTCATGACGGACACCTACGGCACTCTCGTCGACAAGGTCCGATTGATGGGGGACGCATCGACTACCAGCCCGCGCGAGAAAGTATGGACCCGCGCCGAATGTATCGGCTGGTGGGAGGACCGCCTGAGGAGGATGCGCGAGGCGGCCTCCTCCACGGTGAAGGTCTACCAGATCGCGAGCCGGTCACCCTTCTTCTCTGAGCTGGCCCGCATCGACGAGACGTCGATCAGGAGGGCGCTCTACGCGTTTGACGTTGAATACGACGACGGGCAGTGGCGTAGGGGAGAACTGATCGAGCATCTGCTCGACTGGCTGCCCGAGATGACGCTGCCGGCCAGCACGCTCGCCGGCATCAACCATCTGACCGCACGGCAACTTCCGGCCCAGGCGCTCAAGGCGCTGGAGCGTCATGGTGTCGCTGATATCCCGCAGGTCGTCGCCGCGGTAATGCTCCACGCCATCCTGCGCCACCACTTCGAGGCGGAGCCGATCGCCTGCCGGATTTTTTTTCGAGTCTCTGGCGGTGTCCGCGCCACAAGCGCGCACATCGTCCAGTCGGCGGACGCCGAGGAGATTTGGCTTGGGCGCTCGAAGCTGATCACGGCCGCGACGCACCGCGAGGTCGTCGACGAGGTGCTCCGGGAGTTGCAGACGGCCCTCAGCCGAGACGTCCTGGTAGAGGAGCGCGAGATCATCGTACAGCTTCGTGAGCCCCACCACCTCAGGGCCGACCGCCTCGCCCCGGTGCTCGACGCGATGGCGAAGACGTCAGACCTGCTACGCGTGCTGCGGCTTCCCTTGCTGATCGCCTACGATAGCGCCACCCTATCCCCCGGCTTCGCCCCCGACTACGTCGACCACCTGCGCGCCGAGGTCGACGCCGAGTACACCCGCATCAAGTCACAGCTAGGAAGCGAGCTCGAGCGGGTGGAGGTCGCGATGTTCCTCGTGCCGATCGAGTGCGCGGACACGCTGGCCGTTGAGTTCGAAAAGCGGCTGAGGCGCGCGTAGATGGACGCCGAGACTATCCGCAAGCACCTGAGCCATCGGGACGCCTTTATCGAAAACCGCTTCGCCATCCTCAACGCGCTTGTCCGAATGGCGAACGACGAGAGGAACGCGGTGGTCGCCCGCGAACTCGTGATCAGGACGCTTGCTCTAAGAACGGCGCTCGACGCAGGCTACGATGAACTGCTCGACTCGCTCGTACGCCAAGTCGGGCTCTACCCCTACGTCGATCAGAACAGGCCGAGGAGCTTCGAGGATCAGCTCGTTATCGAGGCCCACCGGGTGCCCGGGCTCAAGGGCGATCGGCTCTTCCACAGTCTGCAGCTCTCCGTCTTCCAGGAGCTGGTCGGGGGCCGGAACGTGGTCCTGAGCGCACCAACGAGCGTCGGGAAGAGCCTTGTCATCGACGCGGTTCTTACCACCAAACGTCACAAGCGCGCGGTGATTATCGTCCCGACCATCGCCCTCATCGACGAGACCCGCCGCCGCATCAATTACTCCCTCGGTAAGTCCCACGACATTATCACGCATCCCGGCCAGCGGCGCCTCGACGACGGTCGTCCCACTGTCTACGTCCTCACCCAAGAACGGGCGCTCAGCCGCAAAGACCTCGACGGCGTCGATTTTTTCGTCATCGACGAGTTCTACAAGCTCGACCTGAGGGGCGGCGAGACGGACGAGCGCGCGGTGGACCTGAACCTGTGCTTTCATCGCTTCGCCCGCCAGGGAGCGCAGTTTTACCTCATCGGCCCGAACATCGCCGATGTGCGTGGTCTGGCATCGGAATACCGCCACGTCTTTCTACCCTCGACCTTCTCGACCGTGGCGCTGGACATTGTCCACTTCGACCTGAAGAAGAACGCTCCGGAGAGAGCGGGTAAGCTGGTAGAGCTGTGCCGCGGCTTCACGTCCCCAACGCTGGTCTACTGCCAATCACCTCGCAGTGCTCGCGAGGCGGCGAAGCTGATATACACTGAGTGCGACTTGCCGATGGTCGAGACAACTCGCGACGCCGTCGAGTGGCTTGAGCGAAACTTCCCGTCGGAGTGGGAGGTAATCCAGGCTCTGCGGAGGGGCGTTGGCATCCACCACGGCAACGTGCCCCGGGCGCTACAGCAGTACATGGTGCGTGCGTTCGAGGATGGCCATATCAAGTTCCTGATCTGCACTTCGACGATGATCGAGGGCGTCAACACGGTCGCAGAAAACGTTATTATCTTTGATCGGCGCCGGGGTAACAACAAGACGATCGACGACTTCACCTTCAGGAACATCGCCGGCCGCGCGGGCCGAATGAATCGCTATTTCATCGGAAAGGTCTACGTCCTCGAAGGTGCCGTCGACGAGGGCGACCACGTCGTTGATCTCCCCATCGAAAAGCAGGATGACACAACGCCCCTTTCGCTGCTGCTTGACCTTCCGAACGATAGCCTGACCCGATATTCGCAGGGGCGTCTGACAGAGGTGTTCTCCGGTTCGAAGCTTAGCGAGGCGACGATCAGGCAGAACCGATACGTCCCGATATCCACACAGAACGCGCTCTTCGACGCGATCGACGAGCTGCATAATAGGAATCCGGCCCTGTTCACTTGGCGCGGCATGCCGGACTCTGAACAGCTGCTCGCCGTCTGCGACCTTATCTTCGACCTTGTCGACCAGGGATCGGGCCTGCGCAGGCACGGTATCTTTAAGGGAAGCCAGCTCCAGGCGGTATTAACGGGGTTGATGGCGGCACCCGATTTCGGCAGCTTCATCCGTCGGAGGGTTGACGAGCGCTGGGAGGGCCAGTCGGTCAGCGATGCGGTGGAGCACGCCCTTGCCTTCCTGCGGAACTACGTCGGCTACACTTTCGGCAGGCAGCTGATGGCAGTGAGCCGGATCCAGGCAGACGTGCTTTCCCGCTTCAAGGGTTCCAGACCGGGCGACTACAGCCTGCTGGCCGCACGCGCCGAATCGCTCTTCCTGCCTGCAGGCCTATACGCTTTGGACGAATACGGTGTCCCAGCTGAGGTAGCACTCAAGCTCATGCGCTTGACCGGACCAATCGATGATGTGGACCAAGGCCTGCGCATGCTCGCCTCCGTCGCGCTGGATAAAATCGACCTGATGCCGTTCGAACGCAACATTATCGAGAGTGTGAGACGATCCCTTCCGCCACGCGCGTTCCTATCAGCAGATGATGTGGCCGAGTGAAGATTGATGTCACGTCCAAGTCGGTGAAGCTGCCGTATGCCAAGCACGGCTTCGTGCTGTTGCCAGCGGCGCTGGGTGGTCGAGCGATCATTTGCCAGGACGACACGATTCCGGCAGCTGGTGAAGGACTACGAGCGCTACGCCAGCACCTTGACCGATCTGCACCCCGTCACCTTCGCCTGCCTCAGGCTCAAACATGCTGCTTAACTTGCCGCAGGTCCACAACAACATCTAGTCCGATCCAAGCCGTGAAGTAGGTCAATCTTTTCTCGATCTCCCGCTATCAGCACTGCTCCGCTTGTAACGTAACGCAGCGTATCTCCCCCTCATTCTGCTAACTCTGGCGACTTGTGAAAGGAAGGATCCGAATTGATCACATCGACGCGGGCCACTCCCGCTGCTGCTGTTTCCACATTGTCGGATGCCGCCGCCCTGGCTATCCAGGCGCACCAGGGTCAGGTGCGGAAGGGCACCAGCATCCCCTATGTCAGCCACCTCTTTGCCGTCGCTGGGTTAGTGATGGAGTTCGGCGGCGACGAAGAGCAGGCCTGCGCTGCCCTCCTGCACGACCTGATCGAAGATTGCGGCGCTGAATACGAGGCGGTGATCCTGGAGCGCTTCGGCCCGCGAGTGGCCAGCATTGTCCGCTCCTGCACCGACGCTGACACCCAGCCCAAGCCGCCTTGGCGCGCCCGCAAGGAGGCCTATTTGGCGCATCTGGAAGAGGTCGACGCTGATGCCGCGCTGATCTCGGCCTGCGACAAGCTGCACAATGCCCGGGCGATCGTCGCCGACATCCAAGCGCATGGCGCGGACGCCGTGTTCAGCCGTTTCAAGGGCGGGCGGGACGGCACGCTCTGGTACTACGCCGGCGTCTCTGAAATTCTCTCGCGTCGGCTCGACGGCGCGTTGCCCAAGGCTCTGGCACACGCCGTTGCCGAGCTGCAGGCCGCTGCTGGTGAGGCCTGACGTCGGGGTGGGGATGCCATCCCGCTGGGCTCCTCGTCGTTCCTCGAACCCCTCTGGGAGAGCCATCCATGCCGGCGCTGGCTGATCGCAACACGTTCACCGTGTCGGATGAGGCCGGCACTGATCCGCAATGGACGGTGACGGCCGCGGTGCTGCAGCGCGTCCACCAGCGCCTAAAGCAGGCAGGGGGTACTCTGCCGGTCTGGGCCATCATGGACGAGGACACCTACGAGACCTTCTTCGGCGATGGCTTTTACCTGCACCTGCGCGCGATCGCCTGGAGCGCCAACGACGCGGAGCAGATGCTGCAACAGATGCCGAGCGAGCACATGACGAGTTGGCATCTGCGGTCCTATACCCTCGGCGTGCATAACGATCGGCCGGCGCTGCTACATCCGTGGCCAAAATCGGAAGAATTCTATTTGGCCCAGCTGCTCAGGCTCGTCGCCGAAACGGCCTGACAATCGATGATGCGCGGTGCCCTGCATCATCCCTACAAGATCCTATCGAGGCGGGGCTAGGCCCCGTCCGAGTGTTCTCCCCGATCGCTGGTCACCGGGATGATCGATGCCCCTGGCGCGGCGGCCGCCGCAGGCTTTCCAGCAGCGCTTGGTACTGGGTGAGGGCGGTGCGCGACTGCGCCAGGATGTAATGCCGCTCCGTGGTGGCGTAGCTGGCATGGCCGAGCAACGGCGCCGCCATGCGGACGTGCTCCGGGTCCACCTCGCCGAGAAAGCTCGCCGCGCAATCGCGGAACAGGTGCGGGTTCACTGAGACGCCAAGCCGCTCGCGGGTGTGACTGGTGATCACCTGCCAGGCCCGCAGCTCGGCCAAGGGCCGGCCGGTGTTGCCGATCCACAGGCTGGCCTCCGCCGCGGCGCCGCGGGCCAGGAGCGTCGGCCGATGTACCGCGAGGTAGTGCTCCAGCGCCGGCACCAGGATGGCCGGGAACGGCAGCTCGATCGGCCGGTGGTTCTTGGTCTGCTCGCCGGCGATCAGAATGTCCCAGCGGCCGTCCTGCTGGCGTAGCTGGGTGCCCAACGTCAGCCGCATCAAGTTGCGCCGGCGCAGCGGCCGCAGGGCAAGCAGCGCGATCATCAGCCCATCGCGATGCCGTAGGGCGGCGGTGGTGGCGCCGTTCACCTGGTCGGCCTCGGCCATCAGCGTTTGGCCGAGCTCGAGCAGCTGCCGCGGCGAAACCAGGCGGCCAAGCTTGCGATCGCTCGGCGTCACCCGCTGGCGCGCCTGGCTGTTCAGCCGCTTCAGCCAGCGCCAATCCTGCTCGCCGAACATCACCGCCGCCGCCATGGCCAGGTGCGACAGCAGCGAGGTGACGGTGCGCCAGCTGCGGCCCTCGCGCAGCGCGGCGATAAAGGCCAGCACCTGCGGGCGGCTGAGTCGGGCCGCCGGGTCGGGCTCCATGGGCCCACCTTGGCGGGTGAGGAAGGCCAGCCAAAGCCCATAGGCTCGGATGATGAGCAGGCGGGTGTCAGGGCGCCAGTGAGCGGCCCCACCCGCGTCATCGTCGAGTAGCGACCCTGGGGCGCAGGCGCGCTGCCAGCGGGCCTGATCGGCCGTAGGCCAGTCATCCAGGGTAAGCGCCAGCCGGCGCTGCCGTGGTCCCAGGGCGCTGAGAACCGGCAGGAGGGGCTTGGAGGGCAGGGGGGCGGGCATCCGGGGTGAAGCCCCTCAGCGCCGCGGCCGCAGGGCGCTGGGCCCCGCCTGGCTTAGCGCGAGCAGGGTGTCCTGATAGTGCTCGATCGCCTGGGTGGTCTCCATGCCGGTGTAGAAGCCCATGGTGCTGCTCAGCTGCTTATGCCCCAGCGTCCGCTGCACCAGGCCATGCGCGGCTGGGTTGCGGCGCAGGATCACCATGCCGGCGAGGTGGCGGAACAGATGCGGGTGCATCGCCACGCCGCATCGCTCGGCCAAGGTGCCGGTGATTTGGTGCCGGAGGGCGTCATGGCTTTTGCGGCTACCTACCGTACGGCCGGGGAACAACCAAGCTGAGGCCTGCTCACCGAGCAGCAGGGGGCGATATACCGCCAGGTAGCGATCCAGCATCTGCGCCGTGCTGGCCGGTAGCCGGGCCTCCAGGGGCTGGCCGTTTTTGGTCTCGGTCTCGCCCAGCATCAAGAAACTATCGCCGCCGCGTGGCAGCCGCAGCAGGTGGGTATCCAGGCGCAGCCCGGCCAGGTTGGCCAGGCGCATCGGCACCTTGAGCAGCAGATCGATCAGCAGGGCACTCTGCCATTGCCGGGCCAGGGCGGTGTTGGCGGCGCCGAGCTTGCGGGCGTGTTGCTCGACCTCGCCGCACAGCACCTCGGGCAGGTTCAGCACGCGCTGCAGGGTTTGGTCGTTCTTCAGCGGCAGCAGACGGTCGCGATTGCGCTCAGTCATGCCGCGCTTGTCCGGGGTGACCTTGCTGGCCATGGTCCGCAGCCGGCGCAGGTCGTCCTCCGGCAGCTTGAGGTGATGTCGAGCGATGCCGATCAGCAGGCGGGCGATCTCGGCCACCTGGTGGCGCGGCTTGCTGTCCCCACGCTTGTAGAAGAACGTCAGCCCTTGGAGGGCCCGCGACGAGGTCACGACGCTGCGGAAGTCCAGCATCTCGGCCGGATCCATGCCGGTCAGCACCAAGCTGCCGAGGTAAAGGCGCAACAGGGCACGGCGGTTCTTCAGGGTGGTGGGGCGCAGTGGTTGGGCCAGGGCGGTCTCGTAGTCCAGTTCGTCCAGGCCGCCATCGCTGAGGCGGCCAATCCAGACCTCCACCTCCTGCAGCAAGCTGGCCGGGTAGGTGTCCCAGCTCGGGGTATAATACAGCCGGCGGTCAAGCACCTCGAGGCGGCGCTGCGGCCAGGCGGGGGTGCTGTCGGCGGCGCGGTTCCATTGCACGGCGGTCTCGCGCTGACAGCGCGCCGGCTCGGCCACCAGGCTGCCGGCCTGCAGCGCGGCGCCGAAGGCCAGCAGTACGGCGTCGTCGACCTGCTCGGGTGCGATCCCCTGGCCGGTGCAGTAGCGCGCGAAGCGCCCCATGCGGTAGCGGGTGTCGCGCGAGGTCAGCAGGCCCAGCAAGGCCTCCCAGGCGGGCGAGGCGGGCTGATTGATGCGTGCCGGCACGCTGATCTGCCCGGCCGTCGCCAGGGCGGCGCCGACCAGGCTGCGGATGTTGCGCCAGCGGCTGGGGCGGTGGCCCATCTGGGCGGGGGTCATGCTGCCGAACAGGGCGCGCACCGCCTCGGGCGTGGCGGCGATTGCCTCGAGCCGCTGGCCGCTGGCTTTGGCTAGGCTGTTCAGGGCCGAGGCGAGGTCGCGCTGGCGGCGGAGCGGCAGGGTCGGATTGGCCAGCACGTGCCGGCGAAGCTCGGCCAGGGTGGTAGGGCGAGGGGCAAAAGCGGGTGCGGCAAGCAGCGTTTCAGTGGACATAGGCACCTTCGAGTGGACAGGGTGGGTCAGGAGCGGAAAAACGTGCGTAGCATACACATTTATACATAGGACTAACTTGGGATATGTAGTAACGACCGGAAAATAAGCCGTGGAAATACATGGGCATGACTGGGCAGGGGTGGACTGCACTGCGCTGCCTCGATGAGGCACTGCGATGCGACCGGCGGGGTGGCCAGAAGCGGCCATCCTCAGCGGCGCTGCTGGGCGACGAAGACCTGCAGGTCGCGCTCGGAGATCCGCAGCTGGCGGCCGATCTGATGCGCGTTCAGCCGGCCGTCAGCGATCCAGCGGCGCACGGTCTTGGTGGAGATGGCCAGGTGCTCGGCGACCTGGTCCACGGTCAGCATCGGGCTGCGGCGGGGCATGTCGCCAGCCGGAAACAGCGTTGGCGGAGGCTTGGCCGTCCGCTGCCGGGCAGGCGAGGCAGGCCTGGCGGTGGCCACCGGAACCGACGGCAAGGATACGAAGGGGAGGGAGGGGGAGGTGCGCTGGGCCATAGCTCAACTGTCCCCGCGACGTTCTTAACCGCCAGAGGCAACCAATCTGGAAATTTTTCCAGAGTCTATTGCAAATTCTATTCTAGAAACATCCCTGTTTTATACAGCAAGAAATTAGACCGTATTACGTTCCGAAACCTAATGCAGCACTCTGCTCCGCTACCTGATGCAGCTCTATGTTTCACAACCTGATGCGGCACTGTCTGAAGAAAGGAATGCCGCAAATCTCGACGGTCGTGCTGGACGTATATCTCAAGGGTATGCTGTGAATTTAGACAATCGTATGCCGCACCTCGATATCGATCAGTGCCTAGACGATGAGGGCTTAACAAACAGATTCCATATCTTGCTGCCGAAGTGGACCCATTCCCGTGATATTCCTACCGCTGTCATGCAGACGCTTGAGGTACAAACTTTATGATCAGTCGCGTGGATGATCGGCCCGGTGAATTGCAACTCATCCCTGGCGAAACCTATCGGCGTAGTTCTTTGCATAAGCATTTTGGTGGGCAACAGCATGCACTGACATTTTGCTCGGATCACCTCATGGGGGCTGGTCAATGGCGACGCCGCGGTCGGCGAGCATGAGCTCGAGATCGCGGTAGCTGATGGGAACATCAGGCACCAGCGGACCGCCCAAAGGATCACCTCGGCGGTGAACTGCCGGCCCTTGAATCTCAGATCCGCCCGAACTTCCACCTGCCGTCGTTTTGCCATGCCCTAGATTGGCCCCGATCCCGTCACGCCACAAAAGATGCAACAGAACCGGCGTCAGCTCCCTCAAGCACTTCTGGAGAACTCCATTCTCATCCATGCGGAGCCAGGTTGCCGATGGGGCGACAACAAGCCGAACACGGATCACGGGAAGGCAAGCCGGCTGGGTTTGTCACCGCTTCTTTGTCCTGTCCGCCGTTACTGCGGTGCCAGGAGTTCACCAGGGTTCGCGACGGCCTCCTCTTGTAGGCGGACCGCACCTCCGCCCCCCCCACTGACGTGCCAATGCTCGAGGTGCTTGTAGACGATCACCTTATTCTCGAGCATGGCACCATGGTCGCGGCAAAATCGCTCCAAGGTGTCGCGCGGGCCAATCATCTCGACGCACATGGTGAGTTCTGGGTTGCTGATCTCGGCCATAGGTTCCTGCACTGCGCCGTGATTGCTGAAGCCAAAGTGGGTGTGATGCGCCGTGGCGTTCACCAGCCCCGCCTGCTTCGCCCGCAGCACCAGTTCCCGGAACAGCGGCCTGGACGATAGCGCTCCCCTGATCCCGGCGTGCCGCCGGTACTTCTCGCGGGGTTTCATGTAGATCCAGATCATCCCGATCTCCTTGGAGGTCAGGTCGTGAGCTGTGTGCATAGGGGTGTCGTCCTGGGCTGTTCTGGAGATGGCAGGCGTAAGTTTCGTACCGTCGGCCGCGGCACCCGCGGACGGACTCCGCCACTTCCAGAGCACGGGGTGGAGATCACGGGCGTGCCGGAGGGAGGCATCCGGTGGCAGGCGCGGGATGCGTGTCTTCGGCACGCCGATCCGCTGCGACAGGTAGATGCCGGAATGGCCGGAGCAGAGGTAGGCAACGAAGCAGGCGGTCGCGATGTAGGCGGTGTTGGCGGCGCCAAAGAGCTCGATCCCCATCAGGGTGCAGGCCAGCGGCGTGTTGGCCGCGCCCGCGAACAGCGCGACGAAGCCGAGCGCCGCCATCAGGTCCACCGGCGCGTTAAGCGGGGCCGACAAGGCATTGCCCAGCGCCGCTCCGACGAAGAAGAGCGGCGTCACCTCGCCACCCTTGAACCCTGTCGCCAGCGCCAGGACGGTGAAGGCGATCTTCCACACCCAGGCCCAGCCGTAATGCGCGGGACCGAAGAAGTTCATGATCGAGGCCCCGCCCGGCTCGGGCGAGATGACGCCAAGGCCGATGTAGTCGCGGCTGCCGGTCGCGTAGACGAGCGCGATGATCAGTACGCCGCCGATGGCGGGCCGTAGCCAGGCGACCGGGCACAGCCGCTTTGCCAAGCCGCCAACCCGATGCGCCAGTTCGGAGAAGAGCAGGCTGCACAGGCCGAAGGCGACGCCCGCGACGGCCACCTTAGCCAGCAGGACGGGATCGATGTGGAAGGCCGTGACGCCCGCCTCCGCGTACCCGGCAAAGCCGAGGTGATACGCGATATGTGTCACGCCCCAGGCATGGCAGGTGTAGTCAGCTACGATAGCCGCCAGAACTGCCGGGACGAGCGCGGTGTATTCGACCTGCCCGACGGTCAGCACCTCGAGGGCGAAGACCGCGCCCGCGATGGGCGTGCCGAAGACGGCGCCGAAGCCCGCGGCGATGCCCACCATCAGTAGAATGCGGACCTCGTCGGGCTTCAGGAAGAGCGCTTTGGCAACACCGCCCGCGATGCTACCGCCCACCTGCACGGCCGTACCCTCACGGCCGACGGAGGCGCCGAAGAGGTGACTGACGATCGTGGAGACCAGGATCAGCGGTGCCATGCGCAGTGGCACACCGCCGCCGGGCTGGTGGATCTGCTCGACGATAAGGTTGTTGCCGCCTTCCGCGGGCCGTCCGACCCAATGGTAGACGAGGCCGACGGCGACCCCGGCTAGCGGCAGCGCAAAGAGGAGGGCCGGGTTATCGAAGCGGATTGCTGTGACCCGGTCCAGGGTCCAAAGGAAGGCGGCACAGAGCGTCCCCACGGTGGCGGCTACCGGCAGGATGATGGCGAGCCATTTCGCGGCCAAGCCAAAATGGCGCAGCCGTTCGCCCAGGAAGGCGCTGGGTGTCATGCAAGGAATCCAGAAATGAGGCCGCGCGGACGAGACGCCACGACGGCAGCAGAGTTGGATGGAGCTTGGGACAGCAACTGGACGGATTCCCCCTCACAAGTGGTGTGAAGTAGGAATCATCAGCCGTCGCATAAGGCGGGGCGGTTCGACCGGAGTGGTCAGGCAGAGTCCATTGCCTTAGGGTTCAGAGTTAAGGGGC
>NZ_CP061184.1 GCF_017355405.1 Roseomonas haemaphysalidis
TGCAAGCCGCAGTCAGGTTCTTCTCATGGTCTCGCCCGCCCAGACGTCTGGGCATGATGTGGTCAATCGTGGTGGCCTCATCGCCGCAGTAGCGGCACGCATGGCCGCAGAGCGTCAGTACCGCCAAATATCTGAAAGATATGGATTTTGTGGCGACCATCGGTATCTCTCACTGCTGCGTCAGCGGGCTATCCAACCCGCTTGCGCGATGTTATGATATCAAAGTAGCAAGACAGCAAGTAGCAAAATAGCTTGATAGCAAAAAATCAAAGGGGGCTTAGGGTGCTGGCCCTGCTCGCCCAGAAGGGCGGTGCGGGAAAGACCACCTGCGCCCTGCATCTGGCGGTCATCGCTCAGCAGCGAGGGCTACGGACAATCCTTGTTGACTGCGATCCGCAGCGGTCGGCATCGGCCTGGTGGAAGGCCCGAGAGAGCGCCACTCCTGAGCTGGTGGAAACCACCCCGGACAAGCTGGGCCAGGTCATCGAGGCTGCCGCAGAGGATGGCGCTCAGCTTCTGGTAATCGACACCCGGCCAAGCGTGGAGCGCGACACCGCTGAGGTGGCGCGGCGATCAGACTTCATCCTGATCCCCACCCGTCCATCCATTCTGGATCTGCGGGCAATTGGAGCCACCACGGAGGTGGTGAAGGCCGCGAAGAAGCCGGCGGCTGTGCTGCTCAACTCCTGCCCGCCCGGCAGAGGCATCTTTGAAGGTGGCATCACTGCGGAGGCGCGGAAGGGGCTGGCGGCCTATGGCTTGCCTGTCGTGCCCGTCTCAATCACGCAGCGCGCCGCCCTCGCTCACGCCCTTATCGACGGCCAAGCCGTCACCGAGTTTGAACCCAAGGGCAAAGCCGCCCAGGAGCTAACTCGCCTTTGGAAATTCACCGAGGACCACCTATGGCCAAGCGCGCATCGCTAACCGACTTCGCCGCGAAGAAGCCCGGCGCCGAACCCGAGCAAGAAGCGACTGCCACCGCACCGGCTGCGGCGAAGGATGACCGGAAGGGGCAGACGCTGCGGCTTACCCCGGCCGCCTGGCGCCAACTCAAGACGCTGGCCATGGATCGGGGGAGCACTTCTCATGCGTTGCTCCTGGAGGCAGTCAACGATCTGTTCAAGAAGAACGATCTACCGCCTATAGCGTGATTTATTGATGTCTTGGTGGCGAGATATTTTGCCACCATGATAGCTTTTTATCAGCACACTCCTGGGTGTGGAGGACGATTATGTACACAGTTTTTTACGTGTTTCCGGACGGGAAAAGAAAGCAAGCCGCTCAGCCCTTTCAGGATCTGGAAGACGCTAAGGCCGAGGCTATCGAGCCGATATTTCTGCATCCATTTTCGCCCGCAGCAGTCATTGTGGTTGATGCTACTGGAGAGGTAGTTTTCAGCACAGCTGAAGATAATCTCTGATGACCGAAAGTCCTGAAGATCGGCTGGCACGGGCGAACATGATCTTCAACGAGAAAATGAAGGCCCTGGCCAGCTACAATAGCAATGCAGCAATTTTGTTCTATTCCGGCGCTATAGTGACAGTGCCTCTTGGTATGGCTGCGACAATCCTTTCCCCTGATTTACAAGAAAGGAAAGCTTATACATTCATTGGATTATCTATTTTTCTTTGTGTCTTTTTCCTCTTTATGGGCAGGAAGTCGTTGAACGCTGCCATGAAAAACCTGGAAGATCTCAAACTTCCGCCCACGGATAGCGCCCGATAATCACGCTTTACCAGTTGCGATTAGATCCGCTGCGCCGCCGAAATTGGAGAACCTTAATGCAGACCGTATCCGCTGGAAGTCTTGCGCGGCAGCGCCCTAGCCTAAGCTGTGCTGGCTGTGGGAAAGAGGTGGCCTCGGCTCCTGAAAGCCAGACCTGGACCCTTAACGGGAGCCATGCCTACTGCCCTAGCTGCGCTCGGAGGGAGGGGCTCTACTAAAGCTACAGCCGTTCTCTCCCTCTTCCTGGCTGCTCGAATTCCCCGAGGCACTCCCCGCAACCAAAATTAGGTTGACCTGTTAAATGCACCGTGTAAGGTACATATATCAACGGCGGCGCTCGTGACGGAGCGAGAGAGCAAAAAGATTACGGTTCGGTTCTGGTCGTCTGAGAAAGGCAATCAACCGGTCCTTGAACTGATCAGGTACCTATCGAGAAGCGACAAGATTAAGGTTGGCGACGACCTGAAAACTGTTGAGCTTGGATGGCCAATCGGAATGCCGGTTTGTCGTCCGATGGGTAACGGCCTCAACGAGGTACGTACCACCCTTAGTAACAACCGAGAGCTACGCATTCTGTTCTTCGTGCAAGAACAGGAAGCAGTGCTGCTGCACGCTTTCTTCAAAAAGACGCAGCAGACCCCTAAACAGGATTTGGCCCTCGCAAGAGCGCGAATGCGCGAATGCAAGGTCCGGTAGAAAGGCAGAATGAAGATGACCGTCGAGAATGAGATTGCTGGCTGCGCTGGTTCCTCTCTCGATGACTTCCTGGCTGAGGAAGGCATCCTCGAAGAGGTCGTAGGCCTCGCAACTAAGCGCGTGATTGCGTGGGAGCTGGAGCAAATTCGGAAGAAGCGTCGGATGTCGAAGGAAGTTCTTGCTTCTCGGATGCACACGAGCCGCACCCAAGTCGACCGCCTTCTGGATCCTGAAAACCCTCGCGTTCAGCTCGACACCGTTGCCAGGGCCGCTCGGGTGCTCGGTCTTAACATGCAGGTGAAGTTCGAGACTGCATGAAGCTGCGGTCAACGCCACTTCATTGCACTTAAAGGGGCCATAAGGCCCCTTTTTCTTTCCTGCAGTTTCGTATTGACGTTAACGCCCGCAATTGTATGGACAGTTTTGGTAAGAAGATTTTCTTCTTAAGCGTTCTGTAGACATGCTGACCTGCCAGCAGCATCAAAAGCGTGTTTGGCTTAGCGCTAAAGAGCGACATATCTTGATCTACAGATGATACCGCCCGGCAATCATCCTCACCGGGCGCTACATGGACCTTTTAGACAAAGATGACCTTGCCGGGGTTGGCTCTAGCGATGGTGGCCATTCCGTCAACGCCGAGCGGCACAGCATTTAGGATCGTCAGAGTGGCGCCAGTAGACTGTCCAGCGCGAGCAATCGTAGCGAGACCCTGAACTCCCGGCGTGATCGTCACTGTCAGCGAACCGCCGGCCCGAGCAATGGTGGCCAAACCGTCGACGCCAAGCGCCATGTAAGTCGACATTTTGTTCTCCGATGGAAACTGATGCCAGCCTATGCGGCATCTCGTGGGGCGTCACGCATCATCCCCGCCCCGGCGCCCATAGAACTGCGCCACCGCGCCCCGCTTGCTTTCCAGCTTCTCGGCATAGCGGGCTGGCATCATGGGCGACTTCCACCGCCCAGCCTGCATCACCGCCGGCTGTGATGCCCCGGCCGACACCAGGTCTTGAGCCATGCCCACCCGGCAGGAATGGCCGCTAATGCGCGAGGCATCCACGCCAGCTCGGGCGGCTATCTTCTTCAGAATGCGCGGCACATCAGCCGCCCCCAATGGGCCTAGCACGCGGCCGCCCTTGTTGATGCTGCGGAACAGCGCGCCCCCTGTGATGCCACCAGCAGCCAGCCAGGACTGCAAGGCGCCGAAGGTGCGATGGGACAGCCAGCGGGTTTCGCCGCGGCCAGCCTGATCGGTCTTGCTGCGCCGGATCAGAGCCGTGGCGCTGCCATCCTTGTCTGCCTCGATATCCTCCACCAGCAGCGCCACCACCTCAGACCGGCGGGCCAGCAGGTCGCGCATGGTCAGCACCAGCGCCAGGTCGCGCAGATCGGTAACGCCCTTGCCGGTGGTGGCCAAGATGCGCTGCACCTCGTTCTCTCCGATCGGCGCCGCCTGCTTCGCGCGGGTGCCGAGCGTGTTGGATGCCGCCTTCAGCCTGAGGCGCACCTTCTCGGCTTTGGTTGGGTCAGGAAGGTCAGCGGCGCGGTGCATGTAGGCGATGCCCCACACGGCCTGGCGGATGGAGGATATCTTGCGAACCTCTCCGGTTTCGTCGGACGGGGTTTCCACCATCCAGTCGACGTAGGCAGCGACCTGATCGGCGTAGGCGGGGATTGGGTCGATATCCCGCTGTGCGGCCCAGCGGCTCCACGCCGCAGAGGTCTTGGCCAGGGCGCGCTCTGTCTCCGGGGCCAGGGCGCCGCGGGCGTCCTCCCTATGCTGCGCCTGCCGGCGAGCGATCTCATCCGGGCTGATCTGGTCCAGCGGCACGACGAGGCCGGCGGGCTGGACGCGGAGGGCAAGGCTGTTACCCATGGGATTTTGTATCCGGTAAACTGAATTATCGGACGCTATCGGATACGAGAGATAAAGTAAAGCGGAGAAACCTCACTTATCCATTGTCATTCTCTCTCTCGCACTTTAGGCTTCGCTTCATGGCCACTGGTCCCGAAGCGATCGAAGCAATTGGCAAGGCAGTCAGCCCCGGCATTCCCGCCGGGACTGTTGTCACGACTGCCCGTGCGCTCCGTGATGCGGGACCGGAGTTCTGGCCGATGGCTGGGCGGGGTGGCGGTAAGAACGCTGCCCACGTCGAGAAGCACCACCTCGCAAATCTGCTGATGGCGCTGGCGGCATCGCAGCCGGCTGAGGCTGTTGCTGCTGTCCGCGTTCTGCGTGGGCTGGTCTACTCGGCGCGCGAGGTGGTTTACCGCAGCCCGGCCGAAGCGCCTGAGGGCAATCCTCACACGCAGCTAACGGGCCAAGTTCAGGACCAGCGCACCAAGGGTGCCTTTTTCGAGATTGGCAGCCTGGGATATGCCCTGGAGCATATGATTGCTGAGGGTGCCGACACGCCGATGCGTGAAGCGTTGGCGACGCATCGGACGGGTCTGGAACTGCTGTTTTGTGTGGAGCCCGCCTCTGCCGAGTTCGCGTTCTACACCAGCGATGGCATCTGGCGTGACCACTTCCAGGCGCCCGGGCAAGATCTGCCCTTCACCCAAAACGCCAAGATGCAGGAGCGCCGCGGAAGCCGGCGCACGACCATCTTGACCTATGAAATTGTCACCGTAGCAGGCGCCCTTTGGTCCGATACAGCGGACCGGCATCTTGCGGGGACCACCCCTTCACTCCTGTCTCAGGCGGTCCCCAACGCCAGGGCCAGACGTGGAAACGCCCGAGCCGCGGTCCCCACCGCAACTCGGGCGCTCACTAGCTATCCATCGGAGGGACACGCAAAGGCCGAAAGCTAGACCTCGACCGCGCCGCCCACCCAAGGGGCCGAACATCCTTAGGGTAAGGCGTGAGAGAGAGTTTTCCAAGCCCAAGCGTGCCCGCTGATGGGTAGTTCCTCGCAACCGCGTGTGGAGCTTACTCATGTCCCCGAAGGACCAGGCGCCCGAGCAGGCCGCCCCAGACCGGATCCCGCTATCCCAGCTCCCGCGCGAGCTGGCCGCCATCGCCTCCGGGCAGACGGTGGATTATCGCGCGGCCTACAGACAAGTTCTCAACGGCAACCTGCCGGCCGACAACATCCGTAGCCGCTGGTATATCCAGCGCGCGGACCTGCCCGCGATCGCGGCGGCATTCGGCATGACCCTGCGGCAGCACCTTTCGGCAGGTGGACGGCAGGCCAGCCGCACGATGCGGCCGGTGGCCCGTGGCCAGCAGGTGGCGGCATGATCCCCGCCGGCTCCAAGCCCCAGAACTGAGAAACCCTCGCCGGCGGGCACCGGACGAGGGCTTGGGTATTTGAGGCGGTTATCTGGCAGTCGTCACCACGGCTCTATTTAACGCTTCCCCACCTCAGTTTCCAGTGTTTCCGTCGTCGCATTCCCGAAAGGGGAAGCGCCGTGCATCATGTTTCGACTTCCAACGACCCCGCTACGATCCGCCCCGATCTCGCCATTGTCGACTTCAAGCTGGACCTAGTGGAATGCACCCCGTCTAAGTCGCGCCGCACTATGCTGGCGAAGATGGTTGTGCGGATCGGCGCAGATACCTACCCGGTCCTGGTCTCGGCCCGCGGCTACTGCATCGTTATCGGTGGCCCGGACGACCATCCCTTGCGACGAGCGATCCAGGCCGAAGCCCTACGCATCGTCGGCTTGAGCCTTCAGGAAGCGGCAGCACGCGGGCGGAATGCGCTCGCGATCATGCGCCGGTTCAAGGCCAATGCCCGCGCGCTAGACCTCCAAATGGACGAGGATGAGAGACCGGAAAGGGATGGCCGGTGAAGGAATTCCATCTCACTGAGACCGACCAGCTGGCCGAATTCATGGTGAAGGTTCAGCAGGCCGGCGAGGGCTTCCGCCTTCCCTTGTTGCGCGCGGTGGCTACTGGCCGCCTGCAGGTGGTCGCGGTTGCGGGTGGTCAGTCTGTCCCTGAGCACCACCTGCGGGAGGCCAAGCCCACCACCATCATCCTGAGCGATGATGTGCCCAGCGCCATCGGTCCGAATAGGTGGCGGCAGGCTCGCAAGCTGCTGGATTGGTCCACCCTAGTCATCCTGCACGCCACGGCGGGCAAGGCTGAGCATTACGAGATGATCGCGGGCGCGACGATCGCCACCAAGCGGGTGCTACTGGTGGAGATGCAGCACCGGCACCATGCCGCATGGCTGAGGCGAGTTCGCGGCCGTGGCCCCCGCGTCATCAACTTCGTGCCGCCGGCTGGTGACACGCATCCGCGTGCCGGGGTTCCGGCCGGGGCGGTGATCCAGTGAATTTGCCGCCTGATATCGAGCGCGTGGTAATAAGGGTTATCGCGCACGATCTGGCTTTCGTGGATCTGCGGCTCCCCGGCGTCATGCTCAAAAGCATGAAGGCCATCCGCCGACCGGACGGCACGATCTTCCTTCAGCCGCCTGTCACAGTCGATCGAGACGGCCGCGCATGGCCTCTCTATTCCCTCCAGCCTGGGACGGCAGAAGCCGCCGTGCGCGCTGTCACCGCGCAATGGTCCCTGGCCGCTGGTGCGGATCGTCAGGGGGGCCATTGAGACCAGCCTCTGACGACGAGATGGAGGAAATCCGCGCGGGCCTGACGGCCAGCGTCGAGGCTCTGTGCGACATGCTGCTGGGGAAGCCTAGCAGCAAGGTCGGCGGTGACTGGCGCTATGGCCGCCACGGCAGCTTGTCGGTGATGGTCCGCGGCGCCCGCAAGGGTTCGTGGTTCGACCATGAGGCCGATGAGGGCGGCGACCTTCTGGCGTTGATCCGGCGGGAGCGCGGCGGGGACTTCCCGGTCACGCTGGAATGGGCGCGCGGCTTTCTGGGCATGGGCGATGCGGTCCGGCCGGAACGCGTGGTGCGCGCACCTGCGCCGCCCAAGACCGAGGTCGATGCAGACGAGGCGGCCAAGGCTGAGCGAGCGAGACGCTATTGGGCTGAGGGACACGAGATCACCGAGACGGTAGCGGAACACTATCTTACCGATGCACGGCGTATAGCGAGGCCGGTAGCGGGCTGGCCTTCCGTCCTGCGCTTCCACCCCGCCCGCAAGGCGCTGATGGTCGCGGCCACCAATGCCGCCGGCACCGTGCAAGCGGTGCAGCTGATCCATCTGACAGATGGGGCTCGCAAGCGGCCTGAGGAACCCGGCCGGCCGACCAAGCAGAGCTTCGGCCCTCAAGCCGGCGCCGTGGTGCGACTGGCAGGCTCTAAGGATGCGCTGCTGCTGGCGGAAGGTCCCGAAACTGGCCTTAGCGTCTGGGCCAGTACCGGCCGGGAAACCTGGATCGCGCTCGGCTCCATGTCGAAGCTGGAACTTCCGGCGCTGCGAAAGGCCGTGATCTGCGCCGACGACGATGGGCGAGACAAGCCGGCCGCCAAGGCACTGCGGAAGGCCATTGGGCGCTGGCGGGGTGAGGCGCGCGATATCGGGGTGGCGCTGCCTTGGAGCCCTCGCCGGCACGACGGTTCCGACTTCAACGACCTTTTGCAGGTTGATGGCGCCGAGGCCGTTGCAGCCCGGATCGCCATCGCGCTGAAGCCCCAAGGGCCGCAGGGACCGACTGGCGGGGGCGTCCCCACCGCAATGGCTCGCCACCAACTCGGCCAGAAAGTCGGCGCTTTCTTCAAACTAGCCGCCGACTATGACCCGGACGTGCACGACGGCGCTCCGCCCCCGGTCCACGGCGTGAAGGTCGGTGTCGGTCTTGGCAAGAGCTGGGCGGCGCGGAGGGAAGCGGCGAAGCTGTTGGCCGAGCTGCGCGGCCGCGGCGACAAGCGGACGGTCATCATGGCGGTGCCGACGCACAAGCTAGGGGCCGAACAGGCCGCCGCCTTCGATGCTCTGCCGGAAGCCGAGGCGGCCGGCCTCTGCGCCGCAGTATGGCGCGGCCGAGAGGCAGAGGATCCGCTTCAGGAGGGCCAGGCCATGTGCCACGACCTCGATGCGGTGCACGAGGTTCAAGGTCTCGGCCTCAGCGTAGAAAGCAGCGTATGCAGCCGGAAGCCGCGGGGCCAGGCGCCGGTCCGCTGCCCCTTCTACGAGATGTGCGGCTACCAGAGACAGAAGGCGGCCCAGGCCGATCTGTGGCTGGTGCCCCATGAGATCCTGTTCGGTGAGAAGCCCAAGGCGCTGGGGGAGCCGATCGCCGTCATCGTCGACGAAAGCGTGTTCCGTAAGGGCCTTGAGGGTGTCGACGGCCCTCCGATGGAGCTGACCCTGGACGCGCTGGATGACAGCGTGACCCTGCCGAACCTAATGGCCAAGACCATCAGCACCACCCGGCTGCAACACATCCACCGCATCACCAGCGAGGCATTGGCCGCCCTACCTGATGGCCCCGTGCCCCGCTCGCCCCTGCTGGCGAGCGGCCTGACCAGCGAGACCGGCCGCGATGGCCGGGCGCTGTCGTGGGAGCGAGTTGTAGATCCAGGCTTAGTGCCGGGCATGACCAAGGAACGCCGCCGCGAGCTACTGGAGGACATTGGCCAGAACAAGACCGCCATCCGCCTGGCGCGCATGTTCGGTGCCCTCCAGGCCCTTCTGGCCGACGATGGACCCGACGCCTCCGGTTGGCTGTCCCTGGCAACCAAGGAGACCAAGGAAGGCCCCCAGCGCGTCCTGAGGCTGCGCGGGCGGCGGAAGGTGGCCGAGGGCTGGCACGTCCCGACCCTGCACCTGGACGCCCTGCTGGCGCCCGATCTAGTGCGCTTCTACTGGCCGACCCTGGACGTGGTGGCCGAGATCGAGGCGCAGACCCCGCACATGACCATCCGCCAGCTCAACGGGCGGGATTGGGTGAAGTCGGCGCTGGTGCCGGATGACTATTCCAGCACAGCTGAGGGTGAGCGCCGGCTGAAGAACTCGGAACGCCTGCGCGCCGCGGTGTGGCGTGAGGCGCGCGCTGTCCCCGGCCGGGTGCTGGTGGTCGCACAGAAGGCGGTGCGGGAATATTGGGAAGGCCTCGGGCATGTCCCCGGCAACGTGGTGATGGCACACCACAATGCCGTCGCCGGTCATGACGCCTGGGGCGATGTAGAGCGCCTGGTGGTCATCGGCCGCACCCTGCCCCGCCCCAGCGATGTGGAGCGGATCGCGGAGGCGCTGACCGGGGCCGCCATCGCCCAGAAGGTCAGCCGCTACGAGAGACGGGACGCCGCTGTGCAGCTCGCGGACGGCACCGCCCTGGCCGGTGAATCCGACTTCCACCCCCACCCCGTTGCCGAGGCGGTGCGCTGGCAAATCTGCGAGGGCGAGTTGGTCCAGATTGTCGGCAGAGGCAGAGCCGTGAACCGCACCAGCACCACCCCCTTGGATGTGCTGGTCCTGACCGATCGACCGATCCCCCTGACCATCCATGCCGCCGTCGAATGGGAGGCCCTGATGCCCAGCCCGCAAGACCTGATGTTGGCCCAAGGCGGTGTCGCCCTGACCAGCCCAACCGACGCCTCCAACTGCTACCCCAACCTTTGGCCCACCCCCGCCGCTGCCAAGATGGCTTTCAGCCGTCACAGGGTAACAAACCCCTATAGAGATATATCTATAGGTGAAAGTTACCGTCTGGTCCGGGCTCTCTATCAGAAGGCTGGCGAGCGTCAGAAGCCGGCCGAATTGGTGTTCGACCCCTCAGTGACCGACGATCTGCATGGGTGGCTGGAGGATCGGCTGGGCGAGCTGGCTAAGCTGGAAGTCATCAAGCCGGAACCCGAACCGCCTAGGCCAGGCGCCCGACAAAGCGTTGATATTGATAACGATATCCGAAGACCGGAGGCCGCGATCTATGCGATCGACCGTGAGGTGGTGGCCCAGACTAGAGCTATTGCTCAGATGCACGCCGAGCGGATGAAAGCGGGATTGGCGCCTCAGAGCAGGCATACTGAGGCAGCGGTGGTGAGCGGCCTCCCGCCTCTGCCGGATTGATTCCCCAAATCTGGGGAGATCATCCGCCACCCCATCCCACTACGCGCGCGCGCGAGGGCGGGTTGCCAGCCAGCTGAGTGAATAGGATGGTTCTCAATTCAGGACAGAATGGAGGGGGGAAGCCAATGAGTGACGAAAAGCGCCGGGCGCTGATCAAGAGGATCGTCGATGAGGTGGAGGTGATGTCCTCCCCGCGTTCTGGCGGGCGAGGCTACCTCATTGGCCAAGCTGCCGGCGTGCATGTGGGACCGAGCAATCTCATATTTACCGTGCACGACGATGACGACAAGAAACGCAGCACAAGCTTTCAGATAACTATCAGCCGCGACCTGATGCTGGAGATAACCCGTGCCATGGTCGATGAGGCTCTGGGGAAAGGTAAGCCGCGGGGCTAAGTTTAGCGTCCGATAATATGCCTTACCGAACACAAGAGGCGGTTTTGGGGTATTCGATGCCACTAAGCCCTCCGCCCCAAGGAACATACCATTAGGCACTCCCCGATGTGAGGGAGCGCGCTCATGGAGTGTTCCAGATGGTTATCAATCTCAAGGTGCCCGGAAAGCAGCTCGCGGTGACAATGAGCCAAAAGGAATTCCTGGCTTTGATCAGCGTGATTGCTGCCGCCCTGACCAAGTTCTTCTAAGAGAGATTTTTCTTATCTGGGGAAGGGGAAATTATAGCTTTCCGAGCTTCTAACAGGCTATAATCTAATTCTTCGCGGCTCATCAGCCCGATTAGATCAATCCCGCAAGCGCGGCAGAGGCCACAGGCCCTGGATCTGACGGAAGCCGCGATGCACCACCCCGTCATCCGCTTTGAAGATACCGAGCACCAGTCCACTCAGGATTGGGCTACCGCGGCTTGTCCGATCCCGCGCCCTCCCCGCCTGGATAGCATCCAGCGGAACGCGGCCGGCAAGACCCGCATGGAGATGGTGGAAGCCTTTCTGGGCCGGCAGCCTGAAGGGCGGGAGGATGCCGATATCCGCCGCGACTTCTGCGAAGCCTACAGCAAGGCCGGCGGCTTCCTGCTGCGCTTCGACGACATTTCCAACCAGATCATCCCTCTCTACTTCGAGAGCCGGTTTGACGAGTGGCAGGGGGGCGAGTTCGCCGCCAACCAGCCCGGTGAGCTGCGCCTCGATGAGGCATCCAGCCCGTGACCTTCCGCTACGACTTCCTCCCCACCGCCGCCATGCCGGCCAGCCCTGGCCGCACGGCTGAAGGCTGGATCCGCGATGAGCCGATCCTGACCCGCGCCGGCATCTTCGAATACCGGATGCCGGATGGCCGGATGCGGAAGGAGTTCCGCCCCGCTGCTGAGGTGTTCAAGGCAACCAGCATGGCCGGCCTAAAGGGCATCCCTGTTACCAATGGGCACCCTGCTCTGGTCACGTCCAAGAGCCCGGCCGGCATCATCGGCACGGTGCTGTCCGCGGGGCGTCAGGATGGCAACAACCTGCGTGCGGAACTGGTGATCCACGATCCCGATCGCATCGGCAGCAACCGCGATATCTCGCTGGGCTACCGGGTGCAGCTCGTGAACGAGCCGGGCACCTATGAGGGCGAGCGATACGACGCTGTCCAGACGGCCATCACCTACAACCACTGCGCCATCGTTCCCAAGGGTCGGGCGGGCAATTCGCGCCTGACCTTCGATGGTGCGGGCGTGATGGTGCTGGACGGTTTGCCAACCATCCACCCAACCAGCGGCGCTGTGGCGGCGCGTGAAAAGATGATCCAGCGCAGCCGAAACGGCGGCGGCTGGTGAAAGGCACCCCCATGAAGAAAGCCGAAGAAGTCACCGTCGATCAGACCACCGGCTGGCCTTCCGCTGTGCCTGAGATGGCAGAGCTGGAGCGGGCATCCGAGGCGGCGCACACCCGATACGGTACGATGACCGATCGCCTGGCCGCGGCACAGCAACAGATCCTGGTCGGCGTGGCCAAGCGTGATGCGCTGGTGGAGCGCACGCGGGCCGGCGAGGTGGTGCCGGGCATCGAGGTGGCTAACGTCGAGATCGAGATCCGGGCGGCCGAGAGTTCGGCGGCGCTGATGGCTGAGGCGCTGCCCAGCTTGGAGGCTGAGGTGGAAAAGGCCGATCGGGTCATCCTCGCGCTGGCAGAGAAGTTGACCGCGCAGTCTGCCGCCGTGCTGTTGGCTGCGTACAAGCGGTCGGAGGCGGAAGCTGAAGATGCGGTCAAGCGGCAGGATGCAGCCCGTTCTCGTTACGAGAGACGCCGTGGGCCAATGTTCAACATGCCCGGTTATGTGCCCGATCCGCATCGCTTCGATGAGGCGATGAGCCTCTACGCCCCGGCGACACTGGCCCGCATCAATGCGGGCCGCGCTCAAAAGGTGGCTGCTGAGAAGGCTGCGGAAAGGGCGGCGGCCCAGCCGGGCTGGCTGACCAAGTACGGCCCGGCTCGCGAAGGCGCCAACATCTACGAAATCCTTTCTCCCCGCACGAGGAATCACGCATGACCGAGATCAACGACACCCTTCGCCATGCTGTTCAGATGCGTCAGCAGATCGAGGCGCGCGAACGCCGCGAGCGCGAGCAGCGCGACGCCGCCCGGCAGGACAGCATCAGCCAGCTTCCGTCCAAGTTCAGCAGTGGCGGCGCGCGGTATCGCTCGGCCGGCGGTCTCTGCGCCGAGGATGTGCGCCAAGACCGTGCGCCGATCCGCAGCGCGCATGACGCCCGCAACGCGATGATCCGGCGGGGTGTGGGGTGATGAAGGTCAAGAACCTCTCGCAGCGCGTCTACCACCTCTGGGGCGCTATCCTGCAGCCGGGTACTGAAGTCACCCTGTCCAGCTTCGAGACGGCCAGGCCGACCATGCTGGCGTTCCTGGATGCCCCGGTTGCGGCCGGCGAGCTTCAGCGCACTGAAGTGGTGGCCTGAGATGCAGATGACCCTGGCACAAGAAGATCGGCGCTGGGCGGAGATCCGCGCCGAGTTCCAGCACGGCACAACCGCCACGGTGCGGAAGCCGGGCGGGCTCTGGCTGCACGCAACGCAGCCGGTAACGATGATTACCGAACAGGATTCCAGAGAGTGAAAACGGCCCGCCACCCCTCAGATGCGTTCCGTATCGAGCGCGATGCTTTGGCCGCCGCGCTTGCCAGTACCGCCATCCTGATACAGCGTGGCAATCAGTGCCCCCCGCACGAACTGGCGGCGTCGCGGGCTGGGCTAAACTTTGCGCACCACACGCTTGTTGCGAAGGTAGCGGGCCTAGCCCTCCCAGGGCGCGAACCATGAGCAGATCTACGAAGGTAGTTGATCGCGGCTGGGCACGTATGAAGCGTGATATGGCGTCCCTTAGCCGCAGTAGCGTGAAGGTTGGCATCACTCATGCTGGCGATGGGGATGGCGAGACCGTTGAGCATGCGGTGCTCAATGAGTTCGGCACTGAGCATATTCCGGCTCGTCCCTTCATGCGGCGTACCGCTGACACCCACGAGAAGGATACGTACCGGATTGCCCGGGCGTCTGTCGCGTCCATGCTGGTTGGCAGGCTGTCGGTCGACGGCGTGCTGGAGCAGATGGGTAGCTTCTACCGTGGCTGGATGCGCGGCATGCTGAACACGTCGAAAAGCTGGGCCGTCCCAAACGCGCCGCGAACGCTGGAAATGAAGAAGGGCGATAAGCCCCTATTCGATACCGGCGATGTCGAGCGCAGCATCAACTACGAGAAGGTGAGGCGGTAAGTCTTAAAGCGGCAGACCCAACTTGGTTTGGGCTGCTTGCTTGGCATAGCCTTTCGCAATTTCCCAGATGATCGCGACGCTAGCCGTACCGACCGATTTCACACCAGCTTTGGTTTTCTTCCAAATCTCTGGGTCGCGGACAGCATCTAAAAATTCGTACCCCTGCCACGTTATGCTTTGGACTAGATATTCCCCAACGGTTGCATCGCCTTTGATGAACCCTGCGTCCACAAGAAGTTCTGCATGATAGTAACGCCTAAGATACTCAGTATTTTGTTCGTCATCTTCAGGAAGTAGGCCATCGATGTCCATTCGCATGACATCGGCGTATGGCTCTGAAGCTTCGATGGCCAAGAGCATGGATCGGACCAAATCCATATCTCTTTTCATGGGAAGCGCCTGTGGGCGGTTAGAGTAGGGCGATCAGCGGCATCTCCGCGAACAGGCGATGCCTCCGTTGGCTGCACCGGCGCTGGAGAGAGAGCAGTAAGCTTGGCCAGCGTCACCGCATGCTGTTGGTTCAGATCCACTAGGATCTTCATCTGCACGTGCATGTCCAGGATAGCAGCAGCGACGCCGAACGTGACGGCAGATGCAACCAAGGCAGCTAAAAGACCACCGAGCAAACCTGGTATCTCGGCATACTGATAGCCGGCTATGGCTCCAATCAGCATTGCTAGCATCGCGCCTAGCCCAAGGACCAGTCGCGCCACGTCAGTTAGGACATTCAGCATGCCGAATCTAACCCTGTATTGCCTGCTCGAAACGGTAACAAGGGATTAGGGTAGGTGGCTAGAGCTAGAGCTTAGAGCGCACCGACTATAGAGTAGGATACGCCGTTCCTTCGCGCCTTGCCAGACCGGCAAAGCGGTAGGGCGGCAAGTCAGCATGTGAACCTTATGCGGTATCACTGCCTGTAACTCGGCCTCCCAATCCTCAGCCTCACAGAAGGCGGTGCTGAAGTCCGGCGGCAGCCGGTAGGCCACGGCAAGGTCAATGTCACTGTCTGGGCGGTAGGTGTCTTTGGCGCGGCTGCCAATAAGCCAGACAGACCGCACCTGTGGTTTGGAGGATGCCCAAGCCTGCACCTGGGCGTGGATGGTGGGGAGGTTCATGCTTTGGCAGAAACTAGCTGATCCGTGGGCGAGACCTCATGCAGATCAACAACCAGTCAAAGCACGCCTCGCACTTGGTTGGATCGTCGAATTCAAGACGGATCTCAACGCCGCCGCATACGATCTTAATGTGCTCGGTCCCCTGCCTAACCCATCGAGCTGAAGTTACTTCGTATGGGACGAGGGCGACACGGGGGAGGCCGAAAACTTCCAGTGTTGTGGCTGAATGGGTGCCGGGGGGGACTATCTCGGGCATGTATGATCCTGGTTTTTGGCAGCAGATCTCATCATGCAGGAGCGCGAATTGCCAGCGTGGAAGTTACCAAACTTAAATAGAGGGCGGCGCCGGCGATCGGTCTACCGACTTCTTATGGCCATAAGATCGTCCAGTGGCCTCAGCATATCCCCCGTCACGATGCGCGCGCAGAAGATATGCTTTTCTTCTACTCGGGTTCGGCGCAATGCGTCTTGGTAGGCCATAACCCTCACGCCTGCAAAAACGCCTCGCGAGTAGTTTGCCCACGACCCGTCGAGGGACTTCTCACGCACGATGTTCTCCGCTGTATGTTCGATGAGTTGGTCGGCTTTGTTGCGCCAAGCCTGACTTCTGGCATCGCAAAACCCAGCGAAGACGTGTGCTTGGATCAGACTTCCGATAGTCAACATTTCCATGTGCACCTCCATCGCTCGTGCATCGGGCGAGAGCATGAGTCTGTCGGGCACCAGGCCTGTGGCATTTTCGTTCGGCTGAGCAGATGCGGTTCCGCCCAGCCCGCCAACCAGGATAACAACCGCCGCCAACACTGCTCGCATCACGCACCCATCACACTTGGCAAGTGAGATTACCGCACACGGATGCGAGCACAAGAAAGGGCGGGGAAATCACCCTCCCCGCCCCCGTCAACTGGCCCACTTTCCATTGAAAGTGGGCCAGTTAGATCATGTGTCGTCGGATGCCTGTTTGGTGGAGCGGTAAAGCTCGAGGGCGTGTCCATTGAAGTTGTTACTAAACCGCTTGTTCTCGTGGAACCAAGCGCACTGATAAACCGCATCATCCCCCATGAATTTGCGGAATAGGCCTGCTGGAGCCGCCTCGACAGTCATTGGTGGCCCACCTGACTTCAGCACCACAACATCACCACGCTTAAAAACATTCGACATTAGCTATCGCGCTCCACGATTAGGAACATTCCGGCAGAACGGACAAGTTCCTTCGTGCTGTCAATCTTGGTTCTTTCGCCCACGCTTGGCGCGCGGCCATCCGTATCTCTCGGCAGATCAGCAGGGCCATGGAAGGCACCCGACCAGCCGCCAGCATTTCCTCGCGCATATGGTCTAGGATGCTGTCCAGCTTGGCCAAGAAGGCGGCATCCGGTATGCCGCGCATCCGCTCCGCCAGTGCGCGACCGACGCCCCTGGGCGTGTCCAGACTGTCGTCTGCCACGATCCCGCCGCGGCGCACCGCCTGCCGGTCGGCGTGGTAGTGCTGCAGTCGGGCCGCGGCGTCGTGCTCCTGAGTGCGGGGTATGTTGCCTCGGTGGGCCGTGTGCATGTGGCTGGACGCCTCCACCGCGCTGCCAAAGGTGCGAGGGCACCAGAGACAGCGGCAGGTGGCCGGCAGGGTGTGGGCGCTCATGGCTTCTTCCCCCGCCGGGCCTTCTCGGCCGTGAACACTTCTGCCCATGCCGCCTGCACCGCCTCATCAGCCTTCTTGCGAAAGCATTCCTGGGCTTCGATCAGATAGTGTAGCCGTTCGTACAGCGGGTCATTGCCAGGCAGTTCCAGCAGGGTGTGGAAGATCAGGCTTTCGCCTGCAGCCAGCCGATCGTGGGCGCTGTTGGCATCATCGAGGGCTTCCCGAAGCGCATTGGTGTTCATGCCGTGCGCCCTCCCGCTCGCTCGCCCGCCAGATCTTCGATTGCCTGGGACAGGGCCTCGGCGGCTTCGTCGCGCTGCCTCTCGATTGTGTCGATCACGTAGCTCAGTTGTCTGAACCATGGCGAGTTTGGCGCCCGGACATCGTTAAGCAGCGCATCCAGCACGCCTAGCCCATTGTCCAGCCTAACCAGCGCCAGATCGGCTAGGTTCAGGTGGTCATCGGCGCCCGCGGCAATCCGACGGCGTGTGGTTCTTCTGACCTTGCTCATGGGACGATCGAACTCCCCAGCAGGTAGCCGGTGGCCAAGCACAGGGCGGAGCTGAAGGTCAGCGACACAGCGGCGTCGAGGTTAATGGGCATGACAGGCAGCGGCGGCAGGCTGCCCGTGCGGACGTAGGCCAGGGACCGCCGCAGAGCGCCGGGCCGGATGGTCGGATCGACGTAGGGGACAGGGGCGCGGATCATGCCTGCCCTCGCTTAGCCATCGCCAGCAGATCGAGGATGACTTGCTCGGGCCAGTCGCCCGTCATGGATGTGCAGTAGTTCTCGCTGCCATCGGGTTTCCGTGCCAAGCGCCGGGCGACGGATGCCTTGGCAATCAACCCCGCGGACGTCGTGGCGGCGAGGCCGGCAAGCTGTGCCTCCAGCAGCTCCACCGCGTGCCAGAGAGGGTCAACCTCGCAATCCAAGTGCCCCCCATCGGCATTGTATTTGTCGATCGCCTTTGTGTAGGCCGCGCACAGCTGGATCAGCTCAGCATCTGGGCCCTCCCCATCGTGGCGAGGGGAGGCAAAAGTCAGGGTCGGCAGGGTAATCAAGGCGGGTGCAGTCAGGGCAATACGCCGGGACATGGAGGCCATTAGCTGATGCTCCCGCGGTGCTGGACGGTGCGGCCATACACACCCAGCCGGTCGCATAGATGCACCAGGCTTTCGGTCGGCTCGCTCAACTCGTTGTCGCAGGTGTCCTCGCCATCATGGTCGGGTTCCATGTCGACCAGCGGCGCATCCTGGGCGTCCAGCCAGTCGATCAGGCGGAAAAGCAGGGCTTCGATGCGGGCCCGATCGGCCGGCAGAAGCGGAGTGACCGCCGGCGCAATCGCAGCCGGCCGCGGCATTCTTCTACGCAGGGTTTCCCCCGGCAGAGGGGAGAAGGTAGCCGGCGAGGCCGGCCTTCTTCTTCTGGAAGGCGCCTGGATCGTGGTATGGGCACGCGTAGCCATAGCCTGTTCTCCTGAGGAACGGGTTGCGGTCAGGCCGGGCTAGGGTGGTGAGACACCCTGGCTCGGCTGTTTTCCGGCAGATGCCGGGTTCGGTTAGGAAGGCAGCGCGACTGCGCCAGCACTTCCCAAGTTCTTGCGCCGCAGACGAGCCATATCGCGCTGCGACTGGATGACGGCAGCAAGCCGCTTGACGTCATCGATCCGGATATGGGCCTCAGCCAGCAAATCCCGCTCAAGCTCGATCGGCAGGCGCCGAGTGCCTTTGACGGAATTGCACCGGC